>CAZAYV010000040.1:0-27270 GCA_964489465.1 uncultured Dactylococcopsis sp. | reverse complement strand
TGACAATTTCAGTTTGGAATTTTTCTTCTAGTACGCTATAAGCAGGTATAACTTCTACACCTGTACCAGGTTGTTCCGAGGTTCCTTCTGTGGGTTGTTGAGTTTGTTGTTGACAACCGACCGCTCCCAAAAGAAGGGCCGCGCTTGCCGTTAACGTCGTTAGAGATTTGCGATTAACTTTCATAACTAAGTATCAGATTGTAAGGACAAAAATGTGATTGAAATCAATTAAAAAATTAGATCAATGCTGATCAGAATTTTTCTAATTGAGATATCAGTGGAAATAGATACTCTACTGTGTCACTCAATATTTTCCCTGAGAGATCACAATAAATGGTTTTGTTCTGCTCCCCATATTAAACGGAACATCCGAATCCTTGAAGGATCAATTAGCTTGTTTTATCTTTTTGGGGCTTAACTTGGTCTTAAACTTATGAAATGACACTAAACTCCATCAAGTTGAGGTTGTGCTCATCAGTTGAGGTTGTTCTTGTTCTAATGTGGTTAAAATCTCCAGAAACTCTTGTTCAAAGCTGACTTGAGCACGATTTGTTTTACCTCCTAGATACACTGAATTTTCGGTTTGTAAAGCCCATATTTGGGAGTGAGAAATGTAACTCATGACCACTCCAATCATGAGTAAGCCAAAGCCGGTGTAAACAATGGGAATTCCTGGATCAGCTTTAATTTGCAAGCCAGTGGCACCGATTAAATCTTTGACTTTTAAGGTCATTCCTTCCACTTCAATTCCCATTCCCGGACGGACAACACCGGTTAATTTTCCGGCGGTATCATAAACGAGCAATGTTCCTTTTAAGTCACGGGTTAGTAAAGAAACGCCTTCACTTAAATCGGGTTTAATGGGTACCCAAGTTCCCCATAAATTACCTTCTCCTGCCTCGTTGAGTTTTGCCATGGGGATTTGAAAAACGGGACTATTGTTGATTTGCACTTTCACCGCAGCAATTCCCCAATCGGTTTGGTAAAAGGTCACACCGTCATAGCGTAGCGGTTGATTAACATGAATCGTTTCTTGTTTCAGTTCTTTCCCGTCGCGATCAACCACGGACAAATCAGAGTAAAACTGATCAATCTCCCCTTCAGCCGTATAATCAATCCAAAAATCGTTGACTCGTACTGCCCAATCTTTAGGAATTTGTGCTTGAGATAATTTTCCGGCTTCAACAATATTTTTCACTTGGAAGGTTTTGCCACTGGCAACCATTTCTTGTGCCATAAAACCAGTAAACGCTCCCCAAATCGCGCCAAGGAGGATAATTAACATACTGGCATGAACAACAATGGGACCAATTCGTCCCATGATTCCTTTGCGGGCGTAGAGTTGGTTGCCCTCTTGAAACACTTGGTAACGATGTTTTTTGAGTTCCGGAATGATTTGAGCGAGGGTATTGTGGGGGAGTTCTGTACTTAAGGCGAGTTTTTCAAATTGAGCGGGACGTTTATAGTATTGCCAACGTCGGGCTGATTTTAAGGTGGGGAGTTGCCGGGTAAACGTACAAGCGGTGAGGCTGCTGCCAAAGATAATTAAGAGGCTAACAAACCACCAGGTGGTATAAACATGGTCTAAGCCGAGGGTGAGGATGACTTGCCAAGATAAAAATCCGAGGACGGCTGGTGATTCCGGATAGTTATTCTCGTAGAATTCAACAGTTTGTCCTTGTTCAATGATCGTACCGGAAATACTAAACAGCGCGATCGCGAGCAGTAAAATAATCGCAAGACGCAAGTCCGCTAAAAAATAAATAATTTTGCGCCATCCTTGCCTCAGCCAAGAAAATCTAGGTTTTGTTTGTTGATAGGTCATGCGGGATTGAAATTAAAAGCGATCAATGGGTAAGCGGAGTAATAAAGAAAAGACACCAAAGCCCAGCAATAATGCCCCGCTAATGGGGGTAATCCAGCTTCCCCAGCGACGAAACTCCAGAAACTTTTTAATGGAAGCGGTAAAGGTTCCTGCGATGACTAAGGGCATGACATAGCCTCCAGTATAGGATAACAATAATCCTGCCCCTAGCACTAAATCTTGAGTATTGGCAACCCAGGCCAAGATGCTAGCCAGAACCGGTGTACTGCAAGGGGAAGCGACTAAGCCAAAGGTTAATCCTAGTAAGTAGGACCGAAGTGAGGGGGGAAAATCTTCTTTGATCCATTCGGTACCGCCAAGAGAGGGAAAGCGTAGCGGGACAATCTCCAAGAGATTTAAACCCATCAAAATCGCGATCGCGCTGACCAAAAGGGGTAAACCGATTCCAATTTGTCCATAAACTTGTCCAAACGCTGCTGCAAAGATCCCTAATCCTGCTAAAGTAGTGGCTAATCCTAGCGCAAACCAACTTGACTTCCATAATGCATCTTGACGTCCCTCTGTCTCGGCACTGCCAATATAACCGACAGTTATGGGTAACATAGACAGCATACAAGGAGTCAGACTCGTGAGTAAGCCAGCCATGAAAATCAGACCGATACTGATTGGACTGAGCTGATTTAACTGCTGAGAAACTAATTGATCCGCAAATTGTTGCAGTTGATAGAAAAACAGTTCTAGGTTTTCTAGCATGAGAGAACAAGCATTAAAGTTGAGGGAGTGCTGATTGCATCTTAACTTAATTCACTAACGGTCACCGAACCCAGCTGAGAACCCGTGCTTTCTTGAAGAGAACGCTAAGTTGCTAAGAGTTAGGAAAGCCGGGCTTCTCTCACGTCAACTCAAATTGACGACAGAAACATTTAGCGGTAGAGTAACGGCTACTTTGTATCTAAACAAATAAAAAATAACAATGAATTATTTTTCAGTTTAGAATCGCTCAATTAGATGAAAAAGTAACTTTGGGGATCACAGATTTCTCTTTTGGTCAGCCCAGCTGCGGTCAATAATTGACAATTGACTCTTGATAACTGACAATTGGGGAAAGATCATGAGGGAATGATGAGGAGTTGCGGGATAACAATAAATAATAATCAGTTATTATCGATTATTAATTTTTAATTGCTCATTATTAAATGTCTAATTCTATGACTGCTTTACCAGCGCCACAACCTTCTTCACAAAATAATGGCTTTGAACCCAAACTGGCCAGGCAAGATACTCCTGTGTCTACGCTGAAAGAATTAGTGGCGAATTTAAGGCGTGAACAAAATAAAGTTCAAAATCTTTTGAGTTCTCTTGGCTTTGCCCTCCGCAGTTTTAATAACCTCAATCAATTTTTAGAAATTATCCCCTTAATGGCAGCCCGGGTTGCTGACGCCGATGGCAGTGCTATTTTACTGTATAAAGGAGAAGGAAAAATCAGCGTTGAGCAAGTTCATTGTCAAGGGGGATTAGCTTGTAAAGATATTCGTTATCGCATTTCACAAGTCACTCGTGAACTAGGGAAAAAAGTAATCCCATCTCAAGCAGAAACTCCCTCTTTGGATCAACGGATGCAAAAGGCATTCCCCGAAGACATTCAATTATTTGGGACGCCCATTTTAGTCAAAGGAAAAGAGCGGGGCAAAGTTTATATTTTTACGCGCGATCGCGCTTATGAGTGGACATTAAACCGTCAAAAATTAGTGCAACTGGTGGCTGATCAAGCAGCAGTTGCCATTGCGAATAATGATCTCGCAGTGGAAGTTAGACAAAAAGAAAAGCTCGATCGCGAGCTAGAAGTCGCCACAGACATTCAATTCCACCTGTTGCCTCGCAAATATCCCAAAATTAAAGGACTGGATATTGCTGCGGCTTGTCGAACCGCAAATCGCGTGGGCGGCGACTATTATGACTTCATTCCTGCTAATTACGACCAACCCCAAAGTGACATAGGCGCAGAAGAGAATGGGGGGAGTACTGTGCCTTGGAGTATTGTGATTGGTGATGTGATGGGAAAAGGCGTCCCAGCTGGGCTGATCATGACCATGACGCGGGGAATGTTGCGGGCGGAAGTGCTCAACCATCATTCTCCTGCGAAAATTCTTGAACATCTCAATCGCGTCATGTACGAAGACTTAGAAAGTTCTCATCGCTTTGTCACCCTCTTTTACTCCCAATATGATCCCAAAACCCGTTATTTATCCTACAGTAACGCTGCCCATAATCCCCCCCTCCGCTGGCAGGCTAAAACGAACACAGTTCACCGTTTAGATACGCTCGGCATGTTAGTGGGACTTGAAACCGACTCGAAATACGATGAAGCAGGTGTTCAACTTGAAGAAGGAGATACCGTCCTTTACTATACAGATGGCTTTACTGATGCTGTCAATACCAAAGGACAACGCTTTGAAGAAGAAAACTTAATTCAAGCTTTTCACGATGCGGCGGCCCAGCACTACAGCCCAGAACAGATTGTCCAGCATCTTTTTGACAGTGTACAAGCCTTCATTGGGGAGAAAAAAGGCTCCATTGACGATATGACGCTTGTCGTTCTGCAAGTTAAGGGGCAAGAGGCTTAACCCGCCATCCCCAGTCGGTACAAACGCCATCCAAAGCAATATCCCACGGATCAGCAGGAACTTCTGAGACAAGCAAATCATCGAAGACAATCCCCACTTTTGGGATTTGTCGCCATTGCAGTTGTTCAAATAACCGGTCATAAAATCCTCCTCCGTAACCCAAACGATACCCGCGCTCATCGCAAGCAACCGCCGGAACTAAAATTAAATCTACATTTTCTGGGGGACAAAGCGGTGCCTCTTCTGAAGGCTCACGAATCCCGAAGGTCCCTTTCACTAATGGATCTCCCCATTCCCAAAAATGCCAACTCAGTTCATTGTCCACACAACGGGGAACACCCCAACGGTAATCATTGAGCTGAAATAGAGGATCTAAATTGGGTTCTTGACGAAAATGAAAATAACTGAGAATGGTTCCTCCTGCAGAAAGCGAAGAGGTACTTTCTAAGTAAAAACAAATCTGCTCGCATAACGCCTCGCTTTTGGCGTGCCATTCTGAGTGCGAGAGGGCTTGTCGAGTCTTCAGTAATTCTTTGCGTAGTCTTTGTTTATCCACCATAAATTGCTACTCCTTGCGATCAAAAAAAATTGTAGCTTTCCACACAGAACAATCTCTGCCATGTTATAAATGTAAAGGTTCGTTAAGAAAACTCATCTTAACTCGACTAGATTGGTCAAAGGTCTAATTTGAATGATTTTAGTTTGAAAAATAAGATGATCTTAAGCAAGTGAACCACCGTCATCATGTTCATTAATTAACTCAACGGAGATTACAAAATAATTTCATGACCAAAACGATATCGGAAACACCAAAGCAGAGGACACAGCAAGGACTGTATTCTGAGATCCGACTACGAGACATTGTAAAAACGATTCCTAAAGAGTGCTTTCAAAAAAATCCTCGTCAGGCGTGGTTATCTGCTTTGATGAGTGTCGTTGCTGCAGGGATCGGCTATGGAACAATTATTTATTCACCTTGGTTTCTTCTCCCTTTTGCCTGGATCTTTACTGGAACTGCCTTAACCGGATGGTTTGTGATTGCCCATGATTGTGGACATCGCTCCTTTGCTAAAAAACCCTTGGTGAATGATATCGTGGGTCATATTTTCTTACTGCCTCTGATTTACCCCTTCCATAGCTGGCGCATTATGCACAATCTCCACCACCAACACACCAACAAATTAACGGTGGATAACGCTTGGCATCCTTGGTTTATTGAAGAATATGAAGCAGCGCCTAAATTAATGCGCTGGTTTACCAGCCTGGTCTATGGACGCTTGTGGTGGCTCGGTTCCATCCTACATTGGGGACGATTTCACTTTAATCCTTCTCTTGTTGTACCCCGCGAACGGAAGAAAGTCAGATTATCCATTGCCATCACGGTTAGTTTTGCTCTTGTTTTCTTTCCCACTCTGTTTTTGACCACAGGTGTTTGGGGGATCGTCAAATTTTGGCTCATGCCTTGGCTGGTTTATCACTTCTGGATGAGTACTTTCACCTTGGTTCATCATACTGATCCAGAGGTTCAGTTTCGTCCTGAAAATACTTGGAACGAAGTGGAAGCCCAACTCAGTGGAACCATTCACTGCAGCTATCCCCGTTGGGTTGAGTTACTCTGTCATGATATCAATGTTCATATTCCCCACCATCTTGCGGTTGGCATACCTGCATATAATTTGCGCCTTGCGCATCAAAGTTTGACAGAAAATTGGGGGGAGTATCTCAAGGTCCGACGCTTTTCTTGGGCCATGATGAAAGAGATTGTGGATCAGTGTCATCTTTATGATCCAGAAGAAGCGTATGTTTCTTATCGAACCTACCACCGGCATCAGCAAAAAGGTGGGTCAATCAAGTAGGGGCATTACCCTGAGTTTACGAAAAATTAAACTTTATGAAACTCGCGGACCTATCTTGAGAAGGACATGCTAACCTCTAGAAGATGAGCACGCCGTTTGCGGTGAACTTCAGTCTAGCCGTTGCAATTAAAGAGAGGAGAATATCTTGAACTGGGAACTGGAACAAGCACAAAATTCTACACAAGAGCAAGTTCGTGATTACGTGGCACAGCTTCAGCTTCATATGGCTTTACAAGCCCGTAACTTAGTCCCAAGTCTCACTCAAGCCCGAGACAGCCGTGAGCAACTTTTACAAGAAACCCAAGCTGATGTTGAAAAAATGGCATCTCGTCAAATTTAGATGGTTCGATTCAATTAAAAGTTAAACCTCTATCCCGCCAAAATCAATGTAATTTTTGGCGGGATATTATTTGCGGTTTATTTCTTCTCTCTTGTTTGGTCAAATGGATACGATTCCTTTTCTCCTCATTGGAAAAATCCTTTTAGTTATCGCTGCCAGTTTAGGGGTGACGCTTGTCCTGAAACGCATTTTGCGGAAGGATTTACTCCCCAAACTTGGGATTGCTTTGGGAACCCGAGAAGCAATTTCTATTATTATTAGTTATAGTAGCGGCGCCTTTGTTTTTGTCAGCATTTTGCAGGCCATTGGGGTTAATCTTTCCTCATTTACGCTTTTAGCCGGCGGGATTGGTATTGGCATTGGCTTTGGCTTGCAGGAAGTTGCCAAAAATTTTACCAGTGGCTTAACCTTACTTTTTGAGCAAAAAATTAAAGCTGGTGATTTTATCGAATGGAGTGACATGACCGGCTATATTGATGAAATTTCCCTGCGCTCTACAGTCATTCGCACCCTTGTCGGCCGCTATATTATTGTTCCCAATCACTTTTTAGTGGAAAACCAAGTGATTAACTGGACCTATCAAGGAACGAAAGGTTGGACAATGGTAGAAGTAAGTGTTGCTCACGAAAGTGATACGGTTTTGGTGGTGGAGATTTTATTAGATTCCGCTTATATGGAAGAAACCGTCTCTTATGAAAAACCAGCTTGCGTTTATTTTACGGGTTTTGGGGATAATTCTCTCAATTTCCGACTTTGGGTTTGGGTGGAAGAAATTGATCAAAAACACGTCACTGAAAGCTCTTTACGCTTTATTATTGAATATAATTTACGGCAGTATGGCATTAAATTAGCAACGCCTCGGCTTGGGGTTTGGTATCAAACTTATTTTCCTCAAGAGATGAGTTCGGTTCCCGAACAACCGGAACCCCCATCTCAAAATACAAGAGAAAAAGAGGAAGCCGAGACCACTGATTTTCCCCGCCTTACCAAGACGGTAACCCCCTCTCGTCCTCTGGTGTTACGAGATTTATTAAGGAAAGTCAGTTATTTCCAAAATTGTTCCGAACTTGAACTGAAAAAGCTAATTGAAATTGGCTATCGTAAACGAATTAAAGCGGGGGATATCCTCTATCGCGAAGGGGATCCAGGTGATACGTTTTATATTGTTTTATCGGGGTCAGTTGAGTATTATGTGGAAAAATTGAATCAAACGCCTACTGTATTAAGCCCAGGACAGTTCATTGGTGAGCTTTCTCTCATGTTGGGGTTACGGCGAACCGTAACGGTTAGAGCAAGAGAAGAAACGACGCTATTTGCGATTAATAAAGAAGGATTTGTAACTTTACTCAAAGAGCAGCCCCAACTCTATGAGTTAATTGTTGTGGAGTTAGGAAAAGCACAAGAAGAATTATCACAGCAACAACAACAATTGCGGGAATTAGGATTATTAAATTATCAAGAATTGGATAAAAACCCGATTCTTTGGGTACAACGTCAGCTAGAAAAGTTATTTAATCGTGAATGAAATTCTTGAAACTTTGCATATTTAGCAACTGATCGGTGGAATTAGGGAACAGGGAACAGATTTTCAATTGAACCGACTGATCCAGAACAATCCCACCATCAAACTTCTAATTCTCCAGTAAACACTTTCGTTGCTGGACCTGTCATATACACATGATTCTCTTGTGCTGACCATTCAATGTCTAAACACCCACCCGGGAGTTCGACAGTGGAAGCGCGATCGCAGTTATTGGTTAGAACTCCAGCCACAACAGATGCACAAGCCCCTGTTCCACAGGCTAAGGTAATGCCAGCACCGCGTTCCCAGACACGCATTTTAAGATAATCCTGACGAACGACTTCAATAAATTCTGTATTAATCCGTTTCGGAAAAACTGAATGATTTTCAAACTGGGGACCAATTTTTTCTAAACTAATTTGATCGGCATTCTCAACAAAAGTAATGCAATGCGGATTCCCCATACTCACACAAGTCACTTGCCAAGTTTGTTCGGCAACCGTCAACGCTTGATTGATCACTTTTTCCTGAGGATCAGCTAAAGTGGTTGGGATTTCTGCTGCGAGTAAATACGGTTTACCCATATTGACTCTTACCTTATCCCCTTCTTGTAATTGGGGACGAATGATACCCGCTAGGGTATGAATGTTATAGATTTCATCGGTATCTGTTTTACCATCCAAATCCGCCACAAAACGAGCTAAGCAACGAATGCCATTGCCGCACATTTCTGGTTCGGAACCATCCGAATTATAAATTCGCATGGTGTAATCACTCTTCCCTTGGGGAGGAAGGGCAAAAATCACTCCATCTCCTCCAATTCCGAAATGCCGATCGCAGAGTTTCATGGCTTGTTCAGAGGTGAGACAGGGTGTTGGGTCATGACGATTGTCAATCAAAATAAAATCATTCCCAAGTCCATGATATTTGGTAAAGTTGATTTTCATAGTGCATTCAATGAGGGGTTACGATGACAGAATTTGATACCGGCTTACCCAGTACCCGGATGGTGCAAAACTTAATTAAAGAAGAGAAAGATGTGGAGATCAAACTCCTCAGTGAAGATCTAATTGTCGGTAAAGTGCTTTGGCAAGACCAATATTGTTTGTGTTTAGTCGATCATTATGACCAATCTACCCTAGTTTGGCGACAAGCGGTAGCTTATCTCAAACCAAAATCATAAGACCAGTTTGCCCTCCCTTCTAATCGGGGGGCGATTGCTACCTCGATCAATGCTTTATATTGTAAGCAGATATTTATTTTTAGTGAGGAGAAATTCTTATCATGAGTTGGCAAATGAAAGGGTATGGTGTCTTACTCAGTTTGTTTACACTCAGCCTTCCTGCAGAAGCCTTGGAAGTTAAAATTAACCCGGATAATCCTCAACTCGGAGATACGCTTTCTGTCACCATGGAAACCGAATTTAATGAAGATAAGCCAAAAGTCACCTGGGGCGATCAAAGTTATCCCGTATTTGCAGTAGGAGAGAATCAATATCGGGCTTTGATTCCAACCACCCCCCTCGATCAGTCGGGAAAAGTGCCGTTAACCATTCATGGTGAAGAGACAGTGAGAAATTTTTTAGTTTGGTTGCGTGATCGCGCTTTTCCGACGCAACGGATTTGGTTAACTGGTAGTAATAATCGCCCAGCAACGGAATTAGAATTGAATCGAGTGGCTGAGTTCAAGAAACTGGTTACTCCAGAACAATATTGGAATGGAACCTTTGTTCGTCCGAATCGGGGTTCGGTTTCAACGGTGTTTGGGGTCCGTCGCTACTATAACGGAAACTTTGCAGAGGACTACTATCACAAAGGCGTAGATTATGCGGCTGGTACAGGTTCCCCTGTGGTTGCCCCAGCCAACGGAACGGTTGCCCTTGTTGGGAAAGAAAGTGAAGGCTTTCATGTTCATGGCAACACCATTGGCATTGACCACGGTCAAGGGGTTCTTAGTATTTTCCTCCATTTAAACGATATTAAGGTCCAAGAGGGAGACCGAGTGACAGCCGGGCAAAAAATTGGTACGGTCGGTTCAACGGGAGCGTCCACAGGTCCTCATCTGCACTGGGGGTTATATGTCAATGGTCAGGCGATTGATCCTTCCCCTTGGCGCTTTCAAGGAATTGAATAGCCAAACCATGCAATTGAAACGATTGTTAATCAAGCCCTCAAAGGAAAGCAAGCGTGCTTTTCCTGAATGCATTGATTCGATGATTGGGGAAGTTCTCTTCTGAATAAAAATCGCAGTTGATCTCACTTCTCTTGTGAAATTACTTCGTAGTGTAAAAATACTTCTTGATCAATGGTTTCAACTGAAAGTAGTTTTAAGTGTTGAGCCTGTTCGGCGCTAAGTCCCCATCCTTCAATGGGAGTTGGCGCATCCTTCCCCCCGAGTAAAAGCGGACAAACAGTTAACCATAGTTTGTCAAGGAGTTGTTCCGTAAACAAAGCAGCAACCAATTCTCCCCCTCCTAAAATGGCTAAGTTTTCGATCCCTTTTTGACCTAGAGTCGTCAGTGCTTGTTGCCAGTGAATTTCCCCGTGAGCGGCTTCAGGAGTCATAATTTCCTCAAAATCCTCCTGATCACGAGTCTGCCAAAATTGCGCCCCTTTTTGGGTTGTCAGCAACCAACGCGGAATTTTTTGCTGAAAAAATCGAATATCTGTTGGAATCTTACCGGATCGCGTACAGACAATTTGAATCGGTTGATCAGGCTTTTGTTGCTGACGACGCAGCGCAATTAATTCGGAATTGCGCAGGGACATGGCACTGCCGTGAGCGCGTAATGTCCCCGCCCCAAATAAAATTGCATCCGCTTGCGCCACTTGTCGTTCTAAATGAGCGCGATCAATACGGGAGGAAAACTCTGCGGCTGATCGCGCTGTATCTGCAATTTTGCCGTCAGCACTCATTGCTAAGACAACAGTGGTGTGAGGACGATTCATGATTGTGTTAATTGTTGGTAGGCTGATTGAGCCGCTGCTTGTTGAGCTGCTTTTTTCGAGCGTCCTTTCCCTTGCCCTAAGTAGCGTTCTTGTAACCAGACATAAGCGGTGAACCGTTCGGGATCATCATAGCCATGTCCGGTTTCTTCTACTTGGTAGTGAGGAAGAACTTTATAATGGGCTTGCGTCCATTCTTGGAGCGCATCCTTATAATTTTGACGGGCTGGATCTTGTCGGATTTGATCTGCTTTTTCCTTTAAGATGGGATCAAGCCAAGGGCGGATTAAGTTCATGGAGTTGGTGCTGAGATAAAGCGCTCCTAATACTGCTTCAAAGGTATCGGCAAGGCGCGATCGCGCCCCGGCTTTGTTTTTCGCTGCACTCCCCGCCATGAGCAAAAATCCATCCATGCCGTAACTTTCGGCAAATTCTGCTAAGACGCGATCACTGACTAAGATTGAGCGAATCGCAGCAAAATCTCCCACTGGCGCTTCCGGATAGGTTTCTAGGAGTAACTCGGATGCTGCTAAACGGACAACAGCATCTCCGACAAACTCTAATTGCTGATAATTGGCAACACTAGAGGCACTGGGATGAGTTAATGCTAAATCCAATAATTTCCAATCAACGGCAGTAGCATCTGTTAATCCTAACCGTTCGACCAATTTTTCTAGTTCTCGGGTCCGCCGCAATCCCCCTTGTCGATGTCCAGAGCGTTGTGTTTTTGACTCTGTTTTTGACCGATGAGTATCTGTCGCCAATCCAAAAGAGCGCTTTGCCCTCATTTCCTTCTTATGACAGTTATTTAATGACTGTGTGCTTATAGAACAGGTTATTTTTTCTTAGTAGAAAAAAACCAAATAGAAAGAGAGTTGGACATAAGCCGGGTTCTGTTCTCAAGAGAAACTTGAGGGTAGTTATCTATCTGGGACTTTTGTTGCCAAAAGCCTCAAGCGGTACACCTAAAAGCGGAAGCCGGTAAAAGACCAACCCTAGCTTCCTTCGACCTTGCTTCCAACTGGGGTTTACCGAGCCAGCACCTCTCGATGCTGCTGGTGCGCTCTTACCGCACCTTTGCACCCTTACCAGATCAGGTTACACCTTCTCCGGCGGTATGTTTCTGTGGCACTTTCCTCACGGTCACCCGCACTGGGCGTTACCCAGCAGTTTGGTCTTTGGAAGCCCGGACTTTCCTCAATTCTGTGTCCTCAGACACAAGAAATTGCAACCACCTCGCCAACTCTCTTTCTATCCTTTAGTGTAACTGGAATGTTACGCTTCCTCAAATGTTCCCGACGTTTGATTGTAAGGGGCTGTCCCCCGAATTCGATTCGGGGGCTGGTACGCCCCCTCACCTGATCCCAATTGGTTGCGAGCAAAAGGTTTCTTTTAAAGTAAATCCCCTTCCTCAAGAAAGAAGGGGAAATAATCTGAGACCGTTGGTCAATCCATCAAGGGATTACGGTTTGTGGAACTTGAGAATGCCCCAAGCCATGTAACCACTCTTACCCGCATTAATCCAGTGGTTTAAGCCCACTTTCATCCGGTCCAAGTACTCTTTCGAGCATTCCGGTTGTAATTGGTCATAATGCGCTTCCAGTTCCTGCAACACTCTACTGTAGTGGTTCACTAACTGGTGAGTTTGTTCATCGAATTCTACAAACTGCCAGCCGAGTTCATCCGCAACTTGGCGATAGAACCCCACTGAACCTAAACTATCAAGATGGATTCGCGCTAAAACTGGCTCTAAAACTCCTTCTGGACAGTCATCCGTTTGCATCGGATCAGTAAAAACAAAATCGCCTCCCGATTTCAGAACGCGATCGGCTTCTTCCATCACTTTACGGCGGTTGCCGCTATGCAAAATCGAATCTTGTGACCAGAGGACATCGTAACTATTATTGGCAAAGGGTAACTCTTCAAAACTGCCGTCAAAAACGCGAATTTTATCGGCAAGTCCCTGCTCTTGGTTCATCTGGCGATTGCGCTCGTTCTGCACCAAACTGATATTTAAACAATCGACGTCAAAGCCATGATGCTTTGCCATATAACGAGCGGAGCCACCATAACCTGCCCCAAGGTCAAGTACCTTGGTTCCTGCTGGCCAGTTTTTGATTTTACTACAAATTCGTTCGACAGTGCGGACACTAGCATCATAAATGGATTCATCAGGCGTATTGTAAATCCCAATGTGGAGGTCTTCTCCACCCCAAATCCGATAGTAGAAGCCGTCAGCACTACCGCTATCGTAGTAGTCTTGTGCTTGTTTTGCGACTGCGTCTGCTTTGGTCATACCAAATTAACCTCTTTACGTTCTTGACGTTCTACTCTCCTCGAAGGTAATAGAGTCTTGGTTCATTGAGACACCTTAGGACATTTCCCTGTTAGGCGCAAGGTGAAATGGTCCCTATCAGCAGCCTCTCCCCAAGTTAGACGAAGCAATTTCAGGAAGGAATTTTAAAGATTTCAATGACCATTCCCTCCAAAAATACTCTCTCGTTAGTCTCTCTCTATTTAGTCTTTTTGAGCGACGTGAATGTAAAAGTCAGGATCATCTTGGTGATAGGTTTCTTGGAAATCACCGTAGGTGGTAACATCTTGGAAGCCTACTTCATGGAGCAGACGACGAACATAGTCTTTCCGTAGTGGGAACATATTGAGGTGATAGACACACTCATCGGGGAATTCGTAGCGGAAACGAGCTAACCCATCATCTACATATTCGGGCTCAGCTTTTACGTTGTCGCCGCAGTAGTAGTAGGTATGCTTACTTTTGAAGCCTTCATCGAGAATTAAGTCATAATTCCGTTGGTCTAAAATTAAAATTCCGTCGTGTTTTAAAACGGAATAGAATTCAGCGAGAGTTTTGCGACGATCTTCTTCAGAAAACAGATGAGTAAAGGAGTTGCCTAAACAAATCACTGCATCAAACCGTTCTTGAATATGCCGAGTGAGCTGACGCCAATCGGAATGAACTGTTTGTAAGATTTGGTCTTTACGGGTTGCGTTTTCAAATGCTTTGACCAGCATTTCAACACTACCGTCAACACTGGCCACATCAAACCCTGCTTCAATGAGGCGGATCGAGTGGAAGCCCGTTCCCGTTGCCGCATCAAGCACCCGCTTTGCCCCATGTTCTCTTAGGGTTTTAATAAAGAATTCCCCTTCACTGCTGGAACGAGCATGCCAATTGATCAGTTCATCCCACTTTTCAACAAAGCCTTCGATGTATTCGTTTTGATAGTGGTCACTATCACGGACTTCAATGGGATTTTCGCCGTAGTTTTGAACTTGTTGTCTTTCTTTAATAGTCATAATTTACTGCTATTGGCTTGTAGAGTGATTGTTTTTGAGTCTTACTTCACAGCTTTCTGTCTGGTTTTACCGCTCTTAGTTCAACCAAGATTTGGATTCAGTTTTCACCCACTACGATCTGTTGGCTCCGGAATTTAAGTCGGGAGTACAGAGGAGATGTTTTGGGGAAATTTCCGCATGATCAGTACAAGATTAATTGGGGTTGCATCTTTTAGTCCTGTAGATGAGGCATGGCATAACTGTTAAGCAAGAGCTCTGTTTCCCTTCTGGTAAGGTTTTGGGGTGAATTGAATTGAGATGATTGTGAGCGGTTTTTGTTAATTTAAACTATTCCCCCAGCCTACAAATGTCATTTTAGAATTTAGCTATTTTAGCAACCCCTTATATTGAATCGTTTATTTGTATTTCTGTCTAGGGGGGAGCGACAAAAAAAAATAATCTTAATAAAAATTTATTTTCAACCTATCTCAAGATAGATGAAAGAAAAACACGAGGGGAAATTGCGACTGATTCGTTCGGTTCTACGGCTACGGTTAAAAGGCTAGGGCTAGTTATGATCAGGGTTAGCAGGTAAAAGTTTAGTAGTAGAAGGGGGCAAGTGGTGAGTGTTCAGCAGTTGCCAGCATTGAGCCAAATGATGGAAACCCAACAGTCATCAGTTCCGAAATCAACGGATCAGTTGCAAGGATGGCGACAATGGTACGGCGCGATCGCGGCATTAGAGTCTTTACTTGAACCGATCGCGCAAGGGTTAATTTTGTCTAGCCCAGCACCAGTGACCAAAGCAAATACACCGGAACAAGACTTAACCACTATCGTCTTTACCCCAGAAATTTCGTTTCCGGGGGTAAATTCCTCACGCTTACTAACTTTTGCACCGGTTCGTGGAGAGCAAACTGCACACTCTTCTTCTAACATTCAAGCTGTGCCTTTAGCAGCTGATGACCCACTACAAAATGAACAGTTTTGCTTAGTGTTCACCCCAGAATTTTCTCTTTTACTGGTTCTCACCCTGGATCGCGAAGGCAACTCCCACTTTGATTTTTCCTTTGATCCGGAAGTGACGCAACGGGCTTGGCTGACGCTGCGATCGCGTTTGCAAAGTCATTCTCCTGAACAACTGGCCTCCATTGAAAACAAACGAGAACAGTTTCCTTTCTGCGCCCCTCATTATCGCCTGGTCAGTAATTTCAGCCGACAATTATTAAATCATCTGCCAGCAGAAAAACATATTACCCAACACAGCACTGTTCATCCAAACAACACACCGGATGTGGAATTATTGCAAGCCCTCACGCACGAAGTGAGAACCCCTTTAACGACCATTCGGATGTTGACCCGTTTATTACTGAAGCGTAAAGATTTAGGGGCAGATGTTTTGAAGCGGTTACGGATCATTGATCAAGAATGTACCGAACAAATTAACCGCATGGAACTCATTTTCCAAGCGACAGAACTCGAAGGGAAAGCCAAGCAAGGCGTCAATCTAAGCCCCATTCCTCTAGAAGATTTATTTGCCAAAAGCATTCCCTATTGGAAAAAACAGGCGAAACGACGCAATGTGGAATTAGATGTCATCCTTCCTGAACAATTGCCAACAGTCATTAGTAGTCCAGAATTACTCACGCAAGTTTTAACCGGATTGATGGAAAACTTTACCTCGCGCTTACCGAGCGGTGGCAAAATGAAAGTGCAAGTGACTACTGCTGGCAGTCAAATTAAACTCCAATTGTTGTCTCAAACTTCAAATGCGCCCAACCTTGGTCAAGATATTGTTCAACCGCAAGGGAAATCGATTGGTCAGCTGCTAACTTTACAACCGGAAACCGGCAGTCTGAGTTTGAATTTAAATGTGACGAAAAATCTGTTTGAAGCCCTTGGTGGAAAATTAACTGTTCGTCAACGTGCTGAAATGGGAGAAGTTTTAACGGTCTTCCTTCCAGCAAGCATCATCAATCAGTGACCAACTCCCCAATGACTAATTAGATAATTTACCAATTCGCAGAAGCCTTTTCCTTCGGCTGCTTCTGTAATGTATTGGGGCGTATGCATCAGTTGTTCGGTGTAAGATTCAATATTAGCCACCCCGACTGAAAGCGGAAATAACTGAGGATTAAATAAAGACTCATCATTAGGACTGTCACCAATCGTTAAAATTTCGGCTGGAGTTAAATTGGGAAAATATTGGGCGATCACCGTTTTTAAACCTGTTGCTTTATCTTGCCCTTGGGGTTTGATATGACATTGGACGCTGCTATAGGTAAAGCTATATCCCTGTTGCTGACATTGTTGTTTCAGTTGCATTAAATCAGCATCTGATAATCCCGCGACATCAAATGTCCAGTCGGTAAAACGAAATGGATTGTCTGTTGCTTCTTGCAGATCAGGAAAAGTTGTCTGTAAGGTTTGGAACACTTGGGCGAGATTCTGGCGATGTTGTGTTAGAGAGGGAAGAGAAACCAGAAAATCAGGGGGGGTATCGGGTTGAGAATGATAGACCCCACCATTTTCCGCGATCGCGCCGGCAACGGGCAAATAATGGCGCAACCCATTAACCCAACCGGCAGAACGTCCGGTAACAATTACAACGGCGATACCAACTTTCTGCAACTGGCAGAATGCCTCAATTGCATTTCCGGTCAACTGACCCTTTTCCGTAACGGTGCCATCAAAATCTGTGGCAATGAGTCGGACATTCTGGCAAATTTTATTACTGAGATTAGCAAGCTTATCCATTTTAAATTTATTAAAAATTGTAATTATAGACACTTGCACAATTGATTTAAATTTACGCAACAAAATCTGTGAAATCGTAGATAATAGAGAAAAAGAGTAAATTGAAACCACTCTTGGTGTAGAAAAATCTTGATTCTACTAACCCAAAAATCGTTTCTGCAATTGCCGACAACTCAACACGAAAACCCATGACTGGAAAAGTAATTGACAGTGGTGCAACTGGCTTTTTAGTTCTCATTATCCCGATCGCGCTTGTTGCAGTGATTGTTGCAACTGCCTGGCCGGTCTTGCTTGCGCTATTTTTAATCATTATTGTTTGGCAAGTTGTTCAACAATGGCAATGGCAAAAATTTGTTGGCAAAGTCAATCCTGCCTTCAATCGACTGATTCGAGAAAATCATGGATGCATTACTCCTGTCGATCTTGCCATGAAAGCTAATATTGAAGGCAACAAAGCCAGTAAATTTCTAGAATATAAAGCAACAGAATTTAGTGCAAAACGCCGAGAATTAGAAAATCAAGGGCACGTTTACTACTTCCTAACCGCTAGTGCCGTGGAAAACTTTTTTGAAGAACCAGAATCTTTGGCAACTTTAGAAGGTGAGGAAGAAGAAGAGCAAGGCAACGGAATTGCAACGGCTTCGTCTTCGACTGCAACTGAACAATCAACCGTTCCTTCTCAAATTGAAAATCACACTCACGCTGTTGCAACTGCACCACCGCAATCTGCAACAGCCGAAGCGGACATTTCTCTGATTCAAGCTGAACTTGCCAAACGACTTGGTGTTCATTCCAGTACCCTTGGCAGAAGAAAATCTGACCCTGATTTTGCCGAGTGGACACAAAACCGTGACCCAGAAAACATTCGCTGGCAATACTCTGATGAAACCAAGCTCTTTTATCCGTTAGATCAGTGAGTTTTGCTTCTCGTTTTCCATGACAATCCCCTTCATTCTTGTGAGGGGGATATTTTTGTTGATTTAGATGTAGGGTTAATGCAATGGCAGGGACGCTTTATTTAGTGGGAACACCGATTGGTAACTTAGAAGATATGACCTTCAGAGCAATTAATACCCTCAAAACAGTTGATTTGATTGCGGCTGAAGATACCCGCCACACGGGGAAATTGTTACAATATTATGACATTGTAACGCCACAGATTAGCTATCACGAACATAATCGCAAGCAACGAGAACCAGAACTGATCCAGCAACTAGAAAAAGGAACCAGCATTGCTCTTGTCACCGATGCGGGAATGCCAGGCATTTCTGATCCAGGATATGATTTAGTGAAAGTCTGTGTCGGAGCAAAGATCGCAGTTGTTCCCATTCCTGGCGTAACTGCTGCCATTACTGCCCTTGCTGTTTCAGGACTGCCAACGAACCGTTTTGTATTTGAGGGGTTTTTACCGGTAAAAGGGAAAGCCAGACAAGAGCGTCTCGCTACGCTTCAGCAGGAAACGCGAACGATTGTTTTATATGAATCCCCCCATAAACTCAAACAAACGTTGCAAGATTTAGCTCAATCTTTGGGGCGCGATCGCGCTGTTATGCTGGGACGGGAATTAACGAAATTCTATGAAGATGTTCAGTATGCAACGCTAGAAGAGGCGCTTGGCTTCTACAGCAAGCAAGTTCCAAAAGGAGAATATACGCTTGTGATTGCGGGTAAAGAAGAAACAGCAGCAATGAATTTGTCTGTGGAGGACATTAAAACCGAATTAAAACAACTTTTAGCGCAAGGAGTGACGCGATCACAGGCGAGTCGGCAGTTAGCTGCAATCACGTCTTTATCTCGTCAAGAAATTTATCAGCTTTCCCTTGACTTAGAGTGAAATGCTTTTCTTCCCCCTCTCTCTAGAGAGGGTCAATTCGTTAAAATTCTATTACCAGCTTGATTTCACGACACCGGGTAAATAACCTTTATGCGCCCATTCCCGGAAAACATTACGAGAGAGTCCAAAATCACGGTAATAACCGCGCGGACGTCCGGTAACATTACAACGATTATGGAGACGAGTGCGGGAACTGCTGCGAGGGAGACGTTGCAGTTCGCGTTGGAGTTGAAATCGTTCTCTAGGAGACTCAGACGTTCTAATTTTCTCTTTTAATTCCGCTCGTTTTTCAGCGTACTTATCCACTAATTTTTGGCGCTTTTTCTCGCGCTCAATCATGCCTTTTTTTGCCATAAAAAAATTATGCCTTAAAAATACTGCTTCACTATCTTATCGAATTTAGTTACTATTGGCACTGGGAAAGGGACAAAGATCAGCCAGAGAACAAGATTCACATAAAGGTTGTCTGGCTTTGCACACAGCGCGACCATGATAAATTAAGCGGATTGACCAATTTTCCCAGTCGGGTTGGGGTAACAGTCCCATTAAATCTTTCTCAATCCGTTTGGGATCAGTGTGTTCCGTTAGCCCCAACCGCAAAGAAAGCCGTTTGACATGGGTATCAACCGTGACCCCGGCATTGACCCCATAAACATGGGCTAACACCACATTCCCCGTTTTCCTGGCGACTCCCGGTAGCTTGAGAATCTCTTTCATCGTGTCTGGAACCTTCCCCTCGAAGTCAGACACAATCATTTCACAAGCCGCTTGGATATTTTTGGCTTTGTTGCGATAAAAACCAGTCGAACGAATCAGGCTTTCAATTTCGGTGCGAGGGGCTTGCGCGATCGCGTAAGCATCCGGAAAACGGGCAAACAACTCTGGCGTCACTTTATTCACCCGTTCATCCGTACATTGCGCAGATAATATGGTTGCCACTAGCAACTGCACTGGCGTTTCATAATCCAGGGTACAGGTTGCATCCGGATACAACTGTTTGAGACGGGCGAGTAATGCTAACGCCCGTTCCTGCTGCGACAATCCCATTATTGGAACAGTTCCTGAACCACAGCTAAGTTTGCAGTATCGCGAATGACAAGGAAAATTGCTAAACCGAGTAAAACGACGACACCGGTTTGCATGATGCCATCTTGGACTTTGCTTGGCAAAGGTTTCCCGCGAACTCCTTCTAAAAGCAAGAAGACCAATTGACCGCCATCTAAAACCGGTAAGGGTAGGATGTTGATAATGCCTAAGTTAATGCTGATTAACGCTGCAAATTGATAGAGACTGCTCGCATCGGAACTGGCAATATCGGCACCAACTGCGACAATTGCAACTGGACCAGCCACTTGTTCAGCAGATTCTTGGAAGTTACTAATCAGTTGTCCTAAGCCTTGGAAGGTGAGGCTAAAAATCCGTTGATATTCTTGTGCCCCTTGAGTAAACGGTTCAATTAGATTATCCGGGCGTTTGCGAATCACTTCCCCATTGGGAGAGAGTAAAACACCAATTTTTCCTTTTCCATCATCTCCAGCTTGAGGGGTGACCAATAAGTCTAGGGTTTCGCCTTCTCGTTTAACGGTTAAACTTAACGGTTCGTTAACAGAATTTTGAATTTCTATTTGTAAGGTTTGGATAGCCGGTTGCCCTTCGCCAAGGGATTGGGAATCCACCGCGAGAATCAAATCTCCCGCTTTTAATCCAGCTTCTTTGGCTGGAGAATTTTCTTGATTAACAATTTCAGGAACTTTAATGCCGGGTTCAAATTGGGGTTCGGGAATCCCTACAAAAGCCGATTGGGTGACGAGGAGGAAATAAGCAAAAATAAAGTTTGCAATCACCCCAGCACTAATCACAATGGCGCGATCGCCGAGGGGACGATTTTTTAATAAATTCGGATCATCTTGGGGAATTTCGCTATCGGGATCATCATCGGGAAAGCCCACAAATCCGCCTAAGGGAAAGGCACGGATGCCATATTCCACTTCGGACCCTTGATATTTCCATAAAATCGGACCAAACCCGATGGAAAATCGGTTAACATGAATCCCTTGCACTCGGGCTGCGGTAAAGTGCCCCAGTTCGTGGACGATAATTAAAACCGCCAAAACCGCGATCGCTGCCAAAACTGACATAATTTTCTAACCAACTATACTAAACTAAACACTTGTCCATCTATTTTAATATTAGTGCGAGTTTACCCTTCTTCGGTTTGCCACTGCTGAAGCAACTGAAACGGATTAAACCCCCGATACTGAAGAAAATTACAGACTTTGCGCTTGGTCTTGGGATCGAGATCAGAAAATTGGTTGAGCTTATATTTTCGCATCACCTTTGCTTTCAGATTTGATAAATCTTCTGTTTCTCGCTGATCTGCTAACTGTTCCCAGATTTGTTCAAATAGATCGTCACGAATTCCTTTATCCCGGGACTTCTGCTTTATTTTCCGTTTTCCATACTTCCCTTGATATCCCAAAATTAAACTCTCAACAACGCCAGCATCAGATTGAACATTAATTTCCTGTAAATACTGCAGCGTCTCTACAATTTCTATTTCTCCAAATCCTTTCGCTACTGCTTTTTGACGCAGTTCTTCCTGACTATATTCACGACGAGAAAGCAGTTGCAACAAATAAGTCTGACAATTCATATCTAGTAATTAGGGTTCATGGGGTGATGGTTCTCAATGGTCAGCTCAAGTTTTGAACACAAGTCTGTGCAAAAAGCACGGAGGTTTGAATCAATCAAGATCTAGCAATTTTCACTTTCATGAAGTTAAGTTCTGGAAAATAAAATCAGCAAAAAATCTCCGTGGGAAAACAGTTTGCTACACTTGATTCGCGTTCTCAAATCACGAAATGAGAAGGTTAACTTAAAACTAATTTAACTTATGTTTATTCAGAGAAATGAATCATCTAAAAAATAAATTAAAATCAATGCAGCAATATTCCCGACTCACCATTATTTCTTATGTACTCGGTCCCATATTAATTATTGTTAATCATATCGGAGCCTTGCTAGTGTTCAGCACTGGCTTATCGTGGGGGGCAATCCTCTGGATAATCTTGTTATATCTCATTCGGATGTTGGCAACCACGAGCATTTATCATCGCTTACTCACGCACAAAAGTTATCATGCTCCAATGCCCATTCTTTGGTTTGGTAGTATGATTGCTGCGGCGGCAGGGCAAATGGGTCCCAGTTGGTGGAAAGCTCACCATCTTGCTCATCATCAATATGTTGATCGCGATTTTGACCCCCATTCCCCTCATACCCCAAATCAAGGATTTGCCGGATTTTGCTGGTCGCAATGGGGTTGGCTGTTATCTTCTCAGTTCTTCCCAGAAAAGTTACCGAAAGATGTGGAAGGAGATTTAGTTTTAAAGTTAATTGATCGTTGGCATTTTATCCCTGTACTTGCCCTAGCCGGGATTTCTTACGGAATCGGAGGGATGGAATATCTCGGGGCGTTTTTTCTGAGCACTACTTTACTCTTTCACGGCGTACAAACCACTAATTCTCTTTGTCATCTCGTTGGCAACCAACCTTTTATCACGGATGATTGCAGTCGCAACAATGGGTTTGTCGCTTTTTTAACTCTGGGTGAAGGGTGGCACAATCTCCATCATGCGTTTCAAGCTTCTAGTCGCCAGGGAATCACGATTCGTGGGGGGAAAGTAATTTATTTAGTTGATCCGACTTTCCGCTTCCTTAAATTGCTCGAATGCTTCAACTTAGCATCAAAGTTAAAGGTTCCCTCAGAAAAGAATCTGTTGATGCGGGCTCAGGCGGAAACCTACTCTAATTGATGATATTTAGGGCTGAAACAGGATGGGTGCTGTGCAATGTCATCCGACGTTTTGGGGTAACCTGAAGAGTTAGTAGTAAGGGTTCGTGATTCAGTAAAGGGAAAGTCGCTATGTTGCTAGGTCGAGTCGGCGCGATCGCTGCCAATGGATTTCGGGAAGTGATTCGCGATCGGATTTTATACTTTATTGGTTTCTTCGCCTTATTAATGGTCATCGCCCTGCGCTTACTTCCCCAAATTTCAGTCGGTGCTGATGAAAAAATCCTCCTTGATTTGAGTTTAGGAGGCATTGGTTTACTCAGTGCAGTCGTCGCCATTTTTGTGGGAACTGGCTTAATTAATAAGGAAATTGAAAAACGGACAGTGCTGGTTTTAATTCCCAAACCGATTACGCGGGCGGAATTAATGATTGGCAAGCATCTGGGCTTATCCGCCGTACTGGTGGTTTTAGTGGCGGTGATGGGAGTGATTGGCTTTGGTTTACTGAGCTTAAATGGTATCAGTTATCCTCCCGGCGCGATCGCGCTGTCTTTGCTTTATCTGGTCATTGAACTCTCACTGCTGGTGGCAGTTGCTCTCCTGTTTGGGGTTTTCACCAGTTCGATTCTTGCCACTCTCCTCTCCTTTGGTGTTTACCTGGTGGGACATTTTAGCCGTGACTTACTTGAATTAGGCAATCTGAGCGATAATGCCAGTGTGAAAACCTTTACGCAGACACTATATTTAATTCTCCCGGATTTATCGCGTCTTAACTTCCGGAATGAAGCGGTATATGGGTTACTGCCCAATGCAGGAGATTTACTCAGTAATGCGCTCTATGGAATTTTGTACACCATTTTGTTGCTGACAGTGGCAACCCTCATCTTCTCCCGTCGTCAATTCTAAAGCTGCGGTTTAATGTAGGGAACAAGATGAAGATGATGGAAAGATGGATCAACTCAAACAACTCCAAGACTTATTCCAAGAGATGGAACAGGCATTAATCGCCTACTCGGGAGGAATTGATAGCACGCTGGTGGCAAAAGTCGCTTATGATGTACTGGGCGACAAGGCACTGGCTGTTACTGCCGTTTCGCCTTCTTTGCTGCCAGAGGAATTAGACGATGCTCAAACCCAAGCCCAAACGATTGGAATTCCCCATGAGTTAGTGGAAACCCAGGAAATGGAAAACCCTAACTATACCTCGAATCCGGTGAATCGCTGCTACTTTTGTAAAAGTGAACTCCACGATACCCTCAAGCCCCTTGCCCTTGCTAGAGGATATCCCTATGTGGTGGATGGGGTTAATGCCGACGATTTACAAGACTATCGCCCTGGCATTCAAGCAGCAAAAGAACGGGGGGCGCGATCGCCGCTGGCGGAAGTTGGCATGACGAAAGCAGACGTAAGACGATTAACGCAAGAGCTAGGGCTACCGTGGTGGGATAAGCTCTCACAACCCTGTTTAAGTTCTCGCTTTCCCTATGGTGAAGAAATTACAGTCGCCAAACTGCAACGAGTGGGAAGAGCAGAGGTTTATTTACGTCAACAAGGTTGGAATCAGATTCGCGTGCGATCCGCTGGCGATACTGCCCGAATTGAACTGCCTCCTGACCAAATTCAAGACTTTGTCATGCAAATGGACTTGCCGCAATTAACCCAAAAGTTTCAGGAATTAGGCTTTCTTTTTGTCACCTTAGATTTAGAAGGTTATCAAAGTGGCAAGCTGAATCGGGTTTTAGCAATGGAACATCAATCATGACCCTTTCGTTAGAGGAAACCATTCAAATTTTGAAAGCACATGAATCACAGTTGCGTGATTATGGTGTGTCTCACTTGGCAGTTTTTGGTTCAGTATCTCGGGGAGAAGCGCAAAAAAATAGTGATATTGATCTGCTTGTAGAATTAAACAGTAATTCAGTAATGGGATTGTTTGAATATGCTAACTTAAAACTCTATATTCAAAGTCTTTTTGATGCTCCTGCTGATGTTGCAAACCGTTCTACCCTCAAACCCCTTCTCAAAGATGCCATCTTAAGGGAAGCAGTGTATGTCTTCTAAAGATCCGAAGCAACGTTTCTTAGAAATCAATTTCCTCCCTTGCGAAATGTGGTTGTTACAGAATTAGAAAGAACTTTCTTACAATAGAAGATTAGTGCAAAAATTGTGGAAACCTCTTTTAAGAATAACTTATGACCTCTTCTTTAACACCTGATATCAAAACCAATCAATCGCTTTCGCTTCCTCGTCGCCCCCGTCGCTTACGCCGTAACGCTGCCTTACGGAAAATGGTGCAGGAAGCCCATTTGTATGTAGAAGATTTAATTTATCCGCTGTTTGTCATGGAAGGGGAAAATAGCCGCGTCGAAGTGCCTTCCATGCCTGGGAGTTATCGCTACACCCTCGATTTATTACTGGCGGAAGTCAAAGAAGCGTCAAAATTAGGGATTTGCGCGATCGCGCTTTTTCCTGCCCTACCGGAATCGAAAAAGGATGCCACAGGTACCGAAAGCTATAATCCCAATGGATTGATCCAACGAACCATCCGCGCGATTAAAGAAACGGTTCCGGAAATGATTGTCATTACCGATGTTGCCCTCGATCCCTTCTCTGATCAAGGACATGATGGCATTGTCAGTGAAACCGGAGAAATTCTCAATGATGAAACCGTAGAAGTCTTGGTAAAAATGGCCGTTTCCCAAGCCGCTGCCGGTGCGGATATGGTCGCCCCCTCGGATATGATGGATGGTCGTGTCGGTGCGATTCGAGAAGGATTAGATAACGCGGGTTATACGAATGTGGGCATTCTGGCTTACTCAGCAAAATACGCCTCAGCCTATTATGGTCCTTTCCGGGATGCCCTGGATTCTGCCCCGAAATTTGGCGATAAGAAAACCTATCAAATGGATGCGGCAAATGCCCGCGAAGCCATCACTGAAGTAGAACTCGATGTGCAAGAAGGGGCAGATATGGTGATGGTTAAACCGGCTTTAGCTTATCTGGATGTTATTCATTTAGTTCGTCAAAATACGAATCTGCCCGTGGCTGCTTATAATGTCAGCGGAGAATATGCCATGATTAAAGCCGCTGCAGAAAAAGGCTGGATTGATGAAGAAAAAATTGTCATGGAAACCCTGACCAGCATGAAACGGGCAGGCGCTGATTTAATTCTGACCTACTTTGCGAAACAGGTAGCGCAATTGTTAGCCAAAAAATAGAGGCAATCCTTCAAGTGTAAGGTGGGCATTTCTCACCTTATACTTTTACTATTTCTATGATCGTCTGACTGGAAAAAAATAATATTACAAGCCAAAATGATTGATTTAAACGATCTTCATCCAGAATATATTACTGATCAAACAGGAGAGAAAAAGTCGATTATTCTTCCGATTGCTGAGTTTGAAGAATTGCTGGAAGACATAGAAGATTTAGCCACCATTGCAGAAAGAAAAGAAGAAATAACCCTTTCTCAGGATGATTTAGTCAAAGATTACGCCTTCCGTTTAGGAAGGCGTAATCTTTGACCGTTGGTCAAGGAATTAAAACAGGATGGCTTCCTAGCAGATTGAATGGAAACAATCTGCAAAAAAAGAGCTAAAAATTTCTCTAAAGTTTTAGTCATCGAAATTATTAAAGTTGGTCATCGAAAAGATATCTATCGAAAACGTTAGACCTAATCAAGATCAAGTATGGCAAAGAAACAGAAATTTCCCCACCTGGTTGGTTCGAAATGGACTGCCCAACAAAAAACTTGGGGGTGGCGGCATTTTGAAGTAGTGAATCGTAAAAATCAAGGACAATGGGTATTTGCGGAAATGGTTGCTTCTTGTGATGCGAATGTGAGATTTTGGATTAATGCGCAACAATTAAAGGATCGAGATTTGTGGCAACCCGGTTGGACACCCTTGCAGCAATTATAAGTAATAAAGTTTAAAAAATTGAATGAACGAGCCTCGTTTAGCGACACAAATTGAAGCCATTTTATACCTGAAAGGACAACCGCTTTCGATCAAAGAAATTAGTGAGTATGCCGATCGCGATCGCGCGGAAGTGGAAGATGCCATACTCGAACTCATGTCGGATTATGCCCATCGCGATAGCGCCTTAGAAGTGGTGGAAATGCCCAATGGCTATAGCTTACAACTGCGATCCAACCACCAGAAACTGCTGCATCATTTAGTCCCCGCCGAATTAGGCGTGGGCGCCTTAAGAACCCTCGCCGCGATCGCGCTCAAAAACCCGATTTTACAGACGGACTTAATTGAACTCCGAGGCAGTACTGCTTACCAACAGGTGCAAGAATTAGTGGAATTAGAATTAGTGCAAAAACGTCGTGAAGGACGATCTTATTGGCTAGAAGTCACTGATAAGTTCTACCAATATTTTGAAATCGATGATATTAAAGAACTTTAGCCTTTCTGGGTTAGTCTAGACAGCAGTTATTTACACACTGTTTTGTCATGTTGCTTAGTCAAAAGCA
>CAZAYV010000039.1:0-28121 GCA_964489465.1 uncultured Dactylococcopsis sp. | reverse complement strand
AAAAATTAGAACGGATGGGAGTTTCTCTTGATTATGTCCTCCAAGGGTACTCCATTGATAAAGCGACAGCAGAAGAGTATGACATTACTAACTTAGAACAGCTTCAAGATCCTGAAATTGCTCAATTATTTGATACTGATGGTAATGGTAAAGCCAACTTAACCGGCTGTAACCCGGGCTGGGGCTGTGAATTAGTGATTGAACACCATCTTGATGAATATGGCTTACGCGATACCGTTGAGCATGATCAGGGGCAATATTTTGCGCTGATGGCAGATACCATTACTCGTTATGAGCAAGGAGAACCGATTTTATATTACACTTGGACGCCTTTATGGGTGGGGGGTGTCTTAGAAGCCGGAGAAGATGTGAATTGGCTAGAAGTCCCTTATACTTCTTTGCCCGAAGCCCAGGGTGAAGCCTCTGAAGAAACAACCACTGCTGAAATTGATGGGCAAAATCTCAACCTTGGGTTTGCTGTGGATCAGATGCGAATCTTAGCCAATCAAGAGTTTGTGGATCAAAATCCTGCGGCAGCAAAATTATTTGAAGTGATTCAGGTTCCGAGAACAGATATCAGTGCTCAAAACCGAAAAATGCGAGAAGGAGAAGACTCTCCAGAAGATATTATGGGTCACGCCAGGACTTGGGTAGAAGAAAACCAAGATCAATTTGATCAATGGGTCTCGACCGCTCGTGAAGCCGCCCAACAACAAGCAGAAAACTAATCAATCCCTTATCCGTTAGTTAGAGAGGGAACCCACGAATGAGTTATTCGTTAGTTTCCCCCTCACATTTAGTTCATTCAAGAACCACCTCTTGCTTCTACGGAAAGGGTTTCTCCTAAGTTTAAGAATGGCGTTAAAGTTAGAGGAGAAGATGACGACCCACGATGATGGAAGCAAAAGAGAATAAAATTCAAGTCAATGAGCAGCTGCGTCTTCCAGTGATGGGGTGTGGTACCTGGGCATGGGGCAATAAGCTGTTGTGGGAGTACGATGAGAGTCAAGATCAACAGCTGCAACAAGTGTTTAATCACTGTGTCGATCATGGTGTGACTCTCTTTGATACCGGAGATTCTTATGGCACGGGAAAATTAAAAGGGCGCAGCGAGCAACTGTTAGGACAATTTACCCGAGAGTATCAAGGAAGCGAGAAAGAAAATATTTGTATTGCGACAAAACTGGCCGCTTATCCGTGGCGTTTAACGCGTCAGTCCATGGTAGCAGCCGGTCGTGCTTCGGCTCAACGTTTAGGCAGAAACGTGGATTTGGTACAAATGCACTGGCCCACAGCCAATTATTTCCCTTGGCAGGAGAATGCCCTGTTAGAGGGACTGGCGGATCTGTATGAAAAGGGAGAAGTTAAAGGAGTCGGTTTATCCAATTATGGCCCCAAGCGGCTGCGAGAAGTGCAGCAAAAATTTGCGCAACGCGGTGTTCCCATTGTCACCTTACAGGTGCAATATTCTCTCCTCTCCACTGATCCAGTACAAGAATTGGACTTGAAAGCGGTTTGCGATGAATTAGGCATTCAACTGATTGCCTATAGTCCCCTGACCCTTGGCTTATTAACTGGGAAATATGGAAATGGTGTGTTTCCCAAAGGAGTCCGGGGCTTGTTATTTCGGTATTTATTGCCTGGCATCCAACCAGTTTTGAAGACCTTGGCAGAAGTGGCTAAAAATCGGGAAAAGACAATGTCCCAAGTGGCTTTAAACTGGTGTATTTGTAAGGGAACGATTCCGATTCCGGGGGCAAAGACGCTACAGCAAGCCCAAAATAATCTTGGGGCATTGGGCTGGCGACTAAGTACGGCAGAAGTAACCGAACTTGACCAAGCGGTACAAAAAAATACCCGTCAGATGTTGCAAAACATCTTTCAAACGCGATGAAATACCAGTGATCAATTGATATGATTGCTCTGTGTTCTCTGTGTCTCTGTGGTTAGTAAATAATGACCGAATTCTCTCCCCTTAGCGATCAATCTCTCCCGCCTCAGAATGTCGAAGCAGAAGAATCAATTTTAGGTGGCATATTACTCGATCCAGAAGCGATCGCGCGAGTTGCGGAAATTCTCCCTGCCGAAGCCTTTTATCTCCAAGCCCACCAAACGATCTATCGCGGCGCGATCGCGCTACAAACCCAAGGAAAACCCACAGATTTAATGAACCTCAGCACTTGGCTCGCCGACCAAGAATTATTGGATAAAGTAGGGGGAAAAGCCAAGTTAGCCCAACTAGCAGACCGAACGGTCTCTGCCGTCAATATTGATGGCTATGCCCAACTGGTTCTCGATAAATATCTCCGGCGTCAACTGATTAATGCCGGACATAAGATCGTGCAGTTTGGCTTTGACACTACCGAAGCCTTAAACACAATTTTGGATCGCGCCGAACAAAGTATTTTTGCCATTACCCAAGAACGTCCACAATCGGGGTTAGTGCCTCTGAGTGAAACCCTCATTGAAACCTACGATCAAATTGAAGGGCTTTACTATCAAGAACAACTTCCCGGACTCAAGAGTAGCTTTTACGATTTAGATAGCATGACCAGTGGGTTGCAACCGTCCGATTTAATTATTTTGGCGGGACGACCGTCGATGGGAAAAACGGCATTCGGCTTAAATATTGCCCGTAATATTGCCGGTACTTATCAAGCACCAGTGGCGCTATTTAGTTTGGAAATGTCGAAAGAACAATTGAGTCAGCGCTTACTTGCCAGTGAAGCAAAAATTGAAAGTAATCGACTGCGTTCAGGGCGTTTAAGCCAACAAGATTATCAGAAATTAAGTAGCGCGATCGGGACGCTTTCTGAGGTTCCCATTTTCATTGATGATACCGCAACCCTGACCGTGATGGAAATGCGATCACAGGCGAGACGCTTACAAGCCGAACACGGACAACTGGGACTCGTCTTACTGGACTACTTACAGTTAATGGAAGGGGGAGGGGATAATCGCGTACAAGAATTATCTCGCATTACCCGCAGTCTCAAAACCCTCGCCCGGGAATTAAAAGCCCCAGTGATTGCCCTTTCTCAGTTGAGTCGGGGGGTGGAACAGCGAACCAATAAACGTCCTATGCTGTCTGATTTGCGGGAATCGGGCTGTTTATCTGGAGATACCCTAGTTACTCTAGCTGATACAGGTGAAGACGTTCCCATTAAAAATTTAGTTGGACAATCCGGATTTAATATTTGGGCAGTTAATCCTGATAATTGGAAAATGGAAAAAGCACCAGTTAGCCGAGTTTTTTCAACAGGAGTCAAGCCCACTTTTGAATTAAAAACCGCTTTAGGACCTAAAATTATTGCCACCGGCAATCATAAATTCTTAACCCTTGATGGTTGGGTGCGATTAGATCAACTGCAATGCGGAAACAAGATTGCACTTCCTCCTCACTTACCAGAAACAGAAATTACAACTCACCCCAACCGAATCAGCAAGCAATCAACCCTCACTCACTCTCTGCGTCCTCTGTATCTCTGTGGTGAAAAACATTCTTTCAATTTCCCAATTACATCCCCATCAGTAGCAAACCCTGTTTACTGGGATAAAATTATCTCCCTTACCCCTAGTGATTCTCTTCCTGTATACGATTTGACTGTTCCGCGATTACATAATTTTGTTGCCAATAATATGATTGTCCATAACAGTATCGAACAAGATGCCGATTTGGTGCTAATGCTGTATCGAGATGCCTATTACAATCCAGATACACCTGATCGCGATCTTGCAGAATTAATTATCACCAAACATCGCAACGGACCCACCGGCACGGTCAAACTCATTTTCAACGCCGAATTGACGGAATTTCGGAATATGGCGCGATACGATAATGAATCCAATCTGTAGAGACATTCAGCAGGAACGCCTCTACAATATCGCTCATTTAAGATGAGATTTCTAATAATTCCACATCAAAAATAAGCGTTGCATTGGGAGGAATTACACCACCAGCCCCCCGCTGACCATACCCCAATTCTGGCGGAATAATCAGTTGGCGACGACCCCCCACTTGCATGGTCGAAATTCCTTCTTCCCACCCTTTAATCACTTGTCCTTCTCCTAATTTGAAAGAAAAAGGCCGATCGCGATCGCGGGAACTATCAAATTTTGTCCCATCGGCAAGGCTTCCAGTGTAGTGAACGACAACGGTTTGTCCTTCTTTTGGGGTTGCTCCTTCTCCTTGTTCAATATCAACATAACGCAGTCCTGACTCTGTGGTTTTGACATCTTCTTTTTCTGCCACATCCTCTAAACTGAGAGCAACTAAGGTTCCTGACTCAGAAGCCTCAGTCAAGGGGGATGCAGACAGAGGGGATGCCACAGCGCTATTCTGTTTGCCTTGATCCACGATCTGTGCGCCAATCAGCACTAAAACACAAACCACTAGAACGCCAAAACTGACTAAAATTTCTCGCATTAAATTGCCTCCTACCTGATATAGTTAACGCCAGGATCGATTTTCTAACTCCCTGATTTGACGTTCAATCCGATCAATCCGTCCTCGTAACTCATCTAATTCACTTTGACGAGGAACGCCTAAATCCTGCAAAGCATTCCGCATTTGGCGTTCCATCTGTTCTTCAAAATTTCCTTGTTCAGTTTGAATTTGCTTCATTAAATCATCCACAAACTCTCGCGCTTGCTCCGGGTTAATTTTACCGTCCCTCACCCATTGTTCGCTCACTTCTCGCAATTTTTCTGCGACCAGGGACGTGGTTCCCACCCCAACCATGAGCAATTGTTTGATCCAGTTGTTGCTATCCATTGTTTCTGTCCAACCTTCCTTGTCTGCTTGTTCATTTTAAGTCCCTAAATAGCGAGTAATAAAACTTTCTAGAGACTCCATTTTCATGTTAAACGTCGTTTCTAGCTCATTTATCTCCGCTTCGGTACAGAAAAATTCATTGGCAGATAAGGTACGTAGGGTTCCCAGAGATTTTTTCGTATCGGGATCGAATAATCCCACTCCATCCCGGATTGTATCGAGTAGGAATAAGGGAACATTTACCAGCAATGGCTCTCGATTGAAAATGCGACTCAAAATTTCTGGAATTTCCTCTCGTCTAAGAATTTCGGGTCCGCCGACTGGGAAAGTTTTGTTGTTTGCGGCGTCAATGCGAACCGAGTCAATCACTATTTTGGCTAAATCATCGGGACTAACAATGGAGGTGCGATTTTTCGGGTCGCCAATAATTACATACAAGCCTGTATCTCGGAACCGTTCCGCTAAGGGAATTACATCGGAAGCCAGTCCTGACGGTTGTAAGATTGTGTAGTTGAGACCACTATTGTGCAAATATTTTTCCACTTCCCGCTTCGCTTTAAAGGTTGGCGAGTCTTCATAGCCACGTTGCGCCCCTAAAACAGAAATATAAACAAAGTGTTCCACGCCTTGGGCTTTAGCATAATCAATCAAATCAATATTTGCCCGATAATCAAGGGCTTGGGCATTTCCCCCTGAACCATGAGTACTAATCATATATTTAACCCCTTCACAGGCTTTAGCAATATCTTTTTCTTGGGTTAAATCGCCAATAAAAATTTCTGCACCGCGTTGTTCAATTTCGCTATAGTTTGACTCTAAACGCACAAATCCCCGAACGGGTTCTTCTTCTTCCCGTAATAAGCGGATGACCCGTCGTCCAATTTGTCCAGTTGCACCAGTAACTAGAAACATCTTAACTTCCTATCGTAACCGTTTAATTCTATGCATATTATGCAAAGGTTACTTTAATTCCTGATTAACATTCAACAATCACAAGACTGATTATCTAGCTTGAGATGAATAAATGCCAATGGATTTTGGTTAGGATGTCTCTTGATCAAGACCGCTTTCAAGCTTAACTGTACTTGCTTTTTTGACTTATGCATGTAATAAAGTCCACTTTTCCTTCATCTGAGAAGAAATACTTAATAAAGAAAAGAGTGAGTATTTTTTTGCTAGTAATTTAATTCTTAAGTCTTCACAGAAACCCTAACGCTTTAAAGTGAAACATTTAAATTTTGATCACACACAAAAAGCCTCAATTGGTTGTGGGATCAGAGTAAAATTTAGATTTAGCTAGGGTTGCCTCTTCTTTAAGAACACTAACCCGTTCTGATAACATCGGGTAAGATGATATCCTCTAATTTAGACTTTTCAAGCGATGGGAGTTAATTTTTTAGGTTAAAGTTTTTCAAAGATGGTGGAGACTCAACTAACAGAACTTAACAATTGATGCTTTATTTTCCAGAATCAGCACTGTTAAAAGAAACGGTGTTGAATTTATAGAGGAGAACAAGACTCAAAAGATGAACTGACCAATGCGCGATCGCGAACCCCCAAATTAAGCAAACAACGGCGATAATTGCTGATAGAACCCGATAAATATCATTTGCAGTGCGTTGATAGTACCAAATACTAACCAGAGCAATGGTGAGGAGGGTTAAGGGGAAAATAGGCAGTATCATATCAATTACCTTTGCTTCAGCGAACAATTTTTGAGTCATCCATCCTCCCGAATTGATTTCGCGAGCCTGTGGATAACCGTTGCTCAAAGCGTGTTGGTTTTTTGCCAGCCAACGCCCTGCTTAATTTTTAATTTAGCATTCTCTTTTTAGGAAAAGAAGTAATATTTGTAACCAACGTTTCATTTATTCAGAAATATTTATATTTTTTTATATCGATTGGACTTTATGCAAATGCTGATCGGTTTTTGGATCATGAAAAGAGAGAAATTGAACCAGCCAGTTTTTTAGTTCATAAGTCGCTCGACAATCATCTTCGTTGTAGCGAATAATTGCATTGAGAAGTTCACGATCGCGCGTTTTTAACCATTGATCGTACCAACAAACGCATTGTTCTCCACTGACACCTGTTTCTCGCCATTGAAAGCCTAACCATTGGGCAATTGTTTTTAAGGAATAGTTTTCTGTGGGTAGAATCATATATCGCGTAACCCGGTCATGGAGGTCAACCAATCGTTTTAAGAGTAACCGCTCTTGTGTTCGTGAAGTACGATAAAGCGCAGCCAATCGCCGAATCGTTTCCACTTCATATTTCGAGTAATGAAAGATGGGGGCATGGGGATCAAGGAAAACAAGTTCTAAAAACTGTTCCCAGATCTCAGCCTCTTGTTCTGGAGTTTCGGCAATAAGCGGATAAAAGGTTTCAGTTTGCTGCTGATAATCGACGATCAAAACGCCTAGCAAATAATCTAAATTTCGTTCCGGTTCGGCTTCGATATCAAAGTAAATTTCTCGGTGAGCAGTGGGAATTGTTTCTAAAATTGATGTGGGAGAACCTGACTTTAATAGCGGTTTTTGATACAGGGTCGCCATTGCTTGCTTTTTTAAGTCAAATGCAACGTCTTTTCCCAACTCTTTTGCCAGTAAAAAATGATTGCCTTGGGCAAGGTTTTCTAAACTCGTTAACCCTAATTTTTTCAGAACTTCGTAACGACTTGGCGTCACCCCCGGCAGCAGAGAAAGATGGGCTTGTGCTTGGGCAATGTCATAACAAAAACTTTGCCATTGACATAAATTACAGCGTTGTCTAGAGATAAAAACTTCCGGTTCTTGACGAGAAATCAACATCGCTAAAACGGCGGTTAAAATTTCTTCCATCCGAGAAACCCAAGTTGTTAAGTTAATTCGATACTCACTGCGGGATTTAACAATTAAACGGGGATTGACCAACTCACTTCCCTGCATCAGGGCTAATAATTTGGCTTGAAATGCTGCAACGATTTTATACTCGGGTTTTGGGCGCCGACCTAATTTCACACTCACCACTTCATATTGCCAATCGCCAAAAATCGAACTTCCGGGCTGTTTCACTAGTAAACTCGGAGAAGCTAATAAGGTGACTGTTTCTCGTACAGAAAAAGGCAAATTCCAACCCGCTAACCCCGTTTGCCATAAAACTCCGTTTAAGATGCAGTCTACTCCCTGTTCCATGAGGGCTAGGGTTTCTTGGCCACTGGTTTGCCAGTCTTGGAAAGCGGTTTCTGGTTGATGATAAAAAGAATCAGCTAGAATTTCTAAAACCTGTTTTTTATTTTCCTCTCGTAATTTGAGGAGAAAGTCTCGTTGCGCTTCCTGTTGGCTGGGATCGCCATAAAAATCTAAAAACGGTCGTCGGTTACAACGCTTATAGTCTAAGAGGACAACATCACTAAGTAGCATTTAGATATTGGTTATTGGGTTATCGGTGATTGGTCACTGCTTCTCCGCTTACTCTCTTTGATTTTAATGTAAAGAAAGGGTTAGGCTAAGTAAGGACAACCGTTGAAAACAGAACATGGCTTGGCAGCAAAAAGGCTATTTTAATTTTGGTGGACAGGGACCCCTCTCTCAAAAGACCTGGAACGCGATCGCGCAAGGATATGAAAGAATTCAAGCCGAGGGACCTTTTTCTCAGCGCGTCAATGCCTGGTTACAGGAAGAAACGGCCAAGACCCGTCAAGCCATTGCCCAAGAAGTCGGCAGTTCACCTGAGACCATTACTCTGACGGAAAATGTAACAGTTGGCTGTAATATAGCGTTATGGGGACTGAATTGGCAAAATCACGATCATATCCTACTTACCGACTGCGAGCATCCCGGGATTATTGCAACTGTTCAGGAACTGGCGTATCGCTTCGGCATTGAATATTCCTTTTGTCCAATTATGGCAACCCTCAATGAGGGAGACCCCACTGCTGTTATTCAAGAACACCTGCAAGAAAAGACCAAGTTGGTCATCTTATCCCATTTATTGTGGAATACCGGACAAGTCTTGCCGCTCAAAGAAATTATTCGGGTCTGTCATGAAAAAGGCGTCCTCGTCTTAGTGGATGCAGCGCAATCGGTGGGATCGTTACCCTTAGATTTACCCGATACAGGAGTCGATTTTTATGCCTTTACCGGACACAAATGGCTGTGTGGTCCTGCTGGAGTGGGTGGGTTATACATTTCTGCTGAGTGTTTTCCGAAACTCCGTCCCACCTTTATTGGTTGGCGCGGGATTAATCTAGACACTCAGGGCAAACCCGTGAGTTACAAAGAAGATGGACGAAAATTTGAAGTGGCGACATCTGCTTATCCGCAGTATATGGGCTTAACCAGCGCGATCGCGCAACATCAACAATGGGGAACTCCTACACAACGCTATCAGAAAATTTGTGAACGGAGCACCCTGCTTTGGGAACGTCTGTCTAAGCTCAAAGGACTGAACTGTTTACGCACCTCTGCTCCAGAAGCCGGTTTGGTTTCGTTCCAATTGGACAACTTTTCCCACAAACCATTCGTTACTGCCTTAGAGAAAGATGGATTTCTATTGCGAACCTTAGCTGATCCCGACTGTATCCGCGCTTGTGTCCACTATTTCACCACTGAGGCAGAAATCGAAGCCTTAGTAGAAACAATTAAAAGAAAATTATAAATGATCTGTGACTTCCCCCTCGCAGAAGGGGGAAAATCAGCAAGTCTAATCTTCGTGATCTTCAAAGGGGTCGCTTAATTCTGCCGAGGGCGGACCAAAGGAAAGATAGAGGGAGTAACCAGTTACCGCCAGAACCAGTGCTCCGATGGAAATACTAATTAGTGTTGCAGATTCCATAGTGATGATAAAAAATGAGAGCTATCATTTACAATTGTACATATTTCTGGCGTAACTCTCATTGAGTTAAGCGACTGCCTTCCACGGTCAAATAATATTACAATTAGGAAAAGTAGATTAACATTCAAAATTTAAGCGTTATGGCACAGCGGACCCGGTTAGGAAATCTTCTCAAACCCTTAAACTCAGAATATGGTAAAGTTGCTCCCGGTTGGGGAACAACGCCTCTGATGGCAGTGTTTATGGGCCTATTTTTCGTCTTTTTACTAATTATTCTGCAAATTTATAACTCTTCTCTCATGGTTGAAGGATTTGAGGTAGATTGGCGAAGCCTGAGCCAGTAAATTGATTCAGACGAAACTGGCAAAAAATAAACCCGGTGCTGTCCCGGGTTTATTTTTTTATTTTTTCGCAATTACCCATACCGCATGAATTAAACCAGGAATATATCCCAAAAGCGTGAGTAAAATATTAAGCCAGAACTGCCCACCAAACCCAACTTGAAGAAATACTCCTAATGGCGGAATAAGAACGGACAAGATAATTCGGATAACGTCAGCCATTGTCTTTCCTTACTTTTAGACATTGCTTACGCTGTTATATTAACTTGAATTCAAAGATTTTGTTACTGCTGCGATTGCCGCCCGAGTTCATAAACGCCGAACGCCATACAAGCCAGAATTCCCATACTAATTGCCCAACTCGAACCCAAGCTCAACTCTACTCCATAGTTGCACAAACCACCCAGGGCAAGAAAAGGGAAAATACTAAACACAGAAGCATAAAAGGCATTCTGAGATTCTCTGGCTTCGCGGGTGCGCTCAAATTCTTGAACAGAAAGATACAAGGAACGCTCAGCAAAGTTAAACCAACGCATTAGCTGCGTCATTAACCATTCTCGTAAAGAAGACAAGCTGAGATAAAGTGCAAACGCCCACAGGCTCAGTCCCGCGATCGTTGTGGTATCGATATTGATAGGAGGGAGCATCTCAAGCATAGTTCAGGGAAGTTCTTAAGTAATATCAATTCGCATTGTTTCACAAATTTTAACAAAAATAAGTTTAGACGGAGTATCAGCCCTCAGTCATACTTTGAATTGTACTTAAAAGGTTTCTTAAGCGAACTGGCTTGGTCAAATAATGATCCGCTCCCGCCAGGAAACATTTTTCTTGATCGCCAGACATGGCAAATGCAGTCAGGGCAATAATGGGAGTCTGCAAGGAATGCGGTTGTGCTCGGAGTTGCCGAATCGCTTCCAAGCCATCCAGCTCTGGCATTTGAATGTCCATTAAAATAAGATCCGGTTGTTCTTGTAGTGCTAAATTGACAGCACTGCAACCATTGGTAGCAACAACAATGGGATACCCCTTCGCTTCTAAATAAGAACGAATGGTGAGCAGGTTCGCTTCATCATCATCGGCAATTAAAATTTTGGCTAAAGGTCGTGATTCATCACTGCTCTGACTGGTGGTGCTCTCTTGGCTTGTATTTTCACTTTTGAGAGCGATGGCATCATTTTGCTCCTGAGTGTAAGGAATAATGATCGTAAAGCTACTGCCTTCTCCGAGTGTACTTTCCACTCTCACTCTTCCATGATGTAATTCTGCGATCCGTTTCACGAGAGACAGTCCTAAGCCAGTTCCCTTCCTTTGCTGAGTCAGCCATACTCCGCCGTGAGACGACGGAGCGGCTCGGGTGAGCTCGCCGAACTCCTGCGGCTGTAGCTGCATAAAAGGCTGAAATAGCTCGGGTAGATGCTTTTCATCGATGCCAATGCCGGTATCAATTACAGAAAAAGCAATTTCTGCTCCCTGATTGATCGATGCCACCTGCAAAGTAATCTTGCCCTCTGGCGGTGTAAATTTAATGGCATTGGACAGTAAATTGAGTAAGGCCTGTCGTAAACGCTGTTCATCTCCTCGAATTGTCATTAACTGCTGAGGAAGCTCAAGCTTCAGAGTAATTTGCTTTTTCTGAGCCATTTCCCTAATTATAGAAAGGGTACTCTCACACAGATGTTGCAACGAGATCGGATTGATGTCTAACTCTAACTTGCCCGCTTCAATTTTGGAGAGGTCAAGAATATCATTAATCAATGCTAGGAGATGAGTGCCACTCCGGTGAATCGTGTCTAAATTCTTTATTTGTCTGGGGTTGAGAGAACCATAGGCTTGTTCTTTTAGCCCTTCGGTCAATCCCAAAATACTATTGAGCGGTGTGCGCAGTTCATGGCTCATGTTAGCTAAAAATTCATCTTTCAAGCGGTTTGATCGTTCGAGTTCAGCATTGGTTTGTTCTAGATATTCTTGATCTTGCTTCCGTCGTGTCACATCGTGAGCAGCGGCATAAATTTTTTCTCCTACTCGTACAGCACTCCACTCTAACCAGCGATAGGAACCATCGACACAACGATAACGATTAATAAAATACTTTACGGGTTGATCTTGTTGTAGGCATTGCCATGCCTCCTCGCTAGCGGTTTGGTCTTCAGGATGAATAAAATGCGAGCAAGGTTGAGTTTTCAGTTCGTTTAGAGAATAACCTAAAATTTCTTCCCATCTACGGTTTAAGCGCCGGAAATAGCCTTTGAGATCAGTAATACAAAGTAAATCCAAGCTCACGGAAAAGAAGCTGTCTAATTCTTGGTTTCTTTTCGCTAAATCTGCGGTCCGGGCTGTTACTTGTTTCTCTAAATCTTGGTTAAGCGCTTGCAGGTTAGCCAGGGCTTCTGTACGCTCTAATTCTGCAGCGATGCGGTCTGCAAAGACATTCAGAATTGATTTGATGCGATTAATTTCTGTGAGAGGTTGGTGATGAAAAATACAAAGATTGCCAATGACCTCTGCTTGCAAATTTAAGAGCGGTACACCAATGTAGACTTTGGCATCGGCAGCTTGGAGCAGTTCATTATTGGGAAAATTGTCTTGGACATTCTCTTGATAAATTAAACCATTGTGATATTGAAAACAAATAATATCTACACAAGGGCTGTCATCAGTAAAAGAGAGTTTCACATTCGGTTGTAATTTTCCATTACCCCAAATTGCTTTGCTTTGTATAGCATTACCTTCTTTCTGGGAAACCATGACCCAATTAACGTCTAAGGTGTTTGCGATATATTCCACTACTGAGGCTAAAAAATTTTTACTGCTAAAATTTTTGCTGGCTTCGACAAGTGTCCGCCAACCATTTTCAGCATTTTTGCGTTCTGTCGTATCTAAAACGACGCCGTTAAAAACAATACTGTTGTCTTCTCGCTGCTCAGGAATGTCAGCAATTCCCTCAACCCAGCGGATGCCGTCAGCATGAACAATCCGAAATTCACATTGCCACCGGGTTTTATAGCGAAGTGCCATTTCAATTTTATTGTTAACTTTCTGTAAATCCTCAGGATGGATCCGATCTAACCAATGTTGGGCGATTGAAGAATCAACATGGGAAGGAATGCCAAATAGATTGAGTGCACCTTGGTTAGCAAAGGGTAATGACCATTCTCCATCCGGACGAACGAGAAATTGGTAAATTCCACCGGGAATACTGTTGGCGATATTGAGGAATTGTTGTTGCTGATTTTCGAGATGCTGTTGCGCTTTTTTGCGTTTTGTTACCTCTCGATGGAGGTTGCGATGGATCAGGGCTTGCTGGATCGCGATCGCGCATTGCTGTGCCACTTGTTTCACCACGTTGACTTCCTCAGTTGTCCACTGTCGAGGGTTAGTCTGTTCGCTGACGCTGAAGACGCCCCAGAGTTTCCCTGAACAAATAATGGGGGCAATGATAACCGCCTTAATTTCAGCATTATTCAGCTGTTGAGCAAGGGATACCTTTGATTCGGAGACATCTGAAATGACCTGGATAGCCCCTTGGCGATACAGTGCTAAGTCTTCTGAGTTGTTCTCAAAAATAGAGTGTGCGTTGGGCAAAGGAGAGACTTCACCGGAAAAGGTCGCTTCGGCAACCACTCGACCTTTCTCTTGGGCAGAATATTGATAAATCAGAGCGCGATCGCTGCCGAGAAGAGCCCAAATTCTTTGAGTTGCAAGATGCAGAACTTCCTGAATATCGAGAGAACCATGAATGGCTTGAGAAATCTCATTTAAAAACCTTTCTGCTGCCAGTTGTTTACGAAGACGAGCGGTATTACTGGTTGTGGCAAGACAATACCAAAGGCGATTACCGTTTAAAACTCCCACAACCTCATCTTGCGCATTAATAATTGCAATTTCAGAGGTTTGACTCTGTTGTAATTGATCAAGAACGCGAGCAATACAACTTAATTCCGACTCATAAATCGTCGGTTCTCGAGGAAGCATCACCGCTTCTACAGCTAGCGTTTCTAATTTTTCTCCCTGAGCACATAATGAAAGAATTTGTTGGGCACTAATCCGTCCGACTAACTTTTGTTGCGCCGTGACTAATACAGAATTGATATCTGGAAAATCATTATTTCCCTGTGCTTGAGAGGTGATTAATCTTAGAGCTTCAGCAACAGAACTTGTTGATTGAATGGTTAATGGAGAAAAAGCAATTAGCTGCTTGATATTGATGTCTAAGTCATTTGACTTAATATCCATTCGTTATTTTTATCACTAATTGATTAATACTTGTTTCAATTATAGGATCTGTCATTTCCATGAATTTATCTAGTCATCATCCTCTAAACCAGGACGCCCAAGCGGTTGATACTTTCTGGAGACTTGACTCCAGAGGGTTAAACCTTGTATTGACCGAGCGGGTGGAATTTTACCGCATAGAGAAATGCCAAAGCCAAGGATTATTCCAATCGGCGCGGTAATTGCTGATCGCCAGATCCCTGGAAACGCTAACCATCCTGCTTCAGAACTAATAATGATTAGAATCACTGCTAAAACAGTACCATAAAAGGCGCCATTAGCATTGACACGAGGAAAGAGGACTCCCATCAAAAAAATTCCTAATAATGGTCCTAAAAAAATCGTGGTATAGCTAACGAGGAAGGGCAATAAATCTTTGCCGGTTGAAGCAACATAAAAAGCAGACAAAATTCCTAAAATTCCCCAAAAAACAATTAAAATTTGGGCCACTCGTAGCGAGTTGGATTCATTTTCTTCTTGGCGGAAATACCGATCATAAAAATCAACTGTCATACAAGTGGCTAAAGAGTGTAAGGCTGAGTCAATTGATGACATCGCAGCAGCAAAAATCGCTGCCACTAAAAAACCTGATGCTCCTACCGGCACTTGGTTAACAATAAAATAGGGCAAAATTTGATCGCCAACAATCTCTTCGGGGAGGCCCGTATTCAGAGAATAGAAACCAAATAAGATCACCCCGAGAAAAAGCGTCGCCGCTACTCCCACAAAGCCAGAAAACCAGCCCAGTAAAATGGCTTTCCGGGCAGAGGGCAAATCAGCACAGGAAATATACCGTTGTACCGATTGTTGATTAGTCCCAGCCACAGCAAAGGCAAGGATGCCATAAGCCAAAAGAGCCGTTGGTAAAGAATAGATAGAATCAGGTTCCCAAGAAATATTAAACATGGTTAGTTTCCCTGCCTCCCCAGCCGCTTGCCACAGGCTACCCAAGCCACCATTCACACCAGAAACAGCAGCCCAAACTCCTGCGCCCAAGCCTAGAAAAATCATGCCAAACTGTAACACATCTGTCCAAACCACTGCTGTAATACCACCCGCTACGGTGTAGACAATTGAGATGAAACCAACAATCATAATTGCTGGGTAGAGAGGAATTCCGGTTACAGTTGAAACAACAAGCGATGCCCCGTAGAGCAAGGCGCCCAACCGAGCAATGACAAATAAAAGAAAGCACAGTGACCCTAGGGAGCGAGTTTTGGCATCAAAGCGCCTTTCTAAATACTCATAAGCTGTTGTCAAATTCAAATTGATAAAAAAAGGTAAAAATAGCGCAATCACCAAGCCATAACCAATTAAATCTCCCAACTGCAGTTGTAAATATAAAAAACCATGTCCATAACCTTGTCCCGGTCCTCCGAGTAATGAAGCAGCAGAGAATGAGGTAGCAACAATCGAAAAACCAATCGCCCACCAAGGGATTTGACGAGCACCGCGAAAATATTGATCAGTGTTATTTTGCTTACGACTCGCAATCATGCCAATGCTAATGATGATCAGGGCGTAAACAGCAACAATGCTCCAATCGATAATACCCATAGAAGATGAAAATTCTTTACGAAGTTATTCTGACCAATTGTTGATCAATTCGGTGAGACCAGTTTTTGGTTAATTCAATTAAGGTACAGCAGAATCATCAGTCAATCAATCCCTGGTATAACTCAGTTGTGTATCGAGAAAGGTTAAACCCAAAATGTTTTGTATAATCACGAAAAACAAGTGACAATCAAATCAACTGATCTCTGTTTTCTGGATAGAGGCTTAGTGTCTTACCATAGAAACAGTAGAAACAAAGGATTGCCCCTCCAATTGCGTCAACATCTTATCATCCTTCGATGAGGTGTCAGCGCATTAATTTTCCTACATAACGGTTCGACACTGCTCACCGTGAATTGCTATTAACATTAAAAATCGTAAACTGCCAAAAGGACAAATCGCATTATGGGACTATTTGATCGCATCAGTCGGGTTGTACGCGCCAATGTTAATGATCTCGTCAGTAAAGCTGAAGACCCCGAAAAAATGTTGGAACAGGCACTGGTGGATATGAATGAAGACTTGGTGCAACTCCGCCAAGCTGTTGCCAAAGCCATTGCTGCTGAACGTCGGAGTCGGAAACAGTACGAAGAGCAACAATCCGAAGCTAATAAATGGCAACAAAGGGCGCAACTTGCCTTGAGTAAAGGGCAAGAAGACCTTGCTCGGCAAGCCCTGCAACGAAAAAAATCCGCTGCTGATGCTGCTGCTGCGCTGAAACCACAAGTCGATCAACAAAAATCGCAAGTTGATACCCTCAAAAAATCTTTGATTGCCTTAGAGAGCAAAATTTCGGAAGCAAAAACGAAAAAAGAAATGCTGGGTGCACGCATGAAAGCAGCGAAAGCGAACCAGCAGTTGCAAGACCAAGTCGGCAACTTAAATAGTAATAGCGCTATGGGTGCCTTTGAGCGCATGGAAGAAAAAGTGATGGAAATGGAAGCCTCTGGACAAGCCGCAGCCGAACTTGCTGGTGGTGGGGGCGGTATTGAAGACCAGTTTGCTCAACTCGAATCGGGTAGTGATGTTGATGATGAATTAGCGGCAATGAAAGCCCAATTATCTGGTTCATCCCAAAATCAACAGGCTTTACCAGAAGGTGAACAACAAAGCAATAACCAAAATCAGGATAGTGTGAGCGATAGTGAAATGGATGCTGAGTTGGAAGCGCTGCGTAAACAATTAGATGGTCAGTAATGGTAAGGATTAACGATACCATTTAATCTAGAAGCAGAGGGGAAAAGGTCGGAAATCCTAACTTTTAACCCCTCTATATTTTTGGATTGTCTCGCAAATGACAGAAGAAATTTTATGAGTAACTTAATTTCAACAACGGATTCTCAAATTGGTGAAGAAATTTCTCAAACCGAACACTCAGTGCTGTTGTATTTTTGGGCCGATTGGTGCGGTCCTTGTCGTCTCGTTTCGCCGTCAGTGGAAGCAGTGGCGAATGAATATAGTGATCAAGTCAAAGTCCTCAAGCTTGAAGTTGATCCGAATCCAGAAGCGGTAAAAACTTATCAAGTGGAAGGAGTTCCGGCTTTGAGATTCATTCAAAATGGCGAGGTTCAGTGGTCTCATGAAGGGGCAATCACGAAAGATAAGTTAAAAGCAAACATCGATCAGTATCTTTAAGCGCGACGGGGAGAGAGGGAGAAGCTGTAATTTCCGATTTCCGAATGACCAATGACGAATCACTAATGACTAACGACCAATGATAAAATTTGCGCAACGTCTCCAACCGCTACGTCGCAACGTTTTTGCTGATATGGACGCGGCAAAAGCAAGAGCTAAAGCTGCTGGTAAGGAAATTATTGATCTGTCTTTGGGGTCGTCTGATTTACCAGCCGGCGATCATGTTTTAGAAGCAATTAAGAATTCTCTCTATGATCCCAGCACTCACGGTTATGCCTTATTTCATAGTACACAGCCGTTTCGAGAAGCAGTTGCCACTTGGTTTGAAACTAAATATGGTGTCTCGGTTGATCCCGAAACAGAAGTTCTCACCTTAATTGGTTGTCAAGAGGGAACCGCACATCTTCCTCTTGCTTTACTTGATCCCGGCGATATTGCTTTGTTACAAGATCCCAGTTATCCCTCTCATTCTGGTGGGATTCATTTAGCTGGGGGTGAAATTTATTGGTTGCCCACTTTGGCTGAAAATCAGTTTTTGCCCGTGTTTGCCGATATTCCGCCAGAGGTGCGAGCGAAAGCGCAGATGATGGTGCTGAGTTACCCTCATAATCCCACAACAGCACTGGCTCCTTTATCGTTTTTTGCAGAAGCGGTACAGTTTTGTCAAGAGAATAAAATCGCGCTCGTGCATGATTTTCCCTATGGCGACATGGTGTTTTCAGGATCGCCTCCTGCTCCTTCTGTGTTACAAGCAGATCGCAATAAAGAAATTGCCATTGAGTTTTTCACGTTTTCTAAGTCCTACAATATGGGGGGCTTTCGCATTGCCTTTGCTGTCGGTAATCAGGAGTTAATTCTGGGGTTACGACAAGTGAAAGCTGTGGTTGATTTTAATCAGTATCGGGGCATTCTCAACGGCGCGATCGCGGCGTTAACCGGTCCGCAAGCAAGCATCCAGAAAACGGTCGATACCTTTGAACACCGCCGAGATGTTTTTGTGAAAGCTTTAAATCAGATCGGTTGGGAGGTACCAACACCAGCCGCTACCATGTATCTCTGGGCCAAACTGCCTAAATCTTGGCAAGGCAATTCGATGGACTTTGGCACGCAGTTAGTAGAAGCCACCGGCGTTGCTGTTGCTCCCGGTTCCGGGTTCGGCCAAGCGGGTGAAGGATATGTCCGCATGGCTTTAGTGCAGGATGCGGCGAAATTAGAAGCAGCCGCAGCAAAAATTGCTAAGTTTCTCGGACATTAATATTGAGCTTGTTGAAACCGTTTATTAGTCGGTGGGGTTAGGGAAGAGATAGAAGAAGGAATGAGCCAATTAGGGGTTTCCGTAAACGCTTAATGAATTACTTGACACTTGAGGTCACTTGTGCAGCTCGAGCAACGGGGATCGTAAAGTGAAATTGCGTCCCTTGGTTTTTACCGGTAGATTCTGCCCAAATTTCGCCGCCCCATTTTTGCACGATTTGACGGCAAATTGCTAAGCCAAGACCAGTGCCGCCCGTCGTGCGCTGTAATGCCCCTTCCTCTTGATAAAAGCGGTCAAAGACAGTTTCTAAACGGGAGGGTTCAATGCCTCTACCCGTATCAGCGATAGTGACTTTCACTTTGTCTTGATTGTCCGGTTCAGCGAAGAGGATAATTTTGCCATTATTTTGGGTGAATTTACAAGCGTTATCTAACAGTTTGGCTAAGACTTCCACTAACCATTCGCCATCCACATAAGCAAGCGGGAGATTGGCTTCGGCTTGGTTTTCGATAATCGGGGAAGGGGTTTCGGTATTTTTACCGCGAATATTACTCAGGGATAATTCGATACATTCTTCCACGGACATCGGTTCGGGGTTCCACTCAATGCGCCCGCTTTCCAAGCGCGAGAGGGTGAGGAAGTCTTGCACCAAACGACGCATCCGTTCCGCATCATTGAGGGCGGTAGAGAGCATCACTTGTCGCAGTTCTTCCGACATATCCGGTTCACTCACCAAGCTTTCTAGGCAAACCTGAATCGTAGAAAGGGGCGTGCGCAGTTCATGTCCGGTAATGGCAACCAGATTAGAACGAGTTTGTTCTAGGGCTTCAAGTTGTTCGTTGAGGGCTTCGAGATTAGTATAGGCTTCGGCTTGGGTCAGGGCAAGTCCGATTTGCGGCGCGATCGCTTCTACGAGTTCGATATCCTCATCACTCCAAGCGGTTTCCTGCTGATAGCAATGATGGAGTTCAATCATGCCAATGACTTGTCCCTGATACAACAAGGGAACCAATAGCCAGCTATAAATTTGGTGTTCAGCAACAAGAGAGGATAATAGTGGATGATTTTGAATCGTCGAATCGGTAGCGGTATCTTTGATATAAACTGGCGTTCCCTTTTCACGGACATTGTGGAGAAGAGGATTCTTTTCAATGGGCCACACTTCGTCTTTAAGAGAACTGATATTGTTGCGTAAGAATTCGTGTTCAATGGTGGCAGTGGTGGTATCAGGACGACAGCGATAGACTAAGCAACGACATGCCGAGAGGGCTTCTCCCACTTCTTGAACGGTAATCTCAAGAATTTCTTGCAGGTCTAAAGATTGACGGATGGCATTGGTTAAAGACCGCAATAAACGTTCTTTTTCTTCTTTTTTCGCGATCGAGCTGTAAGCCCGAATCACACGATATTGTCCTGCCTGCAAATGGGTCACCAGCCGTTCCACAAAGGCATCAGGGTTGACGCGTTCTGAGGTTGATTCCGCTTTTAGCGTCTCTTGTAGATAGTTGTTCCGAGCGGTTTCAATTTGGCTTTCTAACTCGGGTCGATAGTATAAAATTTTATCGAATAGCAGAGAAGTTGCTGTTTTTGTGACCTCGGGATCAAAGGTCCAAATGCCTTCAAATCGTCGTGCGGAATCTAAAGCAACAGGTTGGTGAGTCTCATTAGAAGGGCATTCCCGACAAATGAGGCAACTACTAAAGGTTTTGCCAATAACGGTTAAGTGCCATTCTTGAGCAAGGGCATCTTCAGGATCAAAATTAATGGTCGTACAAGTTTGCTCATTTTCTCGAAATGAGGTGTCTAGCGCCGAAAAAATATAAATATGATCACTTTTTTTCCCTAATCGCCGATAGCGATGGGCTTCCTGCCGATAAAATCGTTCTTGTTGAAAACTTGCAATGACCAGTGGGGGATCGGCCGTTGCAAAAACTTGATCCTCCATGGCGTGGGAAAGAGCAGTCAAGGAGGATTTGAAATAAATTTGGGTTCGCAAGTGCGGCAGTTGTCCCAATAACTCCGTCACTAAAGAAGTCGATCTGTGCATTAACAGGGTCGATATTGTTTCTCCATCACCAAACGCAACTACCCCCTTTGGGGAGAGCCTCTTCATCTATCCTACAAAAAAGCCGGGTTAGCAACACATTTTGCTACTTAATCTTCAAGATTGAGGGCGAGATTCCTCTAAGCACAGTTTACGGTAAGACAGCTCGCATATAGCTGCCCCAGAGTTGAGCCGCTTGAGTGCTACTGCCTTGCGTCGGAGAAGGTTGATCGTTGCCTAACCAAACGCCAGTGGTCAAATTTTGTCTAGGAACATAGCCAATAAACCATAAATCCACAGCATCATCGGTGGTTCCTGTTTTTCCAGCGGCACCATAACCCATGCTAGCAGCACGACCGGTTCCTTGTTGAACAACCCCTTGTAACCATTGGGTCATGGTTTGGGCAAGGCGAGGGGCAAAGACACTTTGATCGCGCCCTCCATCTGTTTCATAATCATAAATCACCCGACAGGTTTCATAATTATCGGGATCGGGACAGTCTCCCCCGTCAAAAATTCGTGTAATACCGTGAGGAGGATTCTTCACGCCATTATTGGCAAACACCGTATAAGCCCCGGTAATCTCCAAAAGATTTACTTCGCTTTGCCCGAGAACTAAACCGGGTACAGCATTTAAGTCGGAATGAATTCCGAAGCGTTCTGCCATTTGCACCACTTGATTTAATCCCACATCTCGCGCCACCCGCAACGCGACAACATTTTCCGATTGAGCCAGTCCCCGCGCGAGACTAATTTCACCGGCACTCCGTTCACAACCGCGGTAGCGCTGTCCTTTCCAGGTAAAAGGAGAACAAGGATAGCGGCGAGCAATGCCTTGTTCTAGGGCAGCCGCATAGGCAAAGACTTTAAATGTGGAACCGGGTTGGCGTTGGGCTTGGGTCACCCGATTGAACTGGCTTTCGGTGTAACTTTTCCCTCCCACTAACGCTCGAATTGCACCGGTGGTAGTGTCTATACTCACTATTGCCCCTTGTTGGTACCCATAATCAGTCCCCTGATTATTGATATTTTCACGGAGGCTCGCTTCTGCTTGTTGTTGTAAGTTGAGGTCGAGAGCCGTTTCGACAATAAAATTTCCTTCTGCAGCAAGTTCTGATCCGAGTAATTCTTCTAATTCGAGGAGAACATGGTTATAGAAATAGGGAGCACGAATTTGGGAAAAGTTTTGCTTGGCTTTCGGGCTGACTTCAATGCGAGAACGACGGGCTCGTTGGGCTTCTTCTGCTGTGACCATACCGAGTTTTGCCATCCGATTAATCACGCGATCGCGCAATTGCACTGCTGTTTCATAATCTCGGACTGGGTTATAGGCATTGGGGGCTGGCAAAATTGCGACTAAAGTGGCAGCTTCTGACAAATTCAAATCACTCGCCGATTTGTTGAAGTAAAACTGGGCAGCATCTTCAAACCCGTAACTCCCCACCCCTAAATACACCCGATTTAAATAGGTCAGCAATAAGCGATCTTTGCTATAAAAGGTCTCCAACTTCAGAGCAACGATCATTTCGTGGATTTTCCGTTTAGCCGTATTTTCTCGTCCCACATACTCGGGATAGAGACTGCGGGCTAACTGTTGGGTAATGGTACTGGCCCCTTGACGGACATCAGAAGCCGTAATGTTCACAATAATGGCACGTAAAATCCCAATGGGATCAACCCCGAAATGCCAATAAAAGCGTGTATCTTCTGAGGCGATCACGGCATCCGGAAGATAAGGGGAAAAGTCAGATAATTGTTTTAATTCGCGATGGGTTCCACTTTGCAGGGGACGTAAGGGAGTTTGTCCATCGCGGGAATAGACCACAACCGGACCTTGGACGCCGACAGGAAGCGGTTGCACGGAAAATTTGGTCCATTCCAAGCCAATAATCAGAGCAAACAGAAGGACGACTCCCCCCACACCATAAAGGACAGTGGATATTCCTTTCAGTACGCGCGGTGGGGGATGATGATAGGTAATTTCAACTGCATCCGCGACATCCGGTGGACCGAGAGTAAAGCGATCGCCATGACGGAGGGAAAAAGAAGATTGTTTACGTTTGCCGATATAAATTCCGTTTAGTGACCCTTCATCTTTAATCGCATAGCCTCCCGTCGGTGTCCGGTTCAGGGAAAGATGCACTTGCGAAATTAAGGTGTTACGAATCACAATATCGCAACTGCGGGAACTGCGTCCTAAAAGGTAGCGATCGCCGATGAGGGGATGTTTGGTAATCTTTTGTTTTCTCCCATTTTTAATCCGTAATTCGGGAACGTTGGCACCCGGTTTTAAGGTGAGGGCTTGTGCTTGTACGGTTTGGATCGCTTGGGTCACCCATTGACTAACAGTTGCTGCCGGATCCGGTTCTGATTTTTTGCGCTTATTCATTGTTATTGGGTTCTCCATTTCTTGGGCGATGAGAACGTTGGAAAACTGGCAAATTAATCAAAATTAAACAGAAAATTCCGATATTAATCCAGATATCAGCAAGATTAAATACGGGAAATTGAATTAACCGAAAATCTAAAAAATCTACCACATAACCAAATAAAAATCGATCTAACCCATTACCGGCAGCCCCGGCTAAGACAAAACCATACCCCAGTTGTTCTAATTTCGGTAAGCGTGGACTCAGCCAAGCATAAATCATCAAGCCAATGGTAACCGCCAGCGATAACCAACGGAGCCAGGTGCCGTTGTCGGCAAAGAGGCTAAAGGCGGCGCCCCGATTAACAACATAGGTTAAATGAAACACATCTTGCCACAGCGCGATCGTTTTTCCAATTTCAACAAAGGACTCAACAACAATTAATTTTGTTGCCTGATCGAGTAGGAAGCCAATAATTGCAACGAGCCAAAATAAGCGATTTTTCTTCATCAATAAAACAGAATATTGCGTAAACCAGATGCCAAAACAGCGACGGCACAAACTAAAACTAACTGTCCTCCCAAAGGCTGCCAAGAATATTGGGCAATTGTGGGCCATAAAAGGAGCGGTGCATCTAAAATAAATAACTTGACATAATGCAATCCCACTAAATACACAATCCCAAAGCTATGAATAATCGCTAACCCGAACAAACAACTCATTGCTAACCATTCCAGTTGTTTGTCTCTACGAAATGCCAAAACACCACACAACCAAGCACCGGGGATAAAACCAAGAATATAGCCAAATGTGGGTTCCAGTAGATACTCAAGGCCTCCTCCATTTGAAAAAACCGGTTGCCAAAATAGACCTATGGTGACATAAGCCAATTGTGAGAAGGCCCCTGCCCGTTTTCCCCCCAGACAACCTGTCAATAAAACAGCACCAATTTGATAGGTTACGCCCAAAGAATGGATCTGAATGCCTTGTTCGGTCCAAGACCAGGGAAAATTTGTCATGAAGGCTTCAACAAAGGTTCCCCCAATCGTCAAAATTAAACCAATTATTGCCCAGAGTAATTCATTGCTTGGAGACGACACAGCCCATCCTCTAAAGAGCGACCAGCCAACAGTAACCCGTGCATGAATTCATTGACGATTAACTGCTCACTGATCAGGTTGCATGATTAGTATTCACTTTCAAAACTTTACTCTATCATCTCCTTAACATTTACTCTTGAGAGTCAGTAGAGAAAATGCTGTTTTTTGTCCGATCCGTGAGAATTTCATAACCCTCTGTGGTGACCAGAACGGTATGCTCAAATTGAGCGGAGAGAGAATTATCGACTGTCACTACTGTCCAGCGATCGCGCAAGGTCCGAGTAAATTTTGAGCCAGCATTGACAATCGGTTCAATAGCAAGCACCATCCCTGCTTTCAGTTTGACATTGGGTAGTTGTGAGGTGCGTTTATTAAACACTGCTGGTGCTTCATGGAGATTGCGCCCCACCCCATGACCGGTAAAATTCTCCACAATACTGTATCCGCGACGGGTCACATCGTCCTCAATCGCACCGGCAATTTCTAACAACTGGGTTCCTTCCCGCACCTGTTTGATCCCTTCATAGAGGGCATTTTCGGCAATTTCCATCAACTCAAGGGCTTTCGGCTTGACTTGACCAATGGCAATGGTAATACAGGAATCGCCATGAAATCCATTTTTATAGGCCCCGGTATCGACTTTTAAAAGATCGCCATTGCGAATGACCTTTTTGGGACTGGGAATGCCATGCACTACTTCATTATTCAAACACACGCAAATGGAACCAGGAAAGCCATGATACCCTTTAAAACTAGGTGTCGCACCCATTTCTCGAATCCGTTTTTCGGCATAGGCATCTAAGTCCGCTGTGGTCATTCCCGATTCTGCAATTTGTGAAATCTCCTGCAATACCGTCGCTACAATTCTCCCCGACTCGCGCATGAACTCAATTTCTTGAGCGTTTTTAATTTCAATGCCTCGATGACGTTTTCTTTGACGAGATGTTGTTGTTTGCCCTTGAGATGTTCTGGGAGAAAGCAGTTGGGTGAGGAAGTTCATAAATTGGCGATTGGTTAATTAGGACACAACTAAACTATTATAATCGGCGAACAATTTAATCTGAAATGGGTCAAAGATTACGCCTTCCGTTCATTATCTTAAATGGGAGGAAGCATCCTTTTTAAAGAGCTTCCTCCCATTTTGTCGAGTACAGCCGATTAATTCAGCAATATCGCTAATTCCCACTAAATCAGGTTTTGCTTCCGAAAAAATCGCTTGGGGGATTACCACTCGCACATCATTAATTGCACTATGAATCGCTTGATAGGGGGTTTCTGCTTCACGGATAAAGTTGAGTGCTATGCTTCCTTTTTCACCGACTCCGATTAAAGCATCGTCGCAGTTCCCCCCATAAAGGGCTTCCACATATTGATCGGAATCTTTCAAGTTAGGGAGGGTGAATGTCAGTGTGAAATCATATTCCTTCATTATCTTTATCCTCTTCTTTTACGAATGTGTTCGGATTGGCACTCTCGACACTGCATCACTTTACAGGGCGCTCAATTTTTCCTTCACTTATTCTAGTTCATAGCTCAGATCAGCAACGTCCTTTTAACTTTCATGGGATAAGCAACTGCTGACTCCCCTTTCCTGATTTGCCAAATAACCAATAACTAATGACTAATGACACCTTTCGTCTAAAGTTTGGCAAGCGTTTCAGAAAGCTGATCCCAATCTTGAGTTGTATCAATAGTAACCAGGTAAGCTTTTTCCCTTTCATTAAACGGGTCAGCATTTGCTTGTTGTTGGGCTAATAAATTGGCAGTGGCATCAGAAATATCGCCTTCTCGGTGGGTAAGGCGATCGCGCAATACCGCCATTGGCGCATCACAATAGACAATCTGCAAGGGTAAATGGTGCTTTTGGGCTTGAGCAATCACAGCTTTTCTTAAGTCTTGTTGGTCATATTTGGCATCTAAAATCACTGACCAGCCTTGTGAGGCTAATAAGATCCCCAATTCTAAGAGGCGATCATAAGTTTTTTGCGTCATTTCTGCGGTATAAATGTCGTCACTTCCAGTTTCATCCACAGCGATGCCTACCAGATGTTTGCGTACCGCATCTGACCGTAACTGAATGGCGTGATGTTGTTTTGCCATTTGTCGCGCGATCGTCGTTTTCCCGGAACCGGATAACCCTGACATCATCCACAAACGCCCCGCTTGCGGTTGGGTATATTGCCACGCTAAGTGATAATACTTGCTCGCTTGTTCCCTGGCGTGTTGTTTTTCTTCCGCACTGACATGAGGATCCTCGAACATCAAAGAATTGACTTTGGCGCGGACATAAGCTTGTCGAGTGAGATAAAGGGGCAAAACTTGTACTCCTTCCCAGTCGCCCGTCTGTTCTAAATAATGGTTAAGAAAAACAGTAGCAAACTCCCGACAACCTCTAAATTGGAGATCCATCACGGTAAAGGCCACATCATACATGACATCGACAAAGCGAAACGGTTCGTTAAATTCAATGCGATCAAATAGCTGAACTTTATCTTGCCACCAACAAATATTTTTTAGGTGTAAATCCCCGTGGCATTCCCGAATGAAACCTTGATCGATTCTCGCTTGGAATAGAGGCTGTTGGGTTTCTAAAAAGCGATCGGTAAACGCTTTGGTTTCCCGAAACTGTTGTTCCGTTTGGGTGATTCCAACATACTTTTCGGTCTGTTGGTAGTTATTGTTAATCGCTTCTGCAATCATTTCCGGATTACCAAATTGACGAATATAATCATTCGTTTTGGTTTGTTGATGAAATGTTGCTACACGTTTTCCTAATTTTGTAATTAAAAACTCCGACAATTTACCTTCTTTTTGCATCACACTGAGAAGTGCTGATTGGGGAAATTGACGCATCTTTAAAACATATTCCACAACCTCGCCTTCACCATTAATTTCCAGCGTGTTTTCCTGTTGTGTAATTGGTAAAACGTCAAGATAAATATCTGGCGCGATCGGTTGATTTAAAGCTAATTCTTGCTGACAATAATACTGTCTCTTTTCGAGGGTAGAAAAGTCTAAAAACCCTAAATTAACTGTTTTTTTTAGCTTATAAGCATACTCCCCAGTCAAGAAAATATAGGAAATGTGAGTCTGTAATTGTTGAATTGAATCATCAGTCAAATGAGGATAAAAATCAGGATAACTCATTTGCTGTACTAAAGCATCATAGCTGAACATGATCTTAATTTATTATCGTCTACACTTTTGATCATAACAAGATTAATAAAAATTTATGAAAAGGTTAAAAAATATGTATTGTGAAATGCTTGTAAAATTTAGTTATAAACTTCAGAGATGACTTCTATATACTAATTTTTCTGAAATATAATTCTTTTACTAACCAAATTTAGGAAAGAAGCAAATGTTTAATGAGCAAGGATACATGACAAAACTTACTCAATCGCTCGTTCTTTTTTTAGGGCTAATCACTTTAGCTGGGGGGTGCGCTTCTCCAAATGCGGAGGAGTCTGCAACTGAGGATTCTGCAGCCGAAGAGTCTGCAACTGATCCTTCCTCAAGAAGGATTGAAGTTGATGGTTCAAGTACGGTATATCCCATTACGAATGAAATTGCTCAAGAATACCAACTCATTTCCTCCAAGCAACCTGAAATTAGAGTCAATGTTTCTGGAACTGGTGGTGGCTTTCGTCGATTTTGTGCCGGAGAAACAGATATTAATAACGCTTCACGCCTCATTAATACTGAGGAAATGGCAACCTGTGAAGAAAATGGCGTGAAATATATTGAGCTACCCGTGGCTTATGATGCCCTAACGGTTGTGGTTCATCCAGAGAACGATTGGGTGAGTGAAATGACAACAGAAGACTTGGCTAAAATTTGGGAACCCAGTGCTGAAAATACCCTCATGCAGTGGAATGAAGTGAATTCCCAATGGCCCCGCCGTCCGCTCAATTTATATGGTCCGGGGGCTGATTCAGGAACCTTTGATTATTTTACAGAAG
>CAZAYV010000038.1:0-28681 GCA_964489465.1 uncultured Dactylococcopsis sp. | reverse complement strand
CTCAATTTATATGGTCCGGGGGCTGATTCAGGAACCTTTGATTATTTTACAGAAGCCATTGTTGGCGAAGCTGAAGCGAGTCGTCGCGATTATATTGATAGTGAAGACGATATGTTAATTGTCCGCGGCGTGAGTGAAGATACTTACGCGTTGGGATATTTTGGCTATTCCTATTACGAAGAAAACCAAAAAGAACTGAAAGCCCTTGCCATTGATAATGGGTCTGGACCCGTAATGCCTTCGCGCGAGATGGTGAGGAGTGGGGAATATCAACCGTTATCACGTCCGTTATTAATTTATGTTAATGCCAATTCTCTGGAGAATAAATCTGAACTGCAAGAATTTCTCGAATATTATTTAACCCAGGGGCGTCCTTCCGTGAAGATTGTGGGTTCAATTCCCCTTCCCGATGAAATTTATAATTTAGCAGTGAAACGAATGGAAAATCAACAAACGGGAACTGTTTTTGCAGGGAAAACGCCAATTAATTTCAAGATGGAAGACCTACTGCAAAAGGAGGCTGAATCGACGGTTGATGATCAATCTAATGAATGATTAATGGTAGACCCCCAGTCTAACTGGGGGTGACTTGCCTTTTCTAATCTAGACTTGAGCGAGAACTTCTTTAGCTTCTTGCGGTTCTAAACGAGGACCATAGCTGGTTACCAAACGGGCAGAAGCAGCGGAAGCAAGCTTACCGGCATCAGCATGATTCATACCGTGAGTGAGACCGTAAAGGAAAGCACCGGCAAACATATCGCCTGCGCCAACGGTATCAACTGCCTTCACTGCATTCGGCGCAATTTCTAATAAATTCTCACCATCATAGACTAAGGAACCTTGGGCACCGCGAGTGATGACAAAGCCTTTACTGAGGGTTTTCAAGTAGTCTGCTGCTTCAGCTAAGTCTTCGGTTTGTCCCATTGTAAGCGCTTCCGTTTCATTGGAGAAAATTAAATCAATGCCATCACCAATGATTTCGAGAAAGCCTTCTTTGAAGAATTTTGCCATATTCAGGTCAGATAGGGAGAGTGCAACTTGATTTCCTGCACTTTTAGCCGTTTCTCGGGCTTTGATCGCTGCACTTTTGCCATTGGGATCGGCAACTAAATATCCTTCAATATACAGATATTCTGAATCTTTGATCGCGCTGGGCACTAACTCTTTTTCAGAAAATTGTGCGGAAATCCCGAGGTGAGTATTCATCGTCCGGTCCGCATCAGGGGTGACAAATACGAGACACTGTCCCGTGATTCCCGGTTCGTGGTCATGATGTTGTAAATTGGTTTCAATACCACAATCAACTAAATCTTGTAAATAGGACTGTCCCATTTCATCATTAGCCACTTTACAGGAATAGAAACACTTTCCACCAAACTGACTAATGGCGAACATTGTGTTCGCAGCGGATCCACCCCCACTTCTTTTGCCCATGTAGTCTTTGAGTTCATTGATCAACGCTTGTTGACGATCGGCTTCAATGAGGGTCATCACTCCTTTATCAATCCCCAGATTTTGCAGGAGATCGGGCGTGACTTTAAATTCAATGTCTAATAATGCGTTTCCCATACCATAGACGTTATATTTAGCCATACACTTTCTCTCCTTATATGATTTGACTTGCAGTTATGGGCTGCAACCTTGCTATCTTATCACCTACTGTACCGAGTTAACGGATCATGCACATTTTACTAGTTGATGATGAACGAGAATTAACGAACCCGCTTTCGCGGGTTTTGACGCAAGAAGGGTATCAAGTGGATGTGGCGAATAATGGGGTGGTAGGAGAAGAGTTAGCGGCCAAAAATAATTATAATTTGTTGATTTTAGATTGGTTAATGCCGGAAAAGTCGGGGTTAGAGTTGTGCCGATCGCTGCGATCGCGCGGGGATCAAACCCCTGTTTTATTTTTAACGGCAAAAGATACGGTGGATGATCGCGTCGCGGGTTTAGATGTGGGTGCAGATGACTATATTGTTAAACCCTTTGAATTGAGAGAATTTTTAGCGAGAGTCCGCGCGTTAATCCGGCGTTCGGCTTGTGAAATCCCTGCAAGTTCGCGTCTAAAAGTTGCAGATTTGGAATTTGACCCTGAGAACCAACTGGCGTATCGCAATGGCAGAACCATTGAACTTTCAGAAAAAGAAGCGAAACTCTTACACTATTTCATGCAATTTCCCCAACAGTTGTTAACCCATCAGCAAATTTATCAGCATCTTTGGGGTGAAGATAGCACACCAAGTAGTAATGTTTTAGCGGCTTTAGTCCGGTTGTTACGGCGCAAAATTGAAGTTCCGGGTGAGACCACTTTAATTCATACGGTTTATGGAAAAGGCTACCGCTTCGGAGAAATAGCAGAAGGATAATGGGTTTACCAAATAACGCGCAAGTCTAGCTGGAAACCCGGTAAAATCGGTTCCCCAGATAGAAAATCAGGACCGTTCAGAATTTCGACAGCTTGTTGTTGACGATAAATTTCGACTTGCCGATCTTCGCGATTGATCAGCCAACCTAACCTCGTCCCATTTTCAAGATACTCTGCCATTTTACTTTGCAGTCTCAACAAACTATCGTTAGGGGAACGAAGTTCAATGACAAAATCGGGGCAAAGGGGAACAAATTTTTCTTGTTCGTCTCTGGTTAATTGTTGCCAACGGTGAAGGGAGATCCACGACGCGTCAGGAGAACGATTCGCGCCATTGGGTAGCTTAAAGCCAGTGGAAGAATCGAAGGCAATTCCAGTGCCATCTTGATCTGCCCAGTTAAAGAGTTGTTGAATAATACGCCCGTTTCGATTTCCCGTTTCTCCGCCAGTAGGAGGCATTACGATTAATTCTCCTTGCGCATTTTTTTCAAACCGAAACTGGGGATTGTTAATACAAAGTTGAAAAAACTGTTCTTCTGTGAAGTGAACTGAGTGGAGATCGAGGGTAATGGGATTCATGATCAGGACTTATTCTCGCAAAACATAACCGACACCGCGCACGGTTTGAATTAAACGGGGTTCCCCTTGGTCTTCGAGTTTCAATCGTAAGTAACGAATATACACTTCAATGATATTAGAATCGCCCATGAAATCGTAGCCCCAAACTCGTTCTAAGATTTGGTCACGGGTTAAAACTTGACGAGGATGGTTGAGAAGATAGCGCAGGAGTTCAAATTCTTTAGCGGTTAATTCAATAGCGCGATCGCCGCGATAAACTTCTCTTGTACTGGTATTGAGTTTGAGATCTCCAAACTGTAAAACATCCGTTTCTTCTTCTTGATTCCGGCGGAGATGGGCACGAACGCGGGCAAATAATTCTTCAATACTAAAGGGTTTGACGACATAATCATCCGCCCCGGCATCTAACCCTTCTACGCGATCGCTGATGTCATCTTTGGCGGTTAATAAAATCACTGGAACGGTACTCCCGGTTTGACGTAAGCGGCGACAAATTTCTAAGCCAGAAATTCCTGGTAACATCCAGTCTAAAATCAGTAAATCTGGTGTTGACTCCCGGGCTTGGGATAATCCGTCAAAGCCATCCGTAGCGGTTGTTACCTCATACCCTTCATACTGGAGTTCTAACTCAATAAATTGAGCCAGCTTGACTTCATCTTCAACGATTAAAATTCGAGCAGCCATTGTTTAAGGAGAAGCAAATTCGTAATAGCTAATCCTATCTTACGCCCTGAACTAAAGTCTGAAAATGTAATCTTTGACCGTTGGTCATTATTTTCAACGGAGAGGGAGGGATTCGAACCCTCGAGGAGCCTGAACTCCTAGCGGTTTTCGAGACCGCCGCAATCAACCGCTCTGCCACCTCTCCGAGCTACTTAATTTTAACTTGTCATCAGGAATTGTTCAACTTAAGACGGGGTCAAGCCTTTAGCGTGGAAAAGGCAAAAAAATCGTAACTGCCGAGGTAAAGGAAAAGATAAGAGAGGAAATCAAGGTTACACCTTAAGTTACCAGGTGAGAATGAATAAAATCTTGTACTGTTGTTAATCCTTGTTGTTTTTTTAAGTTCGTAAAGACAAATGGTTTTTCGCCGCGCATCTTTTTTGCATCTCGTTCCATTACAGAGAGATCAGCACCGACATAGGGCGCTAAATCAATTTTGTTAATCACTAACAGATCGGATTTGGTGATTCCCGGTCCCCCTTTGCGAGGAATTTTATCTCCTGCTGCTACATCAATGACGTAGATGGTCAGATCAACGAGTTCGGGACTAAAGGTTGCCGCTAGGTTATCCCCTCCACTTTCGACAAAAAGTAGGTCAAGTGGGTTAAATTGGTTTTCTAGCTGTTCAATGGCAGCGAGATTGAGACTGGCATCTTCTCGAATTGCTGTGTGCGGACAACCTCCCGTTTCGACCCCCAACACGCGATCGCGCGCTAATGCCTGAGAACGAACTAAAAATTGAGCATCTTCTTGGGTATAAATATCGTTAGTTACAACAGCTAGTTGATAAGTATCGCGCATGGTTTTGCATAATGCATCCAATAATGCTGTTTTTCCTGAACCCACAGGTCCGGCAATTCCAACTCGTAAAGTGTTCATCTTCTGAATTAAATGCTTCTGTCGCTACAATTACAATGATTATAGAAGTCTATGATCGGTGAAATAGTATAGAGACACGATAGGAGAACTCACTTAAAAATGTTAGAAACGTATCGGCAACACGCAACAGAACGGGCCAAGCAAGGAATTCCTCCCCTCCCCCTCAACGCCGAACAAACGTCCCAGTTATGTGAACTTTTAAAACAGCCTCCCGCCGGAACAGAAGAAGAATTATTATATTTATTGCGCGATCGCGTTCCCCCTGGTGTTGATGAAGCTGCCTATGTCAAAGCAGGGTTTCTCACCGCAATTGGGAAAGGAGAAGTGAACTGTCCGCTGATCACCGCAGAAGAAGCAGTGGCACTTCTTGGAACCATGGTGGGTGGCTATAATGTCCAATCTCTCATTGAGTTTCTCCAATCCTCTGACACGAACCTGGCGCAAAAAGCAGCAGCAGCCCTGAGTCAAACCATTCTCGCATTTGATGCGTTTAACGAGGTGTTTGAACTCGCCCAAGATAATCAATATGCCAAACAAGTAATTGATGAGTGGGCGGAAGGAACTTGGTTTATTAACAAGCCAGAAGTTCCTGAACAAATCCAAGTGGCGGTCTTTAAAGTGCCTGGAGAAACCAATACGGATGACCTTTCTCCGGCGCCTCATGCAACCACACGCCCTGATATTCCACTCCATGCCCTCGCCATGTTAGAGTCGCGGATGCCCGAGGGATTAGAACAAATTGCCCAGTTAAAAGAAAAAGGCTTACCCGTTGCTTATGTGGGGGATGTTGTGGGAACTGGATCATCTCGTAAGTCGGCAATTAATTCACTGTTATGGCATATCGGACATGACATTCCTAATGTTCCAAATAAACGTGCAGGTGGCTATATTCTCGGCGGAAAAATCGCCCCGATCTTTTTCAATACTGCCGAAGACTCCGGTGCCTTTCCCATTGAGTGCGATGTCACCCAAATGAATACAGGGGATGTCGTTACGATTTATCCTTACGAAGGCAAGATCACCAACGAAGCGGGAGAAACCTTAACCAACTTCACCCCGAAACCGAACACCATTTTAGATGAAGTTCGCGCGGGTGGACGCATTCCACTGATGATTGGACGGGCTTTGACGGATAAAACCCGAGAAGCATTAGGGTTAGAAGTCACTTCTCTGTTTACTCGTCCCGAAATGCCGGCGGATAATAAGCAAGGCTTTACCCTTGCCCAAAAAATGGTCGGACGCGCTTGTGGCGTGGATGGTATTCGTCCTGGAACATCCTGTGAACCCATTATGACCACGGTTGGATCCCAAGATACTACAGGACCCATGACTCGCGATGAGTTGAAAGAGTTGGCTTGTCTCGGGTTTAATGCGGACTTTGTTCTGCAAAGTTTTTGTCACACCGCAGCGTATCCCAAACCAGTAGACGTGAAAACCCATCAACAACTCCCCGACTTTTTCGCCGACAGAGGTGGGGTTTCCTTAAAGCCAGGTGACGGTATCATTCACTCTTGGTTAAATCGGATGTTACTCCCCGATACCGTCGGAACGGGCGGTGACTCCCATACACGCTTCCCCCTTGGTATTTCCTTCCCCGCAGGGTCGGGTTTAGTGGCGTTTGCGGCTGCATTAGGGGCAATGCCTTTGGATATGCCAGAATCGGTTTTAGTGCGCTTTACAGGGGAATTACAGCCGGGTGTTACGCTGCGGGATATTGTTAACGCCATTCCCTATGTCGCCATGCAGCAAGGGAAGTTAACCGTCGGAACCGAAGTCAAGGAAAATGTTTTCTCCGGTCGCATCATGGAGATGGAAGGCTTACCTGACTTGAAGGTAGAACAGGCGTTTGAGTTAACCGATGCGACGGCGGAACGCTCTTGTTCTGGCTGTACGATTAAGTTAGGGAAAGAAACCATCGCCGAATATCTCAACTCTAACATTGCCTTGATTAAAAATATGGTGGCGCGTGGCTATCAAGACTCCCGTACTCTGTTACGTCGCGCTGCCAAAATGCAGGAATGGTTGGACAACCCTGAGTTATTAGAAGCGGATGCAGATGCCGAATATGTGGATACGGTTGAGGTTAACTTAAACGAGATTAAAGAACCGATTGTGGCTGCACCGAATGACCCGGATAATGTGAAGTTAATGTCAGAGTGTGCAGGGGATAAAATTGATGAGGTCTTCATCGGTTCTTGCATGACTAATATTGGTCACTATCGTGCTGCTGCGAAAATTTTAGAAGATGCAGGTGTCGCAAAAGTTCGCCTCTGGATCTGTCCTCCCACGCGGATGGATGAGAAACAACTCCGTGAAGAAGGGGTTTATGGTGTGTTTGCTGCTGCGGGCGCACGGACAGAAATGCCCGGTTGTTCCTTGTGTATGGGGAACCAAGCGCGAGTGGAAGATGAAGCAACGGTCTTCTCCACATCGACCCGTAACTTTAATAATCGTATGGGGAAAGGCGCACGTGTCTATCTCGGTTCAGCAGAGTTAGCAGCCGTTTGTGCGCTACTGGGTTATATTCCCACGGTGGATGAATATCTCTCCATTGTCCAAGAGAAAATTAATCCCTTTGCTGATGATTTATATCGCTATCTCAACTTTGATCAAATTGAGAATTTTGAGGAAGAAGGTCGGGTGGTTCCGTTAGAAGAAATGCCCAAAATTGAGGATATTTTAGGAATGCCAACGGGTGCGAGTAAATAGATACAATGAGGTGGGTTCTGCCCACCTTTTTTAGTTGAATGCTTCAAATCAATTCTTAAGTTAACTGATGACGAAAACGGTTAATACTAATTCCGAGTAAGAGAATGGCAAAGAAAATTAAGGCGATTACATTGGGTAACAGAGGTTCAATTCCAACATCTTTTAGGATGAGGTGGCGCGCGATCGCGATGTAATGGCGCATGGGGTTAGCCAAAGAAAGAAATTGAAAAAACGGGGGCATACTTTCAATCGGCGCTACAGCACCAGAAAGTTGAATGATAGGAACATTGAAAAAGAAAGAAATTAGCACAACTTGTTGTTGGGTTTTGGATAATGTTGCCAGTAACAGTCCTAAGCCAATGACAACAAATATATACATTGCAGAAAAGATTAAAAACCATAAATAGTTTCCTCGAAATGGAAGCTTGAAAACCAGCCAAGCAATCGTCGAAGCTAGTAAAAAATCTCCCATTATTAATGTAAATAGAGGTGTAATTTTTGCAAGTAAAATTTCCCAAGCAGAGGCGGGAGTCATTAATAATTGTTCCAGCGTTCCGACATCTTTTTCTCGGATTACTGTAACCGAAGAAACGAGGGAACCCGTTAAAGTCAGCACTAACCCCATTACTCCAGGAACAAAAAACCAACTACTTATTAAACCGGGATTATATAAAAAAAATTACTTCCGTATTGAGCGCAAGTGGAGCAGCAGCGATCTTAATTTCCCGGTTATAATTTCTAATAATTTGTTGTATGTATCCTCTCGTAATTTGAGCCGTATTGGCATCAACAGCATCAATTAAAAATTGAATATCTGCTGTTTTATTTTCAACGATCTTTTCTCTAAAATCCGGGGGGATAATTACACCGCTGGTAACTTTTCCGGTACGAACTTGTTCCACCAGTTGCTCTTCTTGAATTGTGTTGAACGTGACATCAAACGTATCATTTTCTGTTAAAGAAGAAACGAACTCTCGACTGTCTTGAGTCTGTGAATAATCGACTACGCCTAAACTAATTTCAGTGATATTTGGGTTCAGGGCGAATCCGAGCAGTAAAAGTTGGATAGTTGGCGGAAAAACTAGCAGAAAGATAATTTGTTTATTAGTAAAAATTTGTTGAACTTCTTTGCTAGCCAGTGACCAAAAACGCGTTTCAAATAAACGACGAATGAGATTCATTATTCTTGTTAAATTACAGCATCTCTAGAAAAACAAAAATCGATACTTTTACTTTTAACTCCTCTGTGTTCTTTGTGTCTCTGTGGTTCGATTAACCTCCTTAATCTTTGAGCTGCATGTTAGACATCATTTTCGTAGAGCCAAATAATAATAAAAACGCGATCGCGCCAATCATTAAAGGAGCATACCAAACGCCAATCCAACCCGTTCCACGCACAAAGGCATCCCGGGTAATTAAAAGATAGTAACGCGCTGGAATAATATTAGAAATTAAGTAAAGGGGAAGGGGAAAATTTTCAATACGGTAAATAAAGCCTGATAGTAAAAATGCACTAATAAACCCCGCGATCGCGGTCCCTTGTACTGCTGAATTTTGATTATTGGATCGCGACCCAATAAAAACCCCAAAAGAGACACTGGCAATTAAATATAGCAGAGTACCAATCATGAGCAAAGTGGGTTCAGTTGCCAAACGCAAATTAAATAGCAGGGTAGAGACTCCCATCACAATTGCTGCTTCTCCACTTGCCACTAAAACATAAGCCACAACTTTTCCTAATAGCCATTCCCAGGCTTTTAAGTCAGACGCATAGACTTGTAAAATCGTGCCTTGTTCTTTTTCTCGCACCACCGCGATCGCGCTTAACATCGAAGGAAACACCCACAACACCACGGCAAACGCCCCAGGAACAATATACAAGGATTCTTTCCCACCGGGATTAAACCACAGTCGAATTTCGGCATTAACCGTCGGTGGAGACGACTGTTGCTGTTGAGTTTGAATAAAAAAACGAGTGGTGGCGCGAATGCTATTTTGGACGATGCGGGCATTATTCACATCACTGCCATCTACCAAAACTTGGACATCAACAGTTTTATTGGCTTTAATTTGACCAGAGAAGTCTGGAGGAATTACCACTGACGCGATCGCGCGTCCTGCATCAAGACTATCACTTGGAGAGTCACCCTGATCTCGAACCGGAACAAATTGATTAGTTGCAAATAAGCGTTCCACATAACTACGAGATAGTGGACTATTATCATAATCATGGATGCTGAGGGGCAGATTCTGGGCTTCTAACCGAATTGCAAACCCATAAATCAACATCATTCCCAACGGCAAAATAAAGGCAAGGGCAACCGTAACGCGATCGCGCTTAAATTGTGCTAGTTCTTTGCGACATTGGGCAATCATTCGAGAAAACATTATAGTCATTTCGAGAAGGTTGACCAACGGTCATCTGCAGGAGTTCGGCGAGCTCACCCGAGCCGCTCCGTCGTCTTACGGCGGAGTACGGATGACTGATGCTAATCGCTGTGGTTAACCCACCAAACAGCAATGATCACAGCAATAATCAGAAACACCACTCCCCCCCATGCCGTTGTTTGTTCCCAGAAGATGATTTTAGTCAATTTTTGGGGATTGGGTTGAGTAATGTTTTCCTCAATGAAATTTTCCATAAAATAAGGTTGGTTGCGCGATGGCTTCGCCGGCCCCAGAGGTGCATCGCGTAAGCGGTTTTACAACCCCAATTTTGGCTAAGACCCAGCTAAGGGAATTATGGCAGGTTTCAAGTCTCTAAAGTGAATGCTGAGCAAAGAAGTTAACAAAAATTACCGATCACAATCAAATTGGCAAGGGTGAGGGTTGCTGATCTTAAATTTTCGTTGAGAAAAACTCTGATTGAGAATTTTCTTTGTGATGATCGAAGATAAGGGAAAAAATCGTTCTCAAGGAATTGGGTTATGACTCAGCAAATTGCTTCTCCTGATCAAGTTTCAATTCCGGCTGGATACTTGAATATCATGGGCTATGTGGATGAATCGGAAGTGAATGGACCTGGGGTAAGGGCTGTAGTTTGGGTTCAAGGCTGCGATCGCCATTGTTCCGATTGTTTCAATCCTCAGTCTTGGTCATTTGAAATTAATCAACTCATTGCTGTGGAGGACTTAGCGGATCAAATTCTGAGTAAACCCCGCAATCAAGGGGTGACCTTTTCTGGGGGTGAACCGTTTTGGCAAGCGATCGCGCTGACGCAACTGGCGAAACGACTCAAAAGTAAAGGCTTAAATGTGATGTCTTTTAGCGGTTTTACCTTGCAAGAATTACAATCAGCACAAGCCCCTCCCGGTGCAGCCGATCTCTTACAAGAACTGGATATCCTCGTTGATGGTCCTTATCTTCCTTCACAGGCAATTAATGAGGCAGATTCTCTGGTCTCGTCTCGCAATCAACGGGTACGCGTCTTTAATCCGGCTTTAGAAAATCAACTCGATTGGGCAAGCGATCAAATTGAAATTCATATCCTCAAAGATGGCCGACGGATTGTCACCGGTTATCGCGGGTATCAACCCTTGGCTGATTAGTACAGCTAGCAGTCAAGGTCCAGCAAGCTGTACTCGCCATTTCAATTGACTGAAATGCCACTCAGAAATCAATTAGCGGTTTCCTTCTACCGGAAGACGCTCTAATTCTACTGTGATTTCTAGGGGTTCTCCATTACGCTCAATGAGCAAAGAAACGCGATCGCCGACATTTTGTTGTTCCACGATGCGTTGGACTTGCTCTGATTCTTCTACCGTTTCGCCGTTAATTTCTCGAATCACATCCCCCGGTTGTAATCCAGCTTGACTGGCTGGGGAACCACCAACGGTTTCGACAATTAATACCCCAGACTCAGTTGTAATTTCAAAGTTTTGTTGCGGCAGTTGTTGCAACTGTGCCTTAATGTCGGGGGTTAACGTGACCATGCGAATGCCAATGTAGGGATATTGCACTTCCCCAGTTTCCATAATTTCTTCTGCCACTCGTTTCGCGGTGTTAATGGGAACAGCGAAGCCTAACCCTTCTGCTTGTCCACCAATAATTGCCGTATTAATGGCAATGACCTCTCCCCGGGCATTTAAAAGCGGTCCGCCAGAATTCCCCGGATTAATCGCCGCATCCGTTTGAATAAATTCCACTCGTTTATCAGAGACACCAAGGGCGGAACCCGGTCGTCCCGTCGCACTAATCACCCCGACCGTAACCGTTTCGTTTAAGCCTAAAGGATTGCCGATCGCGATCGCCCATTGTCCGGGTTGCACACTGTCTGAATCTCCCAAGGGAACAATGGGTAAATTTTCTGCATCAATCTCAATCACGGCAACATCAGTTAACGGATCTTCCCCCACAACTGTGCCATCAAAGGTCCGTCCATCTCTTAAGGCAACGACCACTTCATCTGCTTTGTTCACCACATGGGCATTGGTTAAAATTTGCCCATCACTACTCACAATAAATCCTGACCCTAATCCTTGCTGAACCCGTTGCTGAGGAGGAGTCGGAATCGAATCCCCAAAAAACCGCTCAAAAAAGGGATTATTAAAAATCTCAGGAATCTCGGTATCCACCACCCGTTTGACGTTAACCCGAACCACAGCAGGACTCGTTTCATTAACTACTGTTGTGACAAAGTTCGTATCTTCCGGTCTCGGTTCCAAGGGTCGAGAAGCAGAGTCAGACTGAATTTCTGATTCTCCAGACGGCGATTCCTCCGCATCAGGTGAAGGTTCAGAGGAATCTGGCGAGGGATTAAGATTCAACTGAGAACAACTACCGACAAAAGTCGTTGTTGTCATCATTACAATTAGGGCAAGCCAAGGATTTTTTTTGGGTTTCATCATTTTTTATAAAACGAAGGCAATAGAATTTAAAATGACTCGGATAACTAACGAGAAACAATTAGGATTGGTTCTTCCAAGATCCTGACCAGGGAATCCCTCCCACTTCTAAACCACAATTGGTACTAGAGGCTTCAAAGATAACGTTTCCACTTCGATGAGACAGTTTAAGCTGAAGGTCGCCTTGCATTGTATCTCGACAACAAAACTGTAATCCGCGTTCCGTGGGCGCCCGTAAAAGTGTCCCCGGTTGGTCAGTTTTGCCGATAATTTCCACTGCTAATTCTCTACCAACTGCATTCATTTTCCATTCTCCCCAAGGTTGAATTTCCCAAAAGACCTCAGAATTCCAGGGAACAAATTCATAAAATTGCCCGCGATGGTGGAAACAAATCAGTGCCACTTCTTCGCCAAGGCCTAACACTTCTCGTCTGCCACCGCCAGCAGTTAATGCGAGATCAGTTTCTTCACTAAAAGCATTGCAGTTTAACCAAAACCATTTCGCCGGAAACGCCCGTCCCCAATTTTTCTCACTGTAAGCCGGTACATTCGTAAATTTATAGGTTTTGCCTTGCCACTGAATCCATCCCGTTGCTAAGCCATGGGCGATCAAAATTTGCCAACCGGGTTCAAACAGAGGCAGAAACGATAACCAGCCTGCAGTCGCTTTCTGGGGACGTTTGGGATTGCCCCAACCATAAATGGGGTGAATCTGATATTCCCAAGCGACCGTTTGGTCGGTTGCTGGGTCATAGAGTTTCCCTTGATTGAGGGTTGCCGTTGCTTGATACCCTTCGTTAATTTGTTGGTTAAATTGATTAGGGGTGAGTGGTCGGGGAAAACTTCCTACCGGTCGTTTCGCCCAATGTCCTAAGCCTAAAGCGGTATAATCAGCCCAAAACCCTTTGACATTGGGAAAGGTGCGCCAAAAATATTCATCATCAGGTCCTAAAATTTGCGCCGCCCCTCCACTGTAAGCAGTTCCCCCGGCGGGATCATCAATGGAGTACATGAAGGCGAAGGTTTGATTGATTTCGGGGAGGGTAACCCGATAATACCAACCTTCAAAAAAGCGAGTGTCTTCTCCTGCCCAATGGTAACCACTGTGAGGAGTTTGTAATTGATTGGTCATTCGTTCTTAGTCATTCCTCATTTAGGGAATAGAGAATCGTGAGGAGGATTAATAATGTTTTTTCTCCCCCTCATTTCTTAACGCTTTTTCCCCATTCCCCCTTTTGCCTGGCAAAGGCTAAATGTTACTCAATTTCAATCGAACTCGGTGCAGAGGCACTGGTGTCACTACTGCCCGTGGAGACAGACGGTTGGCGATATTCACTATACAGCCGATCGCGCCAGGTAAAGAAAGGTTCAAATGCAGGATTGTCGCCAATACCAGGTAGGGCTTTTCCTGCCAGTTGGTTGGGAATATCCATATAAGATTCTTCGGGGAATTTTAAGAGTAAACTGAGACTCGCAACACTGAAATCGGCAAGGGTGGGCATAGCCCCTGTAAGATAAGGTTGTTCTTGTAAAATTAAACAAAGGGCTTCTAAATCTTGTTTAAGACTCCCTTCAATGGCTTTTAAGGCTTCGCCTCCCATCCCGACGCCACTGCCTAAAGCATCTAATAAATCAGAGGGAATGGCACTGACAATACTTCTGACAAACTCAGGGGTATCAGTGGGTAAAACAGCAGCGCGTAAAGCTTCGTTGCGATTCAAAGCGCCAATGAAGGCTTTTCTACTTTTGACACCAATGGATTCATCTGCCCATTCTTCCATGAGGAGGGTTAATCCTTTTTCTTTCGCTGCTGTGGGAATGAGGGGACGTTCTGGATAAGTCCGTTCCAAATACATGGCGATTTCTGTGGAGTCAGCAACAATGGTTTCCCCATCTTTGAGGACGGGGACTTGTCGCTGCCCTGACATTTGGAAGACTTCTACTTGTCCCACCCCTGGGGTCACTTCAATTTTACGGTATTCTAAGCCCTTGTAATCGAGAAGAAAACGGACTTTTTCGCTAAATTGGGAGAGTTCAAATTGATAAAGTTCTAGCATAGTGAATTCGGTGCGAGCTTGCTTTCATAAAAGTTAACATTAATAAGGCGATTGTGTGAGTTACTTTTTGCAAATATGACGAATTGGGAAGAGGTTGCGGGCAATTCAGTTTTATTACCTTCACAACCGAAAGGGTTAATTCATTTCTTGGGTGGGGCGTTTGTCGCGACTGCGCCACAAGTAACCTATAGTTGGTTGTTAGAGTCTTTAGCCGAGGAAGGATACGCGGTTATCGCGACGCCCTTTTTAAACGACTTAAATCATAGCGCGATCGCGCAGCGAACCTTGAATCGCTTTGAAACCGCCTATCAACGGTTGGGGTTATTTCAGCGCTATCTCCCCATTTATGGCCTTGGACATAGTATGGGCTGCAAATTACATTTGCTCATTAATAGTTTATATGAAGTGAAACGGGCGGGAAATCTCCTCATTTCTTATAATAATTATCCAGCCAGACAAGCGGTTCCCTTGGTGGAACAATTAAATAATTTGATTGCTCTTGATTTGGAATTTACGCCTTCCCCAGAACGAACCTTAGATATTGTCAAAAAAGATTACGGAAAAACACGGACTCTTTTAGTTCGTTTTCAAGATGATACCATTGATCAAACTGAAGATTTAAAGCCCGTTTTAGAAGCGTCTTCTCCTAATCTTGTCTCCTATTTACAACTGTCTGGCAATCATCTGACCCCTGTTAACCCGAAAGAATGGAATTGGCAACCAGGAAACAATTTTTCCCCCCTTGATGCGTTAGGTCAATGGGTGAAACAACAATTTTATCGCGATATTACGCAATTGAAAAAAGAAGTCCTACGTTGGCTCGACCCGACCGGTTAAAATAGAGATTAGGCTGATGTTAAAACAAAGCAAAAAAGGTTCAGGAGGAGACGATGAATAGTTGTATTTTAATGGCACAAATTACCAGCCAGCCCCAACTCCGCTACACGCAAGAAAATCAAACTCCTTTAACAGAAATGATGGTGGAATTTTCCGGTTTGCGCGACAATGATCCACCAGCTAGTTTAAAGGTAGTGGCTTGGGGAGATAATTTAGCCAATGAAGTTGCTCAAAATTATCATGCTGGCGATCAAGTTATTTTAGAAGGTCGTCTGCGCATGAACATTCTTGAACGTCAAGAAGGGTTCAAAGAAAAACGGGCAGAATTTACGTTATCTCGCATTCATGGGATGGGTAAGGGCACCGCCCCCCAACCTTCCGCTCAAAAAGAGACGGATAATTTAGTTGAGTTCCCCGCTTCGCAACCGCAAACAGCAGGGGGAACGCAGGAAGAAGAAAAAAATTTGGATGATATTCCCTTTTAAAAATCGTCTGGCTCACATTGCCAAAAAGAAAACTACAATTAAGGTTTAGGGAGGGCGCGTTACAACCTGTGGGTTAAAGACGCGCATTTATTTATTATTATGAAAAAATTACCCATTGTTGCAATTATTGGTCGTCCGAATGTCGGAAAATCAACGTTAGTGAATCGTTTGACGGGGAGTCGCAATGCCATTGTCCATGATGAACCGGGGATTACGCGCGACCGTTTATATCAACCGAGTTTTTGGCGCGATCGCGATTTTTTAGTGGTGGATACTGGTGGCATTGTCTTTGATGATGACAGTGAATTTTTACCGGAAATTCGACAGCAAGCGCTGATGGCGTTATCAGAAGCCGTTGCGGCAATTTTTGTGGTCGATGGGCAAAGTGGACCCACTTCTGGAGATGAAGAAATTGCTGAGTGGTTACGTCAGCAAAGCGTTCCCGTTTATTTAGCAGTGAATAAGTGTGAATCGCCGGAACAAGGGTTAATGCAAGCGGCACAATTTTGGGAGTTAGGGTTAGGAGAACCGTATCCTGTTTCGGGGATTCATGGCAGTGGAACGGGGGATTTATTAGATGCTGTGATCTCCACTTTTCCCCCTTATGAAGCCTTACCCGAAGCAGAAGAAACCGAAATTAATGTTGCCATTATTGGTCGCCCCAATGTCGGTAAATCTAGCTTACTCAATGCTCTAACTGGGGCAAGTCGTTCCATTGTTAGCCCGATTTCAGGGACGACTCGCGATGCCATTGATTTACAAATTGAACATCAAGGCCAAGTCTATCGCTTGATTGATACCGCAGGAATTCGCAAGAAGAAAAACATTCGGTATGGTGCGGAATTTTTTAGTATTAATCGGGCATTTAAAGCCATTCGACGCTCTGATGTTTCTCTGCTGGTGATTGATGCGCTAGATAGCATTACCGACCAAGATATGAAACTCGCTGGACGGATTGAAGAAGAAGGGAAAGCGGCGATTATTATTGTGAATAAATGGGATGCGTTAGAAAAAGATTCCAATACAATTTATCAATATGAAAAAATGCTGCGCGATCGCGTTTATTTTATGTATTGGTCCGAAATTTTGTTTGTCAGTGCCTTAACCGGACAACGGGTAAAAACGATTTTTGACTCGATTCAGACTGCGGTGCAAGAACATCGTCGCCGTGTCAGTACCGCTGTGATTAATGAGGTCATTCAAGAAGCAGTGGCTTGGTATTCTCCACCGACGAGTCGTCAAGGGAAACAAGGCAGAATCTATTACGGAACGCAAGTGAGTACCCAACCGCCAACCATTGCCCTATTCGTGAACGATCCTAAACGTTTCAATGATACCTATCGCCGTTATATTGACCGTCAATTCCGAGAACAATTAGGCTTTACTGGAACCCCTTTACGTTTAATTTGGCGTGGTAAGCGACCCCGAGACGTTGAAGAAAATAAACTGAATCGTGCCACTCGGGTTTAAGCTTAAACAATAACTTTTGTTAGATGCTATCCCAGCAAGAGAGATTAGAAAGGGGACATCCAACCAATGACCAATGACAAACAACCAATATGGACTTACTGCGATCGCTGCCCATTGGCTTATATTTAGAAAAACCCGATACTTGGCTTCATCATCTCGATCCAAGAATTAAACTAGCTTGGTTAATGGGGTTTCTCCTTACTCCTATTCTTGCCCATCCCCTGTGGCGCATTGGCTTAGTCTTTGCTTTAATTCTAATTACTTTCTTGGCTCGCATTCCCCTCCGCGTTTGGCGACAACAGATGGGATGGCTACTGATCCTTTGCACATTCGTTTTTATTCTGACCTGCATTTTTGATGATGGACTTGCTATTAACCATCAACCCAGATTACCCAGCAGCGATCTGGACCTCCCCCAACCGACTGATTATCAGTACGTCTTAATTAATGAAGCCTGGCTCACCGTAACTCGTCGGTCTCTCGACCTTGCCATTCGGGTCAGCACGCTCATTTTTACCCTCATTTATAGTACCAATCTTTATCTTTTAACCACCGCCCCCGAAGAAATTACTGCCGGTTTAGAAACCTTTTTTCAACCGTTACGCCGCTTTGGTGTTCCAGTAACCGAAATCTTACTTACTCTAACCCTATCCCTACGCTTCATTCCCCTGGTTTTAGAAGAAATTCAAAACCTCGTCCGTTCTGTCAGCACCCGGGCGATTAATTGGAAAAAATTGGGCATTCGTAAAAGTCTAACCCTGTGGTTAATGGTGGCAGAAAAGTTATTAGAAAACCTCCTGATGAGAGCCGAACAAATCGCGATCGCGATGGAAGTGCGAGGCTTTACCAGTCCCGATCAACATAACGTCCAATGGCATTATTTAAGGCTAAGAGGGAGAGACTGGCTCGCTGTTGGTGGCATCATCCTCTTTTTAGGCGGGCGTTTCCTTTGGGGGGGACGATAAATCGTCGGGTCGAAGTTAGATTGGGAAGGCAAGGGAGAAAAAATCAGTACACTCATCCCTCAATACCAACTTGACCACCCAGTCGTTAATTGATTACCCGAAAAAAGATAATTTGTCAAATTTATAACAAAGTCGTTACAAATGAACTCATTCAACGCGTTGCCGCTAAAAAAAGAGGGTTGATGAATGCTGAGACGTGATTACTAGCTTTCCAAGCTTACTTTTTAAGAATTAGATACAGCTTCAACCCATACTCTAGTAAAATAACAAAATTGAGCCTACCATTCAAGATTCATCGGCTGAAATGACGCAAAATCGTTGAATATTAAGGAAAATTACAATTTCGATCCGGAACCCTTTTACCAGAAAATGCTCCTTTATTTGGAATCAGTAGAAACAGCTAGACCTTGCTTGCGAATCATGTCGATGGGTACTTCAGAAAAGTACTGACAACGAAATTGTTCCTCTTGAACTGCCGCTAAAAAAATCTGAACAGCGTCAGGACCAAAAAGATCAGTCTTTGCTGTTCCTGTTACGTGTATCGCTACTTCTCCTTCGAGATGAAAGCCGATACTCATCAATGCTTGCAGACCAAGGGTTAGGGTTCTTCGACTTAATGCCAACTGAGTTTGTAGTTTTTCTTGGGTCACAATTTGCTCAGTCCGGCTGAGATATTTGGCAATCCCTAGTAACTGTTTCCAAATCTCTTTGGCTGGCAAGTGATGAGGTGAAGAATAAGTCAGCGCGATCGCGCAATTGTTTTTCATTCCTGCTTCAAGACTTGATGTTATTTCTTCCCAATGGCGAGGACAGTTATCGACCGTTAAAACCGGCTCTTTAGTTTCAACGGGTTTCTTCTCTCCTCGATAATCAAGCAATAAAAGTTGTTCGTTATCCACGAAAGAATAACTCTCTTGTTGCTGCTTTGCTTTGACTTCTACAATGCGCACTTCGTACTCTTTTTGATAAGCATTAAAATCTAATTCCACTACCGCATCAAACGATTGATTCTCCGGTAACTCTTCCTTATAGTGTCCCCACCACATGCCAGGAAATCCTTCTGGCTTAGTTTCATCACAAACTTTAAATGTCGTGCGAATATAGCGAATTTTCTTACCCGTATAATCTTGAATATTTTTATTCCAAACTTGTTTAAACCAGCAATTTTGAATTAGTAAGCGGGGAAGTGGATTTCCCATTCCATATGGTTCCAGTAATTTTAAAGCTTGAAAGAGTTCTTTTCCTAACTCTTGCACCGTAACAATCAGATCAATCGTCAAGGTAGCTTCAGGGGCAATGCTGCCATATTGTTGGCGAAATTGTTGATTAATTGCCTCGCGAAAGATGGGAAGATTTTCTGCTTGAATACTGAGTCCTGCAGCAAACGGATGTCCGCCAAAGCGATGTAATAAATGTTGCTGCGATCGCAGCAGTTGATAAAGATCAATTTTCTGCACGGAACGAGCAGAACCACGAGCAAAACGCATCTCGTCTTCATTAGCCGTATCCAAGTTTAAAAGGATGGTGGGACGGGCATATTCTTGAGCAATTTGCCCAGCTACTAACCCTAAAACCCCCGGTTGCCATTGGGAATCAGCGAGAACAATTACCCCTGTTGTCGATAAATCCAGTTCTGCAATGCGCCGTTTCACGGCAGCTTCCACTTCCTTTTGTAGTTCCTTGCGACGCGTATTCGCAATTTCAGTTTGTTGAGCCAGTTGTTTACAAACGGTTTCGTCTTGACTGGTTAACAATTCCACCGCAAACGTCGCATCCCCTTGAATACGACTAATGGCATTAATACGAGGACCAATCCCAAAAGCAATATCCATCGGTCGATCGCCGCTTCTCTTACATAACTTCAACAGTTCAGCAATCCCTGGGCGCGTGGGATGATTCAGTTGTTGGGCTAATTTTTGAATGCCTTGTTGAGCTAAATAGCGACAATCTCCTCGCAGTTCCACTAAATCGGCAATCAGTCCAATGGCGACTAAATCTAATAACGTTTCTGCTGGCTGTTCTGGAATTTCCGGAAAAGATTCAGATAAAGCCTCAATGAGTTTATACGCTACGGCGACACCCGACAGATGATAGAGCGGATGGGATGGGGCGAGATATTTAGGGTTGAGAATGGCAACGACATCAGGTTCTTCTAAGGGCAAAGTATGATGATCGGTAATGATCAGATCAATCCCCAAGGTTTTAGCAATTTTCATTTCCGCCAAATTCGTGCTTCCGGTATCGCAAGTAATCACTAACTTCACTCCATTCGCTGCCAATTGTCTTAACCCTGGTTCGTTCAAGCCATGAGATTCAGTCAGACGATTCGGAATGTAATAAGAGAGGCTTTCCGGAGTCGGAAAAAAAGGTTGTAACCCTTCCCACAGTACACTGGTTGCGGTGACTCCATCGGCATCAAAATCTCCCCAGATGACAACTTTTTCCTGCTTCTCCCAGGCTTGCTGACATCGTTGAATTCCTAACTCCATTTGTCGTCCAAAACCAGCAAAGCCAGAAGTGGGCGTATACGTTTTCGGGTCAAGAAATTGCTTTAAGCTGTCTAAATCATCAATGCCTCGTTGCCACAATAATTGAGCAATATATGGAGAGTATGGCGGATGATACTGTGCGACTGCCGTAAAAAACCAGTCTGGAATTTCAGGTTTAGAGGAAATGTGCCAGTGGGACATAATAAGTTAGTTATTTGTCATTCGTTAGCTGTTTTAGGGAATCAAGCAAGTTTGATTTAATTTTGCAAACGAAACAATAAAATTTGGGTAATTTCCTGTTCATTAAAATTATCATCACTAATGACAAATAAACTTTGACTGCCATCGGGTAAAGTGGGACCCACGGCTAAGCCTTCTAAATTATAGATATCGACATCAAGTTCAGAGAAATCAAACAATAGCTTTTTCCGCAGCGGTTGCAATCCCCCTAACTCAATATTAAAAGTGTCTACGCCTGACGTATCTGTTGCATTGCCAATTGTCATCAGAAAGAGTTTAGCACCATATCCTGATAAGCCATAAGACCGTTCTAGGGTTAAGAAATAACCTTCCGGTTGAATAGCTAAAACTTCGGTTAAACCATTACCAACGGTTCCTAATGGGGGTTCATCTAATAAATATAAATGTTCGGCAATCGGAAGGGGTTGCCCAATCGGATTAACCACATAATGTAAAAAACGAACTCGGGTTGGTTCTTCCGAATCTTCAGGTAATTGATCCTGACGGAGAGACGATTCTGTTGCGGTGAAAACTCGAAACGGATCCCCTTCTGGACTCAGTACACCACTCGGATTAAGCGTTAGAGATTCAAACCCCAGATTATTTCTCACCCCTCTGGGGGCATCTTCTTCTGTTTCTGGTAATAAAAACCGTTGGGGTAACGGAAGGGTTTGTTTCTGCACTCCTGTATCGAGATCAAAGCCCTTGACAAAAGGATAAATATTTTGCTCCGTGTTACCTTCACTAGAAATAAAGACCGTATTGCCGGGGGCAAAAGCAATCCCTTCACCATCAATTTCTCCCTTAGGAAAAACTTCTCCCGCCTCAGTTTGGAGAAACGTAACATCTTCTACGCTGATATCTGCAATTTGTGGCGTGGTTTTTTGGCGTTCAAGACGAATATCAAGGGTATAAAATCTTGCCGGGGCATTTCGGCTGCGATCATCTGAAATCGCATAAAATAAGTTTTTCTTCTGGTTATAGGTGATCCCGGATAAGCCACCAACCGGTGTTTTTTCAAATGTCTGTTTAGGCAGTTCATAAGAATCTAAAAAATCAACCGACATTTTAGGGAAAAGACGATCTTGGGCTTGCACTTGAGCAGAACTGCCGCAAGCAGCTAATGTAACTAAAACTAGAAATAAAATAATTGATCGAAGCATTATTAAATACAAATAAAAGATAATTTATTCAAACACAATTAACGTAAAATTAGAGAGTAGTCCAGTCTTTTGCATGCGTGACCCTTGGAATCACAGAAGCATCAATCATCCCTTTTATGATACCAAACGCGTATAATTCCTGACTTATAAAAAATTTGATCGCGCATCTTGGGTTTGCCCTAACATCATCTCTCATCATTCCCAATCTATTGGCAGCGCTAGCAAAATACAGTTATACAATAATAGTAAGGAATGTAAGGAAGGGTTATGGAACTAGCTAAAGTTACCTCTAAAGGACAAATTACGATACCGGTTGAGATTCGCAAGCAACTGAATCTTAAACCTGGCGACAAAGTTTTATTTATTGAAGAAAATGGCAAAATCACCCTTGCTAACTCATCACTGACTGCACTTTCTAAAATACAGGAAGAACTTTCTGGTGCAGCAGAAAAAGCGGAAATTCGCAACGAAGAAGATGTCATCCAATTAGTTAAAGAAGTTCGCATTGAAAATGGGCAGTAATTTGCTGTGCGTTTATTTATTGATACTAATGTGATTATTTCGGCAATTCTGTTCCCTAATTCATCGGTAGCTGAGTTTATGCGATACGCAATTGCATGGCATACCTTAGTTATATCTCAGTATGTTGTGGATGAACTATATGCAGTGTTTGAGCGGAAGTTTCCGAATCAGATTGAAACGCTAGAGACGTTTTTGATTGAGTTATCCTACAAACTTGTTGATATTGATAATATCGAACCCGCCTCCCGTGACGAGGTAACTTTTTTGAGAGATCAAGCAGATTTGCCGATTGTGATAGCTGCTATCTAACGTCCTGAGAGGACTCCCGTTATAGCGACATAAGGAGCTTAACGGGCAGATGAATCAGGATATCTACAAAGAGAGTTTACATTTTGTAGAATTTATATTGCAATGATATTAATCACTCAGATTTGGTCGAATGTTTAACTTAACTTACAACTACAAAATTATTCCGACTAAAGAGCAGATAGACAAGATTGAACACAACTTAGCTGTTTGCAAATCAGTTTGGAATTATGCGCTAGCCCAAAGAAAACTTTGGTCTAACAGCCGTAGTTGTCCGGTTAATGCGTGTTCGATTAAGTTTGAGTATATTGTCCCTCCCTTTGAATACCCTACCTACCACACTCAATCTGCTAATTTAACTCAAGCCAAAAAGATCAATGATTTTCTTAAGTCTGGCAACGCGATATCAATGCAACAGACGTTAAGGAAACTTGACCGCGCTTTTAATGACATGAAGTCTAAAGGTTGCGGTTTCCCCCGTTTCAAAAAACGGATGAAGTCTTTTAACTTGTTAGCTAAAAAGTTTGAGGTTAACGGAAATAAGATTAAATTACCTTTGTTAAAAGAGGTAAGGTTTGTTAAATCTCGGGAGATTCGAGAAGGGTTTAAAATTAAGCAAGTTCAAATAATTAAGAAAGCATCTGGCTACTACGCCAATTTTGCTCTTGAACTTGATGTAGATGTTCCAACCCCTAAGCCTCATGGTCACGCCATCGGGATTGATGTTGGAATTAAAAGTATGTTGGCAACATCCGACGGCTTAACCATAAAACGTCCCAAGTTTCTTGATAACGTTCTGCGCCAGATTAAATTACTGCAAAGAAAACTACGTAACAAGGAACGCGGTTCTAACAAATCCCTTAAGCTACAAAAAAGGATTGCTTTGCTGCATGAAAAAGTAGCCAACAAGCGTAAAGATTACCACTTTAAACTGGCTCATCAACTTTGTTCACAAGCTGGAATGATATTTGTTGAAGATATTAATTTCACAGCTTGGAGTAAAGGACTGTTTTGTAAGCAGTCTTTAGATATGGGGTTGGGTCAGTTCATCACAACCTTAGAGTATGTTTGCTCTCAAACAGATACGTACTTTGCTAAGGTGAATAAGGATTATACTTCTCAGGTTTGCCCTAACTGCGGAGTACATACCGGTAAAAACGATTTAAGTCAACGTCTCCATGTTTGTCCCGAGTGTGGATCTGAGCAAGATAGAGATGTTGCTGCTGCTGAAGTGGTAAGGCAACGTGGATTAACTGCGGTCGGTGCGCCCGTGGATAAACAGCCCAGTCATGGCGGTCTGCCAGGGACTACGGTCTAGGTAAGAGTCTAAATGGGAATCTCCCGTTATAATCTCTGATTTAACGGGATGAGGTTCAATTACTCTCAATGTGACTACTTGATTACTGGTGATAAAGATATTTTAACTTTAGAATTCAATTCCCCCAAGGTTATGAGTCCAGCAGCATTTTATGCTTTTGATACAGATGAAAATTAAAACCAAGTCAATGAGTCATATCGTAGCGCGATCGCGCGCCCTTAGTTTGCCCTAACATCATCTCTAAAACATCCCAATTTTCGGCTTCAATCACTTGCTTGATTGTCTCTAATTGTTCTTGATACACTTGCAGCGATCGCAGCACCGCTTCTTTGTTGTATTTCGCCATCATCACCCCTAATTCTGGGTTCCCCCCACCGACACGACTGGTATCCCGGAAGCCAGAACTTGCGAGTTTTTGTGCTAACTGTGCCACTTCAGCATCCATTTCTTGGAGACCAGCGGCAATTAAACTGCTACTGACAAAGACAGGTAAATGAGAAATCCAAGCGACAGCTTGGTCATGGGTTTCTGGGGGACAAATAATAACCTCGGTATCTAAAGACTGAACTAACTCAGAGACCGTTTTTTGCGCGTTTGGGGGCGTGTGTTCGGTGGGGGTTAAAACATACCGTGTCCCTGGGAATAAGTTTGATTTTGCTGCTGCAATCCCTTGTTCTGCGGTTCCCGCCATGGGGTGTCCGCCAATAAAATTTGACCATAAGGGGGCGACTGCATTCACAACCGCACTTTTCACTGATCCCACATCCGTCAAAATCGTGTTGGGGGAAAGAATGGGTTGTAATTTTTCCACTGTCGGTAAAATCGCGCCAATGGGGGTACAAATAAATACCACTTCTGTAGCTTGGAGAAGGGAGAAATCAACACTCGCCTTATCGGCAATTCCTTTTTCACAAGCAAGCGTGCAAGTTTCCTGATGACGGGAAATCCCGAGGATATAATGACCGCGCGAACGTAGCGCTAACCCTAACGAACCGCCAATTAAACCTAAACCAATAATTCCGACCTTCATAATGCTTTTTTATAATGATGGGAGTGACTCTATTTAAATTGAAGTGTTCTCGTGACAGTTATCGAAGCAGAAGTCCATACCTATCTCCGTAGCTTTCTTCGCAATCAACCCGACCTCAATTGGCCCCATCATCTAACAATGGCGCGTCTTGTGGCAAGAGCATTGCGCCTTAAACGGTCTGCACTGATGCAAACGGGAACTGCCTCAGGCTACTGCTTTAGCTATTTGACTCCTGCTCTATTGTTTGCCCGTCCTGTCATTGTCGTTGCCCCGAAGACCAAACAAAAGCAGCTTTTAGATCGGGCAATTCCACAACTCAAAGAATGGCTGGATACGAACACACCGGTTCAGGTTTGCGAAAACTTAGCCAGCCTTTCTCCAGAAACACTGAGCGATCATTCCGGGTTAATTCTGGTTTCTCCCCAAGACTGGTTTGCGGATCGTCTCTTTCAAAAAGGATTCCTTCCTGAGGGCATTCCCACCATTTTTGATGAAGCGGATGATTTAGAAGATTGGGCACGAGAGCAACTGACCTTGAGGATTTCCACTCGCCATTGGAATGAATTACTCAACCATTATCCGCAGCATGCAGACCTCATTCGTGATGTGAGAGTGGAACTGACCAAAATGCTCTTTAATCGCCCGCAAAATCCTTATGAGTGTTTATTGCTGAATGAACCGGAACAAGAAATTCTGAAAAAGCTATTTGTGGTGTTAAACGAGACTGCACCCAATCATCCCTTTTGCCAGTTTTTCCAGCAAGCCCAACAAAGTAATCAACTCCTCTGGGCAGATATGTATCGGGAACGAGGAGAATTTACAATTGCGTGTTGTCCCGGTTCTGTTTCTGAAGAGTTAACCCTACTTTGGACACAACAGCCAACGGTTTTTATTGGCGGCTTTCTCGATTGGGAAAAAGATGCTCCTGTGTATCGTCAGAAGTTGGGTTTACCAGAGATGACTTGCTTACGGTTTGCGCGCGATCGGCATCAGGATGCAATTAATTTATATCTGCCGGATGGGATGCCAATGCCCAATACCAGGGAATTTCAACCCGCCCTCTTGGAAAAAATCCGTCACCTGATCACTGAGGGCGATTTCCATAGCAATTTAGTGGTTATTCTAGTCAGTGATGTCCCCTTGAAACGACAAACGGCAACGGCATTAGCAGGTGAATTTGGGTCTCGCGTCCGGTTAGAAAGTACGCAACTGCGAGAAAATGGGATTTTGGTTTGCAGCTGGGAATTTTGGCGAGACTACCAACAACAGTTAGCGACGCCACAGTTGCTGATTATGACAACCATTCCGCTTCCTTCTCTGGAAAACCCGATTGTTGCCGGACAAACTGCTTATTATAAACAGAAACGCCAAGATTGGTTTCGCCTCTATCTCTTACCCACGGCATTGAGAGAACTACAGCGAGCGGTGGTTCCTTTGCGCGAACAACAAGGGGTTGTTGCCTTACTCGATAGTCGGGTCAATCACCGTAGTTATGGGAAAACCGTTCTCTCGGCATTAGAACCTTATGCCAGAGTTGGCAATTGGCATTTTGTACGACAATTACTCCGGTTCGACTGCCACGATTCCATTGGCGTTGAAAGTGACTTCTAATTCCCCAACAGCACTTGGTTGTGGAGTATTGCCCTCAACGGGTAAAGAAAGCAAATTGGGGAGAACGGGGGTTTCGGTAATGTTAAGATTTGGTCCTGCGAGTTGTTCGTAACCCAGAACATCACCGGTTGGTGTAACCCACACCCGATACCGTAAGGATTCTTCCCTAACCGCTTGTTGTAAGTTTTGACGAATTGTCGTTTGCAGATTACTTCCTAAAGCCGCTAACTCGTCTGAATTGGTAATTCTCGGAAGATCGGCGAGGGTTTCTTTAATCCCGGAAGGGACGGCACGCCCCCTTTCACTGGGGAGGGTTTCTTCACGACGGGATCCGTTGCCTTCTACGGGTTCGGGTTCGCGTATTTCTGGAATGGGAACAAAAAAGAGCGCGATCGCGGCGACGGCTAGACTTGCCACTCCCGTCATTGCCGGTTGCGCTTTTTTCGCTAGCGGTTCATGGCGACTACGAATTTTACGAGAGTGGGGATGAAGACTTAAGGTGAGTTCGGGAAGAGTACTACCATCATTTAAGAGTTGATCGATGGCTTCCACCAAGTCAAATAATTCCACTGTCGTTAAATCAATTTTGATGACCTCTTCTGGCTTGCCATCTTCGGTACGAGTCAATTGCAACTGATGTCGATTTTTTTCGGGAAGGGGCTTGATTTGAACTGATTCTCCGACCCAATCTTGAGTCGGTTCCGGAGTGAGTCCACTCAGAACCGATTGCGCGTAATTATTGACTACTCGGACTAAACTTTCCAGAAAATCGCGATCGCCTTGTAAGACAGATGACTGATGTTCTTCGGCAAGGAAGCGGCATTCGGCATTGACCAAAATTGACATCAAGGGGCGTCCATTCCCGTCTTCGTTAAAATTTACGTCTCCTGTCCAGCCATCAAGGATTAAAGAACAGTTCGGTAAACTGTATTGACGGCGAATCGTCATCTTATTTCTCCATCAAATAAACTACACCATAAACGCTGTGCGCCAGCAGTTCCTGTGGCGAATAACAGTTTTTTCAGTAAAAAAATTGCTAGCTCATCCAATTGATCGGGAGACGCCATATATTCCACAATTCTGGCGCGACGAGGATTCATCCGTCCGCGAAAATGAGCCTGAAATCGTCCTAAATACCATCCAAGACGGAGATTTTGTCGTAGCGGAAGTTCTTGGGCGCGGAGTTGTTGCTCCACCAGTAGCAGTTGGCGAATTAAAAAGGTCAGTTGGCGCGATCGCGAAGCAGTAATAATCGTCAGTGCCTTCGCTTGTTCTAACTCTAAATAGCGTCGCATATAAGAACGTCGCCAAGGATTGGTACACCGCAACCGCCACAACACGACTCGATTCGGAATCAAATCAGTTAAATTTAAATCCTTGGCCGTTGCTAGCATCCGTTCCGAGCTACCGAGTTCCAAAGCTTCGAGGGCGAGCAACAACAAATCAATCTCTTGGGCAGTCCGAGGAGAACATCCCCGCACTGAAATTGGGTAATTGGGGAGATGATCCCACAACCACGGCTTGGGTGGTTCTGAGGGACGGTCATTAGTCATTACATTTGCCGAGGATTGGCTCATAAATCGCGCGAAAACATACCGAACGTTTCGATTTTCTCATCTAATGTAACGCGAAATGAGACCGAAATAAATTTTGTCTCGGGACTTGTCACTACCAAAGTGATTTGTTATAGTAATAAAGCGCTAAAAAAAGGCGCTTGCCGGGATAGCTCAGTTGGTAGAGCAGGGGACTGAAAATCCCCGTGTCCGCAGTTCAAATCTGCGTCCTGGCATTTTTTTATGAAAAAGAATAAGCCTGAATTCATATGTACATTCACTAATTATTTGTCATTGGTAACAAATTAGTGTCATCGATACTAAATCTAAAATTCATCTTGACGACTTAAAGGTTAACTCTAGGACCAGCCCTTTCAAGGTCTTGTGATTTTTCCAAAATTGTAGTTCATTAAGGAAATCAATTTTCAGCATTTGGGAAATCGTCATCATGGTTCTTGGTCAAGTCTTTGAGCGTTTTATCGAGGAAAGCCCCGTATCAGTCATGGTTCGTGGACTGATGGAAAAATTCTTATCTC
>CAZAYV010000037.1:0-29279 GCA_964489465.1 uncultured Dactylococcopsis sp. | reverse complement strand
GTTTCTTGCCCAGAACCACAAACGCACCTATTTCATGTTAAATTACAAGTTCAAGATTGGAATAAGGATACTCTAAAAATTCAGTTTCCAGTATGGACACCGGGATCTTATCTGGTACGTGAATATGCCAGACATATTCAAAAAGTCAGGGCTTGTAATGTAGAGAATCAAGAAAATTTATGGCTAGAAAAACTCAGTAAAAATTCTTGGCAGATTAATACCGAAAATGCAGAAGCAGTGATGATTGAGTATCAAGTCTATGCCAATGAATTAACGGTGAGAACGAATCATCTTGATGCTACTCATGGTTATTTTAATGGGGCTGCTTTATTTTTCGATGTTCCCGATCTAGAAATGACTCCGATTGAGGTTAAAGTTATTCCGCCAAGGAGTGACTGGAAAATTACCACTCCCTTACCCACTGTTGCGGGAAAAACGAATACATTTTTGGCAGATAATTTTGATACTTTAGTAGATAGTCCGTTTGAAATGGGGACGCATGATATTTATGATTTTGACGTTTTAGAAAAACCGCATCAACTTGCAATTTGGGGACAAGGAAACGCTCATCCAGAACAAATTATTCAAGATATCAAAAAAATTATCATCGCCGAAGCAAAAATTTATCGAGAACTCCCCTATGATCACTACATCTTTTTGTTACATCAATCGGCAAGTGGTTTTGGTGGCTTAGAACATAAAAATTGCTGTTCCTTAATTTATCCTCGGTTTGGATTCCGTTCGGAAGAAAAATATAACCGTTTCATGCAACTAGTTGCTCATGAATTTTTCCATCTTTGGAACGTAAAACGGATTCGCCCAAAAGCACTCGAAAACTTTGATTATAGTCAAGAAAACTATACCACTGCGCTTTGGTTTGCAGAAGGGACCACAAGTTATTATGATGCCTTGCTGCCCATGCGTGCAGGAATTTATGATGCTAGAACTTGTCTCGATAATTTAGGCAAAGATATCACTCGCTATTTACAAACACCAGGACGTAAGGTTCAACCGTTAGCTGAATCCAGTTTTGATGCCTGGATTAAGTTATACCGTCGCGATGCCAATAGTGATAATAACCAAATTTCTTATTATTTGAAAGGGGAATTAGTTTCGTTGTTGTTGGACTTACTGATTCGCACGAAGCACAAGAATCAGCGTTCCATGGATGATGTTCTCCTTGCGCTTTGGGAACAATTTGGTCAACCAGAAATTGGCTATACGGACAAACAATTAAAATCGGTTTTAGAATCGGTTGCCGAAACTGATCTAACTGAATTTTTAGACACTTATCTCCATACGACAGCAGAACTTCCGTTAGCGGATTATCTCCAACCTTTTGGCTTACAACTTATTCCCAGCGAAGAGGATGATTCTTCCCCTTATTTAGGCATGCGAGTTGCCCAAGAAAACGGTTCAACGATGATTAAGTTTGTCGATGCCGAATCACCAGCCGGGTTAGCTGGTATTGATGCCGGAGATGAGTTATTAGCCATTGATGGCATTCGAGTCAATGCGGATCAAATCAGCGATCGCGCGAGAGATTACCAACCCGGTGATACCATGACCCTAACTGTCTTTCATCAAGATGAGTTAATTAACCACACGATTACTCTTGCTTCTCCGCAACCGAGTAGCTATAAAATGACGAGTATTGACGAACCATCAGAGGAACAAAAAGAACTTCTCTTTGGTTGGTTAGGAGTAACTACGGTTTAAAATCAATTCTTACTAGCTAAATTAATCGCAAGCGATCGGTTAAAAATCTTCGCCAATGACAATTAACCGATCGCGCTCACTAAATTGAATCGGTGTTGACTTCGGGGGATTTAAAACAATGCCATACCCTTGAAATTCTTGGGTTCCTTCATTAGAACAGCGATAGCCAATGGCAATTTCTCGCTTTTTTTGTGCGGCTTTCATTAGGGTATAAAACGAAACGGGTTTTTGCAGTTGAATATAATTAGAAATTGGTTTGAGGTAAATTTCACACCCATTAGGTTCTAACAATTCGTTAATGACATCGCTGCACAAAGGATTTTCTGCAATTTGGGAAATCATTAAACTGGTGAGTCGATCGCTGACAATAAAGTCATCCACTTGCGCAATTGTCGCTAATTGTTGGTTGCGACTATCCATCATTTCGCTGGTGATGGAAAAATGATAGCCCCCTTCTTTGGCAATTTGTCGTAAATGGAGGAGAGAGGTCAAAGTAATGCCATCGGCTTCTTCGGCATCTAAATCATCAGAATAAGCCAGAAGAATAATATGATCAACCACTTGCAAAGGCAGTCGGTTTAAAAGTTGGCGATCAGTAATATCTCCATTTTGAAAGAGAACACTGAGATGTTCTAATCGTTGTAATTTTGGATTAGTCTCTTGCGCAATCGCGCTTTCATCGGCAATCACCGTTGCCACTGATCCTAAAGAAACATAAGCATCCAGTTTTTGAATAATTGTTTCTGCTTGTTCATTCCACCCTAAAATTAAGAATTTCTCTGCTTTTTTTTCTACTGTTTTGTAACTTAAAGATTGTTCTGCAAACTTAATTCGCTCTCGATTGTCCCAAAACTTGATATGACGATAATTATCGGCAATTAAAATCATTTGATCGCCTTCTTTTAAAGTGGTATCTGGTGGAGGTTTCAAGCAAGGATAACCCTCTTGGGGACAGTAACCAATCACAATAGCATTTTCATAAGCAAAAATACTTTCGGAAAAAGTTTCACCGGCTAAAGTTGTCACTGGGTCAAAATAAATTTCATTTCCCGCAAAAGAAAGGAGTTCTAAATACACGCGGGATAACCCCGGTTGGCGACAAATTTGAGCAATAATTCGCGCAATAAAATCCCCCGTTAAAACAAATTCAACCCGATCTTTGCCTACTGTCTCTGCAATTTGCAAGTTTTTAGGGTTTTGAATTTCAGTAACAATCCGATATGGTTCAAGCCGCCGTTCTGGATTATTAGAAAGCGCTAAAAGGGTTTTAATAACACTTGTATCCGGATTATTATTCTGTTCTGGAGGCAGAATGATAATTGATTTAGCCCGGTCTAAATTAGTAATTCTTAAATCAATTAAATCAGTGGCAACCCCTTGACGACAAATGACGCGAATCCGACGATTTTTTCGGATACGAGTCCGGACTTCTTCTTCCATTTCCACCTTATCTTTATCCCCAAGAATAACGACGGTGACCGGAACCCGCTCATCATCAATTAAAAGTAATTCGGAAAGAATTGGAAAAACTTGAGTTGACCAGCCTAAAATAACAATATGATCAGACTCTAAAACTTGTGAACGTCCTCGACGCAATTGATAAAGTTTCCCTTCAATTCCGGCAACAATGACCCCGATAATAATACTAACTGTAAATAAATTGAACAGAATTAAAATTAGCATACTGACTCGGGTCGGCCAAGGTAAACCTTCTGTAGGATCCCAAGAGATTAAAGTGGTAACTAAAAATGTCCAAATTTGATCAGCTAGAGTGGGTTGAGAGGCGTAACCGGTTTCCCAAGTAATTAAAGAAACGCTAAGGACAACAACGGCACCAATAACAATTAACCAACCCAATAAAGCAATTGATCCCCGAGAAAGAATATTATCAAAGGCATATCTTAATCGTTCGCGCCAAGGAGGATTTGTCATTACGTTCTCTCAGTAACTGTTCAATCAAAATTTAGCAAACATTAGGAGATAAATTTCCTCAAAGGGGCAGATTTTGGAAGATCTGAATTTAGGATAAGCTGAAAAGGTTACTATGGATTGAAAGAATAGACTGTCGATTTAATCAATGCAATTACCGGGAGTTGGTAAAGTTGAGCGTCCCCTATCTTGGCTAGTGGGAGTGGTTGCTGTGGGTACATTAACCGTGGGCACTACGGTTTATGTCCTCAATCGCAATCAACAAGATTATAATTTGCAAGAGCTAACGGTTCCTGTTACACAAAAAAATTTACAGGTAACGATTGAAGCCAGTGGAACGGTACAGCCGATTCAGAGTGTTAATATTAGCCCAAAAACGGCAGGCCGTTTAGAAAGTCTCTATGTGGAACAGGGCGATCGCGTTGAAAAAGGGCAACCCGTCGCGGTGATGGAAAACGATCAATTTCGAGCCCAACTCGACCGTGCCGAGAATAATCTCGCGGAAGCCAAAGCCCGTTTAGCAGAAGCCAAAGCGGGTTCGCGCCTAGAGGAAATTGAACAAGCTCGCGCCAGTTTAGAACAAGCCAAAGCGCGTTTAGCAGAAGCCCAGGCAAGGATTCCAGAAAATATTGCGCAAATTAGATCTCAAGTAGACTCTGCCCAATCTCGGTTTGAACTCGCCCAAGACCGTCTCAATCGCAACGAAACGTTATTAGCAGAGGGCGCGATCGCGCAAGATCGCTTTGATGAGATCCGTAATGAATATCGCAGTGCCCAAGCTGCCCTCGCCGAAGCCCGACAACGCCTACAACAAGCACAAAAAACGAACCGTCCGGAAATCCAACGCTTAGAAGCTGAAGTGGCCCAAGCCCGCGCCAATTTGCAACAATTGCAAAGCGGGACTCGCCAAGAAGAAATTGAACGTTTAGAAGCTGCGGTTAGGGCAGCACAAGCCCAATTTCGAGAAGCTCAAATTCAATTTCAAGATACAACGATTCAAGCGCCCTTTGCCGGGATTATTACTCAGAAATATGCCACTGAAGGGGCGTTTGTTACACCAACCACCTCTGCTTCTAGCACTGCTGCTGCCACCTCTACCTCAATCATTGCCCTAGCGGAAGGGTTAGAAGTCCTTGCCAAAGTTCCGGAAGTAGACGTCACCCAATTAAAAAAAGGGCAATCGGTAGAAATTATGGCTGATGCCTTTCCGAATGAAGTCTTCCGGGGAAAGGTCAAGTTAATTGCCCCAGAAGCAATTGTTGAGCAAAATGTTACTTCTTTTGAGGTCAGAATTGAGTTGCAATCTGGATTAGAGAAACTGCGATCCGGAATGAATGTGGATGTCACCTTCTTAGGCGAAGAACTCGCTGACACGCTAGTGATTCCGACTGTTGCTGTAGTTACCCGTCAAGGCGAAACCGGCGTCATAATTCTTAATGAAGAAGAAGAACCCGAATTTCAACCGGTGACCTTAGGGTTAACCATTGATAATCAAACTCAGATTTTAAAAGGTTTAGAAACGAGTGATCGCGTATTTATTGATTTACCGGAAGAATTGAGGCAACAAACTGAGCTTGAAAATACAACCGATTAGAATCGATCAGAAAAAATTCCCTTCTTTTCCCAAAAGAAGGGATCAAGCAGTTCTCATAGACGGAGCATCCGAATTGGAATCAAACCCAACCCGCACTTAAAACAATGGTACTGCTGATAAACACTAATCCTAATGCCCATGTCACTCGATTCAGCGTTTTCTCTGCCGTTTTAGTACTCGTAAACATTGAAGCTTGACCACTCAGCCCGCCTAAACCGTCGCTTTTCGGAGAGTGGAGTAAGACGAGGACAATTAATAAAATTGCCGAAGCAACAGAAATGATTTCTAAAAGCTGTTCAACTGTCATTAGTTTTACTCGATGAAGGACCAAATTTCTAGCATATCAACACCTATAGAGAAATATCTACTGGCGTCCGATTAGGTTTCACTTGAATATCACTGGCGGTAATGAGGGAACGCCCTGTCATCTCTTCGGGTTGGGGAATTTGGAGAATTTCTAAAATAGTTGGTGCAATATCGGCTAGACAACCCTCTTCTCTTAACTGGACTTTACCTCCATGTTGTGGGATTTTTCGTTTTTCTCCCTCCACTAACAAAAAGGGAACGATGTTCGTTGTATGGGCGGTCCAAGGATTTCCATTTTCATCTGCCATGTATTCCGAGTTACCGTGATCGGCTGTAATTAGAGCGGTTCCTCCCATTTTACTAATACTACCCAAAAGCCTTCCTAAGCAGCTATCCACGGTTTCAATGGCAGTAATGGCAGCTTCAAGATTGCCTGTATGACCGACCATATCGGGATTAGCATAGTTAATCACCACCAGAGAATAAACCCCTTTTTCCACTGCTTCACAGGCAACATCGGTCACCGCTTCGGCTGACATAGCCGGGGCTTTGTCATAGGTGGGAACGAGCGGACTATTAATTAATTTACGGTCTTCCCCCAGAAAAGGTTGCTCTTCTCCTCCGTTAAAAAAGTACGTGACGTGAGGATATTTTTCGGTTTCTGCAGTGCGGAGTTGCTTTAACCCGGCATTGGCAACCACTTCCCCAAGAATATTGGTTAAATTTTGTGGTTTAAAGGCTACTTCAACAGGCAACGACGCATCATACTGGGTAAAGGTAGCAAAGTGGAGCGGTTCGATTTGATCGCGCTCAAAACCATCAAACTCTGGGTTAACAAAGGCTGCGGTTAATTGGCGAGCGCGATCAGGACGGAAATTGAAAAAGATAACTCCGTCTCCGGGTTCTACCCCGCCAGAAGCCACTCGAGTCGGGGGGATAAACTCATCCGTGACACCGAGATCATACTGCTCTTTGAGAAGGGCAATCGGGTTCGTTTCCGTGTCGCATTCTCCTGGAACAATCACATCGTAGGCTTTTTGCGTGCGATCCCAGCGGTGATCGCGATCCATTGCGTAATAGCGACCGCTAACCGTAACAATTTTCCCGACACCAACTTGTTGGGTATAAGTTTGAATTTCTTCGAGAGCTGCCATGCCATCGGTGGGATTTGTGTCCCGTCCATCGGTAAAGGCGTGGATACAAACTTCACTAATGCCCTGGGCTTTGGCTAATTTCAGCAAACCCAGGAGATGAGAAATATGGGAATGAACGCCGCCTGCTGAACATAACCCCATTAAATGCAGTTTTCCTTGACTGGTTTTCACTTTTTGACAAGTGTCAACTAATACTGGGTTATCTAGAATTGAGCCATCTTCAACCGCATCGCTGATCCGAACCAATTCTTGCGGAACAACTCTTCCTGCGCCAATATTAAGATGACCGACTTCCGAGTTCCCCATTTGTCCTTCTGGTAAGCCAACGGCTTTGCCTGAGGCTTGAATGAAAGTAAGTGGATACACTTCCCTTAAACTATCCACAACAGGGGTATTCGCTTGCGCGATCGCGTTTGCGGTCTTACTTTGGCGTTCCCCCCAACCGTCAAGGATTACTAGCACCACAGGGGCAATCGGTGCATCTGTCATAATCTTTTCTCTACTTCTATGCGTTCCACCGCTATGATACTATCAATTTTAATCGCTCTCCACCGACGCTCAGTGCTCTTAAATGAGGTACAATTCAGTTTTTGTTGATCCCCAAACTGAGCTCATCCAAATGAGACGATTAACCTTGATTCGATCATTTTTCAGTATTTTACTTTAATTTTGGAATTTTACCGCAATTATTCGGACTTTTCTGTTAATTCGGCTAAACGTTCTTGCTGGTCTTGGGAAATACACGATTGAATCAGATCTTCAAGATTTCCTTCCAAAATCGGATCAAGATTAAAGTTAACACCGAGACGGTGATCGGTGACGCGATTATCTTTATAGTTATAGGTGCGGATTTTTTCGGAACGACCCCCCGTTCCCACTTGAGAACGTCGCATGGAAGTGACAGACTCATATTGTTCCCGTAGTTTCATTTCATACAGCTTGGACCGGAGAATTTGCATCGCCCGTTCCCGGTTTTGCAGCTGTGAACGCTCTTGGGTGCAGAAAATCCGAATCCCGAGCGGTTTGTAATATAAATCCGCTGCTGTTTCTACTTTGTTGACGTTTTGTCCGCCCGCACCACCAGAACGCGCTGTAGTGATCTCAACGTCTTTCGGGTCAATTTCCACTTCGACATCATCTACTTCCGGCATGACAGCAACCGTTGCCGTTGAGGTATGAACCCGTCCCCCGGCTTCTGTTGCCGGAACCCGTTGCACCCGGTGAACACCCGCTTCAAATTTTAATTTACTATAGACGCGATCGCCTTTAATTTCAAGAATTGCTTCTTTAAAGCCGCCTGTTTCCGAAAGAGACTCACTGGCCAGGCTCAGTTTCCAACCCTGATTTTCGGCATAGCGAGAGTACATCCGAACCAGATCGCCAACCCAAAGACAGGCTTCATCACCTCCGGTTCCGGCACGAATTTCCAGCATGATGTTTTTTTCATCATTGGGGTCCCGCGGCAACAGCAGGAGTTTCATGCGACGCTCTAACTCTTCCAGCTTGGTTTCTAACTCTTCGACCTCGGCAGCAGCCAGTTCTTGCATTTCTGGATCGCCCTCAGCATCTTTATACACTTCTTGGGCTTCTTTGAGGTCTTCTTGAGTTTGTTTCCACTGATTATAAGTTTCTACCGTTTCTTCAAGAGAAGAGCGTGCTTTTGCGACCCGTTGGAGTTCTTCTGGATCAGTAGCTATATCAGGATCCCCTAAACGCCGAGTTAGTTCGTTGTAGGTTTCCTCTACTGATTGCAGTTTTTCCAAGACGTAGGATTCAGCCATTAGGTTAATTGATCAATTAATAAGGGGCTTTTTCAGAAGATTCAGCACTACGATCAAAAAGAAAGATGATGTTTTACTTTTCTTCTTCTGCACTTTCATCAAACATTCCATATTTCCGGAGGAAGCGATCAACTCGTCCTTCCGTGTCAATAATCTTCTGATTTCCGGTGTAGAAAGGATGATTGCCGGACCAAACATCAACGTGTAATTCGGGTTGGGTTGCGCCAACCGTCATGACCACTTCCCCATTGCAAATTACTTTTGCCTCAGGGTACCACTCCGGATGAATACCGTCTTTTGCCATATTGAATCTCCTAGTTGATGAACTTGCAAGAGTGAGAGCAAACAAAAATGCTCTCTTTGATTTTATTTTAACGTTTCGAGTACTGAGGCGCTTTTCTTGCCTTACGTAAGCCGTATTTTTTCCGTTCTTTTGCTCGCGGATCGCGACTAAGATAGCCTTCGATTTTCAAGGGAGAGCGATTTTCGGGATCCAGTTTGCATAAGGCACGGGCAACCCCTAAGCGCACGGCTTCGGCTTGTCCCGTTAAGCCGCCGCCATGAGCGTTGACTAAGATATCGTAGTCATTTTCTAAGCCCAGGGTTTCTAGTGGGGCCTTGACCGCAGAAACATAATTGGGGTTGTAGTTAAAGTAGTGCTCGCCACTCCGATTATTGACTTGAATTTGTCCATTTCCGGGAACTAGGCGGACACGGGCAGTTGAGCTTTTGCGACGACCGGTTCCCCAGTAAACGACGCGATTGTTATCAGTAGCTTGCATAGGGTTCTAATCTCCTGTTTTTCTAGTGAGAAGGGTTAATTTCGACGGGATTTTGAGCTTGATGAGGATGTTCAGGACCCGCATAAACTTTTAGTTTTTTTGCCAGTTGCCGACCTAAACGGTTTTTGGGTAGCATTCCTTTCACGGCTTGTTCAATAATTCGTTCGGGAATGCGCCGTTGTAACTGATTAAAACTCTCCACTTTCATGCCGCCGGGTCGTCCGGAATGGCGGCGATAAAGTTTATCATTTCCTTTATTGCCACTGACGGTTACTTGATCAGCATTAACAACGATGACAAAGTCACCGGTATCCATGTGGGGAGTGAAGTTTGGCTTATTTTTACCGCGGATAATATCGGCAATTTCGCTAGCGAGACGACCGAGGCGGTAGCCACTGGCATCAATAACATACCACTGTTTTTCCAGGGTTTCTGTCTGGGGCAGAGGCGTTTGATTAACTGTCATAATAAATTCTCCGTATTGAAGTAAAAATGAGGTTGACTATTAAACCAAATGGATTCGGGAAAGGGAAATTGCTCATATCCCACTCGCAAGAGACACAGCCCCTTTGCCGGAGCGGAATATTTGACGCGATCGCGCTGTTTCTGCTGCCAAATCTCGGCGAACGTTTCTGGCGTGAGTTCCCCGGTTCCCACTTTCACCAGCAACCCAACTAATAAGCGCACCATTCCATATAAAAACCCATCCGCTTGAATTTCAATTTCAACCAGGGGTCCATTCCGGATACAGTGTACCGCTTGGACATTCACCCAAGTATGGGCGCGTTCGGAACCGGCGCGGCAAAAGGCAGCTAGATCATGATACCCCAGCAATGGTTGGAGAGCAGTCGCGATCGCTGCTTCTTCAATGGGAGCATAGTAATAATGCCAGCTCCAGGGGGCAACAAATAAATTCGGCGGGGCTGCCGTATAAAGGGTGTACCGATAACGACGGTAACTTGCTGAAAAGCGAGCGTGCCAGTCAGGAGAGACTTTAGCTGATGCACGAATTAGAATCTCGTCCGGCAGCTGTTTGTTCAAGATAGTGGCAAATTTTTCGGCAGGAATGGGACTACTCACATCAAAATGAGCAACTTGCGCAGCAGCATGAACCCCGCTATCGGTACGTCCTGCACCATGCAGGGGAACCCATGGTTTTGAAGAATCCGGCGCAACCGTGCGGTTAATCGCCCCTTCAATTTCTGCTTGGACGGTTCGATAGTGCGGTTGGCGTTGCCAACCGTAAAACGCTGTTCCCAGATACTGAATAACTAGAGCAACTCGCTTGCTTTTCGCTGACTCACTGTTATTCATGTCTTGCCTTCAACGACCTACACCAATTCGATGACAGCCATTTCAGCATTATCACCGCGACGCCGTACGGTTCTCAAAACCCGGGTATAACCGCCATTACGGTTACCATAACGTTCTTGAACATTCTCAAATAAGGAATGAACCAAGTTCTTATCGTATAAATAACCAATGGCTTTTCTCCGTGCTGAGAGCGAGCCGTCTTTTGCCAAAGTAATAATTTGATCCACCTCCGAACGCACTGCTTTGGCGCGAGTTTTGGTGGTAGTAATTTGTCCGTGTCGGATTAACTCGGTTGCTAAAGAGCGCAATAAAGCCCGGCGTTGGTCAGCCGGACGACCGAGTTTTTTAACGCGACGACAATGACGCATAATCAGCCTCCTGCGTGAATTAAAGTTTGAGACAAGGTTAATTTAACTAGCTGCGGATTTTTCTTGGGGAAGGGTAATGCCAAGGCGGTCATGTAACGCTTCCACCACTTCTTCTGCGGACTTTTGCCCGAAGTTCTTAATTTCTAGGAGATCTTCGTGGGTATAGTCGAGTAAATCGGCAACGGAATTAATTTGGGCCCGTTTCAGACAGTTATAAGCCCGCACCGAGAGTTGTAACTCTTCGATGGGAATTTGTCCATTGGGGTCTTCTTCTTCTTCCTGTTCTTCTTGGGAGGGCTGGATATTCAAATCCCCAAGGGGATGGAATAGCTCTACCAGCACCGTTGCCGCTTGGGAGAGGGCTTCATCTGGTTTGACGCTGCCGTTGGTTGTAATTTCTAAAATGAGACGGTCTTTACTCTCTCCCTCATCGAGACGCGTTTCTTCAACCGTATATTTCACTTTAGAAACCGGCATAAAAACGGCATCAATTTGGAGAAAGTCTAAAGAGCTAACATCTTCTTTTTCCAAATCAACGATGCGATAGCCCGTTCCCCGCTCAATCCGAATTTCCATCTCCAGCTTGGCGCCCTCAGCTAAGGTGGCTACATACTGACTTGGATCAATGACTTCTACCTCTGAGGGAACATTGAAATCTCCTGCTGTGAGTGTGGCTGGTCCCGTAGCAGCTAAGCGAGCAATGTGCGGCCCCGGAGAATAACTCCTAAAGACCAGTTCTTTGAGATTCAGTAAAATTTCAAGGACATCTTCCCTAACCCCTGGAATCGTAGCAAATTCGTGAGTGACCCCAGCAATTCGGGTCGCAGTCACAGCAGTTCCTTCTAAGTTAGAGAGCAAAACCCGCCTCAGGGCATTCCCCACGGTAATGCCTTGACCCCTTTCTAAAGGTTCCAAGACAAACTTGCTGTATTGGCTTTGGGTTTTATTATCAGTTTTGGATTCGACACAATCGACAGTAAAGTCTTTTAGCTGCGCCACAGAGCAACCTCCCTTCATTAATTTCGTTATTTGTTATTCGCTATTCGTTATTTGTCGGTTGCCATTACTGTTTAATTAACAACAAATAACCAACAACTAATAACCAGCCGACTGTTCTAAACGCGACGACGCTTGGGCGGGCGACACCCATTGTGGGGAATTGGGGTCACATCGCGAATGAGAGTGATTTCTAATCCCGCTCCCTGGAGAGCGCGAATGGCAGTTTCCCGACCCGCGCCAGGCCCACTCACCATGACTTCAATTTGACGCATTCCTTGTTCAGTTGCGCGGCGACCCGCTTGGTCGGCTGCAGTTTGAGCCGCAAAAGGAGTCCCTTTCTTCGCTCCTTTAAAGCCACTGGAGCCTGCAGATGCCCAAGAAATCACATCGCCTTTGGTATCTGAGATGGTAACAAGCGTATTGTTAAAGGTGGACTGAATATGAGCAACGCCGTTGGGAACGTTACGTTTGGTTTTTCTAGAAGAACTTTTTTTCGTTTGTCGCGCCATAAGGTTTTGATTTTCTTGACTATTGGTGATTGATTAACAGTCAAAGCGGATGCCTTCTCTTGATTAGGCGGCGTTATCTTTGACGGCAATCGCAATTAGAGCAATGGATCTATTTTTTAGCTGGGGGCTTCTTTTTGCCCGCGATCGCGAGTCGCTTCCCACGACGGGTGCGAGCATTGGTCCGAGTGCGCTGACCCCGCACCGGTAACCCAGAGCGGTGACGACGACCCCGATAGGTGCCGATGTCAACGAGACGCTTAATGTTCATATTTTCTAAGCGCCGCAAATCACCTTCTACTTGGTAGTTTTGTTCGATGTAAGAACGAAGAGTCGTTTCTTCATTCACATCGAGATCTTTGGCTCGTGTATCCGGGTTAATGCCCGTTGCTGCTAAAATCTCTTGAGAACGGGATAAGCCAATTCCGTAAATGTAAGTGAGTGCAATTTCAACGCGTTTATCACGCGGAAGATCTACTCCTGCAATCCGTGCCACGTTTCTCTCCCTAATTGTTTTTTTCTGCTAAGATTTGGATAATTAGGTTTTATCCTTGACGTTGTTTATGCTTGGGATTGGAGCAAATTACCATTACTCGTCCTCTACGACGAATAACTCGGCAACGCTCACACATTTTTCGCACTGAAGGTCGAACTTTCATGGTCGTTTTGATAGACTACAAGCCTTTCATTATATCATGTTTGCAATATTATGTCAAAACCTCAAAGTTATCTTACTTTTTACGCAGACGATAGGTAATCCGTCCTTTTGTCAAATCATAAGGAGTTAACTCGACTTTGACTTTATCGCCGGGTAGAATTTTAATGTAGTTACGGCGAATTTTGCCAGAGATATGAGCTAACACATTGAATCCGTTTTCTAAGTCCACACGAAACATCGCGTTAGGTAAGGACTCGGTAACGGTTCCTTCCATCTCAATTAAATCTTGTTTAGACATTGGGTTTAGTTTCTCCTCTAAGAGAGCATCGAATAACTTAGCTCTTCTGTAGAAAATTTGGGAAAAGAAGGCAAAGTTACCCATCGATAATCTTAGCAAAAATTCGCCAGGACAGGCTTTAGTACCCTTCTTTCATCGCTGTTTTAATGCGCTCAGTCACGGCTGAAAGGTGCTGATTGCCATCAACCTGTAAGAAGTGATTGCGTTGTTGATAAAAATGAATGAGGGCTTCAGTTTGGTTATGGAAAACATCTAACCGATGACGAATAGTATCTTTGGTATCATCCTTACGCCCCCGTCCTAATAACCGTTGCATCAGGACATCATCAGGGACATCCAAATAAATCACCAAGTCGTAAGCTGAGTTCAATTCACTTAACAGTTGGTCTAAAAAATCCGCTTGGTTGAGGGTGCGAGGAAAGCCATCCAAGATCCAGCCTGCTTTCGCATCGGGTTGTTGGAGCCGATCGCGCACTAATTCGGCTAGAACTTCATCGGGGACTAAATCGCCATTTTCTACATAGGTTTGCGCTTTTTGTCCGACATCGGTTTGTTGCGCGATCGCGTTGCGTAAAATATCGCCGGTAGCAATATGAGGAATCTGACATTCTTCAGATAGCGCTTTGGCTTGCGTTCCCTTACCAGCTCCGGGAGGTCCAAAAAAAATTAACCGAGAATATTGAGTCATTAGTTTTTTATCTTTTATTTGTTATTGGTTGAGACATTCACTAAAAGGGAGGGTAATTTTCTCCAAAAGAATGAGTCAGGGAATTTCTAATTTTCCCCGACGCATTAACAATCAACAACGAATAACTGAATGTTAATTATTCATTGTTAATTGTTAATTCACTACTGTTTCACCATTCCTTCATACCGTTGAGAGATAACACTGCTTTGAATTTGTTTTGCCGTATCAATGGCAACCCCCACTAAAATCAAAAGTGAAGTTGCCCCCAACCCTTGGAAGGTGGTTACACCCGTTGCTGTTTCCACTGCTGTCGGAACAGTTGCGACAATTCCCAAGAAAATTGCCCCCAATAACGTTAAGCGATTAATCACTTTTTGTAGATAATCACTGGTTGCTTTCCCTGGGCGAATGCCAGGAATACTAGCGCCCATTTTTTTCAAATTTTGAGACATATCCACTGGATTCACGACTAACGCTGCATAGAAGTAGCTAAAGAAGAGAATCAACAGTAAATAAATGCTGACATACAGCCAAGGCGTCGGTCCGCTGGGATTCATGTAAGTAGAAATTTGAATTAAAACATCATTGATGAGTGCTCCAATTCCGGTTTGTTCTTCGCCGCCGCCCCCTTGGGTAAACTGAGCCAGTGAGGAGGGCAAAATGAGCAGTGTCGATGCAAAAATAATGGGGAGGACACCGCCTTGATTAACTCGCAAAGGGAGATAACTGGTCCGCTCTCGATATAAACGCCGTCCCACTTGGCGACGCGCTGAGACGATGGGAATTCGTCGGGTTCCCTCTTGAACAAAGACAATCCCCACAATCATGACTAAGAAAACCAGTGCTAAAATCAGCACCTGAGCCACCGCTTCTCGTCCACCGGTTTGAGCAAATTCAATGGTATTCCCCAGGGTTCGCGGTAAAACAGCAACAATATTGACAAAAATCAATAACGAGGGACCATTACCGATGCCTCGCTCTGTGATTAACTCCGATAGCCAAATCACAAACATTGACCCTGCCGTAAGAGCAATGACTGTTTTCAACAAAAAGATAGGACCTGGATTATAAGCATAGGGTTGAACAAATGTCGCTAAACCAAAGCTATTAAAAACGGCAGAAGCAAGGGCAACATAACGGGTGATTTGGGAAATTTTCCGTCGCCCAGCTTCCCCTTCATTTTTTTGTAAATTTTCTAAATAGGGAAGACCAGCAGTGAGTAACTGCATAATAATGGAAGCATTAATGAACGGAAGAATGCCTAAGGCAAAAATCCCGACTGCAGACAAGCCACCGCCAGACAGGAAGTTTAAAAATCCTGAAATGGGACTATTCTGCACCGCTTCCGCAAAGCTAGCGCGATCAATTCCTGGAACAGGAATTCGCACACCCAGTCGGACTAATAAAATTAGGCCCACTGTGATCAACAAGCGACTGCGCAACCCAGCCGCTTGTGCCATCTGCATAAATGTTTCTTGTGCGTTTGGGGTTCTTTCTCTACTAACAACCATGAAGGATTATTTCTCCCCGATATTGGAATTGACTAAACGTTGGATTGTAGCGAATTGACTTAAATGAATTAAGTCAATTCTTCACAGCTTCCCCCTGCCGATTCAATTTTTTGACGAGCACTTTTCGTAAACGCATCCGCCTTCACTTGTAAAGGAATGTTGATTTCACCATCCCCTAAAATCTTAAGGGGACCTTCGGGATCGTTAATCAAACCCGCCTCAACAAGTGTTGTCAGGGTAACTTCTGTGTTTGGCTGTAAACCGGCTAACTTACCAACATTAATCGTAGTGTAGCGACGGGGGTTCACTCTCGTAAAGTGTTTTAGTTTAGGAACGCGCCGATAAAGGGGCATTTGACCCCCTTCAAACCCCCGGAATGGACTGGGACCGGAACGAGCTTTTTGACCGCGCATTCCTTTGCCACAACTGGCTCCTTGTCCAGCTGAAATTCCGCGTCCCAGACGACGACCCTGTTTACGGGAGCCTTTTTTGGGTTTTAATTCGTGTAGTTTCATAGTTTGATTGTTATTTATGATTGAATAACCAATGACTAACGACAGACGTCCCATCGAACGTCATCTAGGAAAAAATTTGTTCCAGAGGAACACTCCGCTCGTTGGCAACCTCTTTGAAGGTGCGTAAGGACGCTAAGGCATCGATCGCGGCTCTGGCATTATTCAAGGGATTAGACGAACCCAACTGCTTAGCCAGAATATTTTTGACCCCAGACAGTTCAAGAACCGTCCGCACCGCGCCCCCAGCAATTACACCCGTACCGGGTGCTGCGGGACGAACCATCACTTTTGCCCCCCCGGCAAAACCATTAGCCCGGTGGGGAATGGAATTACTCTTGGTGATGGGAACATCAACCAGTTGTTTTTTAGCATCGGCAACGCCTTTGCGTACCGCACCAATCACATCACCGGCTTTGCCAACACCAACTCCTACTTGACCGCGATCATTGCCCACAACCACGATCGCGCGGAAGCTCAGTTTTTTACCGCCTTTAACCACTTTGCTCACGCGTCGAATCTGAATCACGCGCTCTTGAAACTGGCTGTCTTCCTTTTTGCTTTGGTTTCGTTTTGCCATGATTTCCCCCCTTAAAATTCTAGTCCGGCTTCACGAGCGGCATCCGCTAGGCTACGCACCCGTCCATGATAAACATTGCCCCCGCGATCAAAAACCACTTGTTTGATGCCTTTTTCGATCGCGCGCTGCGCTACTAAGGTGCCAACCGCAGCGGAGGCTTCGCAAGTGCGCGTTGAGTCTAAGGTTTGCCGTAAATTGGGATCGACGGTGGACGCAGCCACTAAGGTATGTTGTTGCTTGTCGTCGATCACTTGCGCGTAAATATGCTGATGAGAACGAAACACTGCTAAACGAGGGCGTTCGGCAGTCCCTTCCACTTTGCGCCGAATCCGACGATGGCGCTGTTTGATCAGTTCTTTGCGATTGTTCTTCATGATTTCTATTTCTTCCCTGCTTTACCCGCTTTTTGTCGGACTTGTTCTCCCAGAAAGCGAATCCCTTTCCCTTTGTAGGGTTCAGGCGGACGAACAGCCCGAATTTTTGCGGTCAAGTTGCCAACCAATTCTTTATTAATGCCACTAATAATGATTTCTGTATTTTTTTCCACGTTAATTTGAATGCCGTCGGGCGGAGTGATTTCGACAGGGTGGCTGTAGCCGACATTCAAGACTAAGTTGCGTCCTTGCACTTGCGCCCGATACCCCACCCCTTGAATTTGGAGGCGTCTTTCAAAGCCTTGGGAGACCCCTTGCACCATATTGGCAACGAGGGTGCGCGCTAAGCCGTGACGTTCCCGTGCTTTGCGAGAATCATTGACTCGCTGCACCAAAACTTGGTTTTCTTCTTGTTCAATGGTGACAAAATCAGGCATAGTCTGTTCTAATTCCCCTTTCGGTCCTTTGACTTTCACCTGCTTGCCATCAACGGTGATTTCTACCTTTGGGGGAAGGGGAATCGGTAATTTACCAATCCGTGACATAAGCAATGACTCCTTCAATCAATTCTGAATTTACCAGACATAGCAGAGAATTTCCCCGCCAATGCCCCGCTTACGGGCTTCGCGATCCGTCATAATACCGCTGGAGGTGGAGATAATAGCAATGCCAATTCCACCGAGAACACGGGGCAGTTCTTTATGATTGGAATAAACTCTCAAACCCGGTCGGCTCACCCGCATGAGTTTTTTAATAATGGGTTTGCGATTACGACCTTGATATCGTAACGAAATTAAGACTTGTTTTTTCAAGCCTTCACCGACTTCTTCATAGCTATCGATGAAGCCTTCTTCTTTTAAAACGCGAGCAATATTGCGGTTCATTTTGTTGTAAGGAACAACCGTTGTTTCATGTTGCACCATGCAAGCATTGCGAATCCGCGTGAGCATATCCGAGATGGTATCTGTCGAGGCCATTAGTTGCTGTTTTCCCTCCTGTTCAAAGTACTTGAGAAGATTTATTGTTCTCGGAAGGGCATTCCCATTGCTCTGAGTAGGGCGCGACCTTCTTCATCGGTTTTGGCAGTAGTGATGATGGCAATATCCATCCCACGAATTTGATCAATATTGTCGTATTCAATTTCTGGGAAGAGAATTTGCTCCCGTAAGCCTAAGTTGTAGTTGCCGCGTCCATCAAAGCTGCGGGGACTAATCCCGCGAAAGTCACGAATTCTGGGCAGGGCAACGTTGATTAAGCGATCGAGGAAAGCATACATCCGTTCCCCCCGTAAGGTAACCATGACCCCGACGGGCATGCCCTCGCGGACTTTAAAGCCCGCGATCGCTTTTTTCGCCCGCGTCACCACTGGTTTTTGACCGGTAATGGTGGCAATTTCTTGAACTGATAATTCTAAGGCTTTGGCATTTTGAGAGGCTTCTCCTAATCCCCGATTCACGGTGACTTTCACCACTTTCGGAATTTCATGAACATTGCTGTAACTAAACTCTTTTTGGAGTTGGGGAGCAATGGTGTCAAAATAAGTCGTTTTTAGTCGTTGTGTCATAGTTTTTAGTCTCAAGTGAGTTTCCTGGGCTTGGTCAGAGATTACGCCTTTTTGACCAAAAGGCGCCTGCTCTGACCGTTGGTCAGGAATTGAGAAAGTTTAAAGTTAATCAATGATTTCGCCGGTTTTTTTGAGCATCCTCACTTTGCGTCCATCTTCGGTGTAGGTATAGCTAATCCGAGAGGCGCAAGATTCTTTATTGGAATAGAGCATCACGTTAGAGCTATGAATGGGGGCTTCAAAGGTGATAATTTGCCCTTTTTCCCCTTCTTGGGTGGGTTTTTGGTGCTTAGTCCGCACATTCACTCCTTCCACCACGACTCGCGATTCTTTCGGGATCACCCGTTGGATTTCTCCCACTTTTCCTTTATCTTTTCCGGAAATGACTTGCACCGTGTCGCCTTTTTTCACGTGCATTTTGTATCGCTTTGGGGTGGTTTGCGTCCGATTTTTTCTAGGCATCTTACAAAACCTCCGGCGCTAGAGAAACAATTTTGGTAAAGTTTTTGTCCCGCAGTTCCCGGGCGACAGGACCGAAGACCCGCGTTCCTCTGGGATTATTATCGGCGTTGATAATGACTGCTGCGTTATCGTCAAAGCGAATACTCATGCCACTGTCTCGGCGTTCAGGATAACGAGTCCGCACAATCACGGCACGGATAATATCCGATTTTTTCACTTGCATGTTGGGGAGGGCATCTTTGACAACGCCAATAATCACATCCCCAATCCGCCCGTAAGGAGCGTTCCCAGCCCGCATTACGCGCAAGCATTGAATTTTACGAGCACCGCTGTTGTCAGCAACGTTAAGAATGGTCTCTTGTTGGATCATTGTTCTTCTGGTTCTGAGGTAAGAGCTTGAGGCGGTTCTTGACCGCTAGCCGATTCGATAATAGCTGCAACCGTCCAACGTTTCGTTTTGGAAAGGGGACGGGTTTCTTGGATGCGAACGCGATCGCCTTCTTGACAATCGTTGTTCTCATCGTGGACTTTATAGCGTTTAGTCGTAACAACGGTTTTGCCATACTTGCGACTAGGCGCACGGTTTTCAACGGCAACCACAACAGTTTTCTGCATTTTGTTACTGACCACCACGCCAATTCGTTCTTTGGTTGTCATGGTTTACTTTTATTCCTCCGCTGGTTCTGATGAGGGAGTTGCTGCTTGTTTTTTGGCAATTTCTCGTTCCCGTTCGACGGTGAGTAATTGCGAAATCCGATGTTTGAGATGCTTAAATTCGTGGGGCTTGGCTTGGTCTTCCTGGCGGGTTCCCTGTTTGAAGCGCAGATTGAAGAGTTCTCGTTTAGCGTTAATAATTTCTTGGGAGAGTTCTTCATCGCTTAAAGCCCGCGCATCAGCAATTTTAGGTAAAGGCATACTTCCTCCTTATTCTTCACGGACTAAAAACTTCGTTTTGATCGGGAGTTTTTGGGCAGCCAGGCGCATTGCTTCTTGGGCAACGTCTTTATTCACGCCACCAATTTCAAACATGATGCGACCCGGTTTAACAACAGCAACCCAATATTCGGGGTTACCTTTCCCGGAACCCATCCGCGTTTCTGCCGCCCGCATCGTAATGGGTTTATCAGGGAAAATCCGAATCCAAATTTTTCCACCCCGACGGAGGTAGCGGTTCATTGCCCGACGAGCGGCTTCAATTTGGCGAGAGTTAATCCAGCAGGGTTCAATGGCTTGCAGGGCAAAATCACCAAAATTGATGGTGTTCCCACGGTGGGAGAGCCCTTTCATTCGCCCTCTTTGTTGTTTCCGAAATTTTGTTCGCTTAGGACTTAGCATTGTTTTTTCTTACTTTGTTATCTGTCCTTTGTCCTTAGCCCTCTGTTATTAAGTAACTAATGACCAGTGACGAATGACTAATTTTCACCAGAACGATCTTCAAATTTCTGACGACGCGGTTGGCGACGGGGAGTCGGGGACGCCTCTGCTTGTTGATCTTCATCTTCGGGAAGAATTTCTCCTTTGAAGACCCAGACTTTGACACCTAAAATGCCGTAGATGGTTTCTGCGGTGCGATAGGCGTAGTCAATATCGGCTCGGAGCGTGTGCAGGGGAACCCGTCCTTCTCGTGTCCATTCCGTACGAGCAATTTCTGCTCCGTTGAGTCGCCCGCTGATTTGGATTTTGATGCCTTGGACTTCAGCCCGCTGCGCCCGTTGCATGGCTTGACGAACAACGCGACGGAAGGAAACCCGACGTTCGAGCTGCTGAGTAATGTATTCTCCGATTAAAACCGCATCGGCATCAACGCGAGAAACTTCACTGACGTTGATACTAATTTGCCGATTTCCACCAAGGAGCTGTTGCAAGCCAACGCGCAGGGATTCAATACCGCTGCCGCCCCGACCCACGACTACCCCAGGACGGGCGGTGTGAATTTGCAGGCTAATTTGATCGGCTTTGCGCTCAATTTCTGTGGCAGAAATTCCCGCATTATTAAGGGTTTTATCGATGTAATTCCGAATTTGGAAATCTTCTTGTAAGAGTTCGGGATAGCGCTTGGAATCGGCATACCAACAGGAAAGATGCTCTTTGGTAATGCCGAGTCGCAACCCGGTTGGATGAATCTTTTGTCCCATAATGTTTCTATTCTTCGGTAGTTGGCGCGACAGCGATGGTAATGTGACAGGTGGGTTTACGGATTTGGTAAGCGCGTCCTTGGGCCCGAGGACGGAACCGTCTCAAAGTGGGTCCGCCATCGGCATAGGCTTGGCTAATGACCAGACTGGCGCGATCGAGCCCTTGATTATGTTCGGCATTGGCTGCTGCTGAACGCAGTGCCTTTAAGACCGGATCACAGGCGCGGTAAGGCATAAATTCTAAAATAATCAGCGCTTCTCGATAGGAGCGACCGCGAATTTGGTCTAACACCCGTCGCACTTTATGGGGAGACATTCGGATATAGCGCGCGATCGCTTTGGTTTCAACACTGGTATCTACTGGCATAGTTTCCTCGCTAATTCTCTAAACTTATCTCCGCGCTTTTTTATCGCTTTTGGCGTGTCCCTTAAAGGTGCGAGTGGGAGCAAATTCCCCTAATTTGTGTCCGACCATTTGGTCACTGACAAAGACCGGGACGTGCTGTCTGCCGTTGTAAACCGCGATGGTGTGTCCCACCATTTGCGGAATAATGGTGGAAGCGCGTTTCCAAGTTTTAATGACTTCTTTTTTGTCCGCTGCGTTGAGTTGCTCAATTTTTTTGAGCAGTTTGTCGTCAACGTAAGGACCTTTCTTTAAAGAACGACCCATAATTTTTTCCTCTTCTACTCTCTTTTGTTCGGATGTGATGTTCGGAGTCAATCCGTTACGAATGACTTATGAACGACGACGCACAATCAGTTTGTTGCTGTTTTTCTTCGCCTTGCGGGTTTTTGCCCCCAACGTGGGTTTACCCCAAGGAGTGAGCGGGCTCGGACGACCAATGGGAGCCCGTCCTTCCCCACCGCCATGGGGGTGATCCACAGGGTTCATGACACTACCGCGGACTTTCGGACGACGTCCGAGGTGGCGCGATCGACCTGCTTTGCCTAAGGTTAAGTTCCGGTGTTCGGCATTACCGACGCGACCAATGGTAGCAAGGCATTCTTGGCGCACCATCCGAACTTCTCGGGAGGGCAATTTGAGACTGACATAGCCTTTTTCCCGAGCCACGACTTGCGCTGCGGTACCGGCAGCTCTAACAATCTGTCCGCCTTTCCCTGCAACGAGTTCAATATTGTGCACTTCTGTACCGAGAGGAATGCGGCTTAACGGCGTCGCATTACCAATTTCAAATGGCGCCTCGTCACCAGAAATAATCGTGTCGCCAACATTTAATTCGGCTGGCCAAAGAATATAACGTTTTTCGCCATCTTGGTAATGCAAGAGGGCAATGCGAGCGTTACGGTTGGGATCGTACTCAATTGCAGCAACTTTAGCCGGTACATTATGCTTATTCCGACGAAAGTCAATTTGGCGATAGCGACGTTTGTGACCTCCCCCCCGACGACGACTGGTAATAACACCACGGTTATTCCGTCCTTTTTGACGATGTTTATATTTGGTGAGGGATTTCTCCGGCTTTGAGCGCGTAATTTCTGCAAAATCAGAAACCGTTGCTTGTCGGGTCCCTGGGGTATAAGGTCGATAAGATCGAATACTCATAAGACGTTAAGTTTCGCGATAGGTGTTTAAACTTCCGGGAAGAGAGTGATTGTGTCTTCTTGAGCAAGGGTGACAATTGCTCGTTTGTATTGGGGTTTGGTTCCCATATATCTCCCCATTCGGCGTTTTTTCTGGGGTAGATTTTGAACATTCACCTTTGTCACCTTCACATCAAAAAGCATTTCGATTGCTTTTTTGATCTCAGGTTTTGTCGCTTGTTTGGCAACGTCAAAAACGTATTTGTTTTGCTCTAATAGAATCGTTGCCTTTTCTGTAATCACTGGTTTGCGCACTAAATCAATTAATTCGCGTTCTTTTTTTTCAATCACTATACACCTCCTGGATTTTCTCGATCGCGCTTGGGGTGGTGACAATTTTCTGCGCCACTAAAATATCGTAGATATTCAAGCTATCAGCCCGTATTAACCGAACATTGGGCAGATTGCGAGCCGATAAAGTCACGTTTTCTGTCCATTCATCCAAAATAATTAACGTTTTCACCCCAGGCTCTACGCCCCAACGGCTCATCGCTTGTGCCAATTCCTTGGTTTTGGGCTGGGAAAATTGTTCCGCAAAGGGTTCTACCACGAGGAAATCTTCCCCTCGGCTCGCAAGCGCTGTTCTCAAGGCGAGACGCCGTTCTTTGCGATTCATTTTAATATTGAAATCACGAGGCTTCGGTCCAAAGATGACACCGCCACCGCGCCATAAGGGAGAACGACTCGAGCCGGCACGAGCGCGCCCGGTTCCTTTTTGCCGCCACGGTTTGCGTCCGCCGCCTCGCACTTCGGAGCGAGTTTTGGTCGAAGCCGTGCCCTGACGAGCATTTGTCGTTTGGCGAATTAGGGCTCGATGCACGATATGTTCGGCATTTTCTGGCTTAGCAACTTTCAAGTCTAAGGTTGCTTCCCCGACTGTTTCCCCTTGCCAATTTTTAACAGCACAATTAACCATAATTAATTCTTTCCATACCTGTCAGATGTATCAATGCGATCTAGCTCGCTTTTGCACCGACTAAATTACTAGGCGTAATACTTAATACCCCACCGGGTTTCCCAGGAACCGTTCCCTTAACGAGAATGACATTTTTTTCAGTATCGACACGAACCACTTTTAATTTGCGAGTGGTAACGGTTTTACCCCCCATACGACCTGCCATCCGGCTCCCTGGGTAAACCCGCCCCGGTGTGGTTCCCGGACCAATGGAACCGGGGAGGCGGTGGTTTTTAGAGCCGTGGCTCATCGGTCCCCGAGCAAAGCTGTGGCGCTTCTGATAACCGGCAAATCCCCGACCGATGCTCGTCCCTCTAACATCGACGAGTTGACCGGCGCTAAAGAGGTCAGCGTTGAGCGCTTGTCCAAGCTGATAATTATCCGGATCAGGGACTCGATATTCTTTCAAATGACGAAGATTAGGGGCATCTGCCTTCTTGAGATGTCCCAGTTCCGGTTGAGTCAGTGCTTTTTCTTTTACCGTTTCATAACCCAGTTGCACTGCGCTATACCCATCTGTACTGGGTGTTTTGATTTGGGTGACTGTGCAAGGACCCACTTGAATAACGGTGACTGGAATAGCACTTCCTTCTTCTTGGTCAAAAATTTGAGTCATTCCTAGTTTTCGACCCATTAAACCAATAGACACAGGCGACCCCCCTTGTGTATAGACAACATAAGATTGAACCAAACAGCGTGACTGACTAACCGCACCCTAGACGGGACTGACGATCAGTCTGGTTTAGGGCTGTTTTTGTCCTCAATAACAGTTTCTTGAAAGCCCAGAGCCTTATTAATTGATCCTTACTTTTTGCTGGCAAACGAATGACAGCGAAGAGCAGGAATAAGAACTCTTGAGTGAATTCACCCAATATTCTCTGGCGACTCCTGGTTAGTCCTTGGCAACCCTGATTGAATCAAGGGTGAGGACTATCGACTTCCGTTTTGCTTCGTGCTGGGGGCTCCAACATTAATTCCTCTACCGCAATGTAATGTTAGGAAGCGAATGTTAATCGGAGCCAGCTTAGCAATGACTTAGAAATGGAGCTGCTTTTGCCGTTTAGGTTTCGCTAAGACTTAGAGAAAACTGGTAAGGGCTTCTCCAGTATCCTAACGAGACGACAATGTCGCTTTTTGAAGTTAGCTTGGGCTGATTCGTTAAGTGACAGCAACCTCCAGGCCAACAGTTTATCTGTTGCCAAAAGCAACATCAACTTGCTGTCTGCTGGGTCAACTGCACTGAATCCAGTTTTTGAGTCACAATCAAAAATAATATCAAATTTAAATAACTTATGCAACAAACAGGGCATTTTTTTGATTGGGCAAGGAGTGTGTCAGAATAAGTTTGAGGATTTTTTAACAAAAATTAAAGCAGAACATGGCACTACTAACGACAGGTAATAAATTTCTCCGTGATTTAGAAGAGTCCGGTGCGCTTGGTGTTTACGCTCCCTTAGAAGGCGGGTTTGAAGGACGATATCAGCGTCGGTTACGAACCAAAGGTTATGTGACACTTCATCTCTCAGCCAAGGGCTTAGGAGACCCTGCTTCCTATTTCAAAGGGATTCATGGGGTCCGCCATCCTCATCTGGGAAAAAAAAATATTGGTCAAGGAGCTGAGGTTGGTGATGTTTATTTTTTACCCCCCATTGTTGATTCTCAATTAGAAATTTTGCCCGAGAATAAAAAAGGTCTAGTTTTGTGGCTTATTGAGGGTTTTGTTTTCTCCCGCCAAGAATTAAGTTATTTGGCCAAATTTCATGAAATTGAACCGAGAGTGAAAGTGGTGGTTGAACTCGGCGGCGATCGCGCGTTCCGTTGGGAAAAACTATCATCTGTGTTAGCAGCTGCGTAAGCAAGTGAGGAAGGTGAAGCCGTGGACAAAAATGCTTTAATTCGCGATCGCGATTACACATTACTCATTGACAAAAGTCAAAGTATGTCAACGCAAGACCAACCGGAGGGAAAATCCCGTTGGGAAGTTGCCCAAGAATCAACTTATGCGCTGGCAAAACAATGCGAAGCCTATGATTCAGATGGGATTACCGTCTATTTATTTTCCAGTCGCTTTAAACGATACGATCATGTCACCTCGGATAAGGTGAACGAAATTTATGCGGAAAATGATCCCATGGGAAAAACTAACTTATATGGGGTATTACAACATGCATTAGAGAACTATTTTCGACGCAAAGCCAATGGAGAAGCCAATGCCAATGGCGAAACGTTCTTAGTCATTACTGATGGCGAACCGGAAGATCGCAAAGGGGTGATCCAGTTAATTATTGAAATGTCCCGTCGCGTGGAACGAGATGATGAAATTGGCATTTCCTTTATTCAAGTGGGAGATGATCCTAAAGTTACTGAGTACCTAAAAGCCCTGGATGACCAGCTTCTTGATGCGGGGGCAAAATTTGATATTGTTGATACCATTACCATGACAGAAATGGGTAATAGCCCTTTATCGGAAGTGTTATTAAAAGCGCTAACGGATTAACCGGCTTAATTTTTGCCCCCAGGCAGCAGAGACTTGGGGGCTTAAGTCGTTACGCTATCTCGAGAAAATCTAAAGACAGCATGATGAGTGATCAATGGCTAATGGTGTATAATTCTAGTGCTGAAAATTAATTCCTTATCCTCAGCTCAACGTTATCTTCTGAATTGTGTCGTGAGTGTGGGTTCCCTGATTTTTTGTGCTTTGCTCTTACCCACTCGTTTACCCGGAACGGTTTTACTGGGGTTGGGACCACATTGGTTGTTAATTTGGGTGGTTGCTTGGAGCATTAAACGCCAACCCTGGCAAGGGGGAATAGCCGGTATTGCTGCCGGACTCATTCAAGATGGAATGACCCTTTCTAATCCGTCTCATGTCTTTAGTCTGGCGTTAGTTGGTTTCTTAACCGGACGCATTGATAAGGAAAAATATATTCAAGAGGATTTCATTTCAATCGCGCTGATCGTTTTTATTATGGCAGTTGTGGCGGAAACCTTGACGGCTGCGCAATATACTCTATTTGATTTTTCGCGTTTGGTTGCCATTTGGACCCAACACCAACAGATTGCTTTAGTTTCGGCATTACTGAGTAGTTTGTGGGCACCAGCGGTTTATTATCCCTTAAATTACTGCTGGGAACACCTGGAAGCGGATTAATTAAGACAGAGTTCTTCGAGACGATGCGCCGTATTCAAAAGGTTGCTTTCAATGTAATCGGGTTGAAATTGTTGGAGATAATTACCGCTACGAATCCCGCAAGTGAGCGCGATCGCGCAAATTCCCAAGGCTTGTGCTGCTAAAACATCAGCTTCTGTATCTCCGACCATACAAGCATTGTGATCACCTTGTTCTCTTAAGGCTTGCTTCAACAGCATCGTTTTGCATTCCACATTATTGGCATAAGCCACTGTTTCATCACTGGTGCCATAAACACCGCTCAATAAACGCAGCAAACCATAATTTCTCAGCAACTGAGTAACTTGTTCCTGACAGCGCAAGGTGACAACAACCAGACGCACCCCTTGGGAATGGAGAGTCGCCAGTGCCCAATTGACTCCTTGGTGAAACTTATCCTTCCTTAATAAAAACGGTTCATTGACAATTTCCCTCACTTGTTGGACAAAATAAGGAATATGCTGAATTTGTAAACCAGAGCGCAAAGCAATTTCCTGATCACAAACCCGTTCTTGTTTCATATGCCAAAACTGTTCTTTACTTAAAGGAGTCGGCAGCAAGTGGCACTGATAACTTTGATAATAATTGCAGGTTCGATCCAAAGCAATTTGATAAGTATTGTAATAACGGTCAGACACATCCACAAGTGGACCATCAAAATCACAAAATACGGTCAATGCTTGACTCTGTCGACATTTTTCCGAAAAAGATGCAGTTTTTGGTATAGTTTCTAGAACCATAAAGTTTGTACTGAGGAAGGACATTTTCGTAAAGCTTCTTTACTTTAGCAATTTTTAGATAAGTTTTCGAGTGTTTTTAGTGTTTTTTGAATTAGAAAAACTTATAGAAATAACCAAAATCGCAAACTATAACAAACGTAAGTTGACTCAATGGACAATATAACCGGCCCTACAGCAATTGGCACTCCTTTTGATCAGGCAATGATGCAACGCTGTCTGCAACTCGCTCGTCACGGCATCGGCAAAACGTCGCCTAATCCTTTAGTCGGTGCTGTCATTGTCCAGCAGGGAAAAATTGTTGGCGAAGGCTATCATCCCGGCATTGGTCAACCCCACGCTGAAGTTTTTGCCCTTCGTCAAGCCGGAGAGCAAGCGATTGGTGCAACATTATACGTCAATCTTGAACCCTGCAATCATTATGGACGCACCCCTCCCTGTTCCGAAGCAGTGATTGCCTCCGGAATTAAGAAAGTGGTGATTGGCATGGCTGATCCCAATACTACCGCTGCTGGTGGTAGACAACGTCTGGAGAAAGCAGGGATTTCAGTGGTCGTTGGGGTTGAAGAAAAGGCGTGTCGGCAGCTCAATGCGGGTTTTATCCATCGGGTTCTCTATCAACGTCCCTTCGGAATTTTTAAATATGCCATGACCTTAGATGGCAAAATTGCCACCACAATTGGACATAGTGCTTGGGTTACAGATATTCCCGCACGAAACCGAGTTTATCAAGAACGTTCTCAGTGCGACGCCGTCATTGTTGGCGGGAATACAGTCCGTCAAGATAATCCCTACTTGACCACTCATCACTTAACCAAACAGAACCCATTACGAATTGTGATGAGTCGGAGTTTAGAGTTATCCCCAGCAGCCCATATTTTCCAAACTGAGCAAGCCGCAACCTTAGTCTTAACCGAACAGGCTGATTTAGAGACAGCCAAACAACTGGAAAATCAGGGAGTAGAAGTGCTTCAATTATCTCCTTTAACCCCAGCAACAGTGATGAAATATTTGTATGAGCGCGGGTTATCAAGAGTTTTATGGGAATGCGGTGGCACCTTAGCAGCCAGTGCAATTAAAGAAGGAGCCGTGCAACAAATTTTAGCGTTTATGGCACCCAAAATTATCGGGGGTGTGAGCGCACCGACACCAGTGGGAGAGTTAGACTTCAAGCAAATGACAGAAGCATTAATGTTAGAAGATATCACTTGGGAACAATTAGGAGATGACTATCTCTTAACGGGCAATATTGCTCCTTCTTTTTGGGAAAATCGGATAATTAAAGTAAAAAGTGATTGAAATGAGAGCATAATCACATCATCGGTAGCGATCAATCTCTTTTGAGATATGAATTTGACACAACTTAAATTATTGTCTTCATCCAGGATCATTTTGAAGTGATACTTCTGGCAAGAGTGTAACTTAATTTATCAGCAATTCCTTCGATCCAAGTTTCATCTTGTTTGGTGTAACTTCGGGGTGCATTAGCAGCCACGATCAAAGCGCCTTCGTTGCCAATGGGTTGACAAATAACTGCTTGTGTATTTTCGGGGAGGTAATCAAATTCAATTTTTCCGGGATA
>CAZAYV010000036.1:0-29316 GCA_964489465.1 uncultured Dactylococcopsis sp. | reverse complement strand
ACTGGATAGCAATGAGATAAAGACTTGGACAAGAAGCAGTTCCCTCGAGCCTAACTATTACACTTGGATTGAGGATTATGTCATTTCCATTGAAAGTGCTGGTACTTATACTTTAACCCTAGAAGTCGATTACTCAAATCAAGTCAATGAGTCTAATGAGAGCAATAACGAATATTCTCGTACCTTTACTGTAGAGAATGACAATAGTCCTGGCTCCATCAGTGGGATGAAGTGGAACGATCTCAATAGCGATGGCATCAAGGATTCAGGGGAACTTGGACTAGCCAATTGGGAAATCTATATCGACGAGAATCAAAATGGGCAATTGGACACGGGAGAACCAACCCAAACTACTGACGCTCAGGGGAATTATACCTTTCCCAACCTAGGAGCTGGAACTTACATCATTGCTGAGGTTCAGCAGGCTGGTTGGGAGCAAACCTATCCTAATCTAGGGATGGACACCATTCCACAATCACCAGATGAAGTCTTGGAATCGATCACGACTACCGCTTCAAAGGTGCCAATTTACAAGCAAGGCGAAACAGTTCCGCCTGGCAACGAAGGAAGTATCACCCCTCAAACTGACATTTCTGGTCCCCTGATCAATATCGATGACTTCCGGGCTGATCCTCGCTTCGCTGGGATTAATGGTAATGGTTTCGCCGCCGTGATCCTAGATGGGGGAATTGATTTAGATCATCCTTTTTTTGGTTCGGATAGCAATGGCGATGGTATCTCTGACCGGATTGTCTATCAATACGATTTCGCTGATGGCGATGGAGATGCAAGCGACGTAGATGGACATGGATCTAATGTCTCCAGTATAGTCGCTTCTTCCGATAGCACCTACAAAGGTATGGCACCAGGAGCGGACATCATTCATTTGAAGGTATTCGAGGACAGTGGTGATGGGAATTTTTCCTATATAGAACAAGCCTTGCAGTGGGTGGTTAACAATGCCGCTACTTACAATATCGCCAGTGTTAATATGTCGCTAGGAGATGGTGACAATTACACAACTTCTCAAACCCTTTATGGCATAAACGATGAACTGGCGGCGCTAAATGCCATGGACATTATAGTTGCTTCCGCCTCGGGTAATGGTTTCTACACTCATGGCAGCGCTCAGGGAGTAGCTTACCCTTCAGCAGATCCAAATTCCCTTTCAGTCGGGGCAGTTTATGATGAGGATGTCGGTCCAGTATCGTGGCAGAGCGGAGCAAGAGATTTGTCTAGCGACGCTGATCGGATTGCCAGTTTTTCTCAAAGACACGGCACACTGAGTGATATTTTCGCTCCTGGCCCGTTTAGCACAGGCGCAGGGGCTAATGGAGGACTAGAAACTCAGGGAGGAACCAGCCAAGCTTCACCACACATTGCAGGCATTGCAATACTCGCCCAACAATTGGCAACGCAAAGGTTAGGTCGCCGACTAAGCGCAAGTGAGTTTAGTGATTTGCTCGACTTAACTGCAGTCATCATTAACGATGGTGATAATGAAGACGACAATGTATCTAACACTGATCTTGACTTTAACCGTGTCGATGTAATGTCTTTGGGCGAATCAATTTGGGAAATGGGTACTGACTTACCTGGAACTCACACTGTTAACTTAGGCCTAGGAGAAGATAAAAGTGGCATTAACTTCGGCAACCGTCAACTTGACAACAATCGCCCCAACATTCAAACAATTACAACGAGACCAGACCCTACAGAAGCTGCCTCTAACCAACTGGTGAACTTGACAGTGAACTATGACACCGCTGATAACGAAGAAAATTTGACTGGTTTCGGTCTCCGTCTTCACTTTGACTCCAGCCAACTGAAATTTGTCCGTTTAGACGTCTTGGAACTGCACTTAGTCAGTGAGGCGGTTCAAGAAGACAGCCAAGACTACGATAATGATCCAACCACCGACCGCTTCCTTGCTACCGGATGGTTGGATCCCGATGGGCAATGGCCAGGCAGCGTTCCCATTGCCCTCTATAACGCTCAATTTAACACCGCAGCTCAGTTTTCCGGGACCACAATTAATTACACGGCAGCTAGCACCGCCGTGGGGTACGACTTCAGCGGAGATTCCGTTACCGTTGGCGCTGCCTCCGAAGCAGATTTTAGCTGGGATGTCGATGGTAATGGCGATGCTGATTTCTTAAGTGACGGTTTACTGATTCAACGCTATCTGTTTGGGGATTTTGAGGGGGATGCTCTGATTGACAATGCTTTGGCGCCGGATGCAACTCGGACTTCAGCCGAAGCGATTCTCGACTACCTCAACCCGTCTCGCTCTCTCCTGGATATTGATGCCAACGGAGCGAGTCTTCCTTTGACAGATGGCATTCTGATTAACCGGTATCTGCTGGGTGTTAGTGGAGAAGATTTAATTGAGGACGCCCTTGCTCCTGATGCCACACGCATTTCCCCTGACGCGATCACGGATTATCTCGATGCTTATCTGCCTGATTCTCTAACAGTGTAGGGATTGGCTTATTCGCTAAGCGTTGACTTCTGCTGTGAGTCTAGAGGAGTGACGAGATGGTTGCAAAGCAGATAGATTAAGGGCAGTCGCCCTCAGAGTGTGTTTTAACGGTCACTTAAAATGTAAAAAAGCTAGAACCGTTAAAACATCCTTATTTAATCTTGCCGACCGCTGATAAGCATGACCCCCAATCATTATTCACTACTTCATCAAAAATGTTCTTTAATTAACGTTCGTCTTCCGAAAAGAAATGATGATCCGTGTTATCAAATTGAAATCGAACAGGGACGAATTAAAAGGCTACAAACTCAAGATCGAATTCCCCTTGAAAATCAAGAATCTCCTGTCATTGACCTAAAAGGGGATTGGCTCTCTCTCGGTGGCGTCGATTTGCAAATTAATGGTGCGTTAGGGTTGCCTTTTCCCGATTTAGAAAGTACGCACTTAGATAAACTCTTTACCATTGCTCAGTTTTTATGGGAACAAGGCATTGATGGTTTCCTCCCAACAATTGTCACGACTTCCCCTGAAAAAATTGCGCGATCGCTGTCTGTTATTGCTGACTATATTCAACAGTATCAAACTCAAGAGTTCCCGTATGCAAAAATTCTTGGCGTCCATTTAGAGGGTCCCTTTCTTAATCCGAAAAAACGTGGTGCGCACCCCGAAAAATATTTATTAGACTTCACGCTTGACAACTTTCATCGGCTCATCGGAAAATATAGTGAACAGGTTAGGGTCTTAACTTGTGCCCCAGAAATAAGTTCTGACGAAAGAATAATTGCGAAGCTGCGATCGCGCTATCCTCATCTTCTGGTCAGTCTTGGACATTCCCTCGCTACAGGAACCGAAGCTCAAGCTGCCTTTGAACAAGGGGCTTCACTCGTGACACACGCCTTTAATGCCATGCCTCCTCTCCATCATCGTGAACCCGGTCTACTAGGTGCAGCCCTAGTGCATTCGGGGGTGAAGTGTGGTTTTATTGCCGATGGACAACATATTTCTCCCAGCCTGCTCGAACTTTTACTACGGATGGGAGAAGCGGACAAACGATTGTTTTTAGTCAGTGATGCCCTTGCGCCTTTAGGACTGAGAGATGGGGTTTATCCGTGGGATAGTCGAGAAGTAACCATCACTGATGGAACCGCTTGGCTAGCGGATGGAACCCTTGCTGGAACAACGCTTCCGCTCTTATCAGGGGTAACGAATCTGGTCAAGTGGGGACTGTGTGACATTGAGAGCGCGATCGCGCTAGCCACGGAAAGCCCAAGAGAAGCCTTAGGAGAAACCGGTTTAAGTGTTGGCAAACCAGCAAACTTGTTACGTTGGCATTGGGATGAGACGACACAGCAATTGACCTGGCAACGGATTGCGAACCGTGGACAATTAACAGTTAATCATTAACAATTAATGAGGCAGGATTAACCAAGAATCAAGAACAGATACAATGCAAGACGATAAAACAATTGTCAAAGACTATTTTAATGCCGTTGGTTTTGAACGCTGGCGCAATATTTACGGCGATGGCGAAGTAAACACGGTTCAAAAAGATATCCGCATTGGACATCAACAAACCATTGATACAGTTATGGGTTGGCTCAAAGCAGACGGCAATTTATCTCAACTGAGTATCTGCGATGCGGGATGTGGAACGGGAAGCCTCAGTATTCCTCTAGCCCAAGCAGGGGCAACCGTTTATGCCAGTGACATTTCCGAAAAGATGGTGGGAGAAGCAGAAAGTCAAGCGAAAGCTGCTTTAGGAGAAGATCATAATCTTCATTTCTCAGTTAGCGATTTAGAGGCCATTAGCGGAAGTTACCACACCGTTATTTGTTTGGATGTTCTCATTCACTATCCCGACCCAGACATTCCAACCATGGTGAAACATCTCGCCGACTGTGCCCAATCTCGTTTTATTATTAGTTTTGCCCCCAAAACTTTTTTCCTGAGTTTGTTAAAGAAAATTGGCGAATTTTTCCCAGGACCCAGTAAAACCACTCGCGCTTACCAACATTCGGAAGCGGAAATTGTTCAAATTCTGGAGAACAACGGGTTTGAAATTAAACGCACGGGCATGACAAGCACTCGCTTTTATTATTCCCGTATCTTAGAAGCGGTACGGGCTTAGAGTGTTACAAACTTTAACAAAATGTGCATTTGGATATAGATTTTTGTTGCAATCGTTAACAAGTCAGCGCGATCGCGCCCTGACTCGTTGATAAACTAAAAAGCAAAACTGCACTCATTATTTAATCCCAAGCTTTACAAAGAAAGAAGCCCAAGCAATAACCTATGGTTAACACTGCCAATAAAGACCAACAAGAATTACGTCCGGGCACTAAACAACCGGCGAAAGAAACCCTTTTAACGCCTCGTTTTTATACCACAGACTTTGACGAAATGGCGCAGATGGATATTTCGGTCAACGAAGACGAACTCCGCGCGATTTTAGAAGAATTCCGTGCTGATTATAACCAAAAGCACTTTATTCGGGATGAAGAGTTTAACCAATCTTGGGAACACCTCGATCCAGAAACCCGCCGCCTCTTTGTAGAGTTTCTGGAACGGTCTTGTACCGCTGAATTTTCTGGGTTTCTCCTCTATAAAGAACTGGGCAGACGCCTCAAAGATTCCAATCCTCTCTTGGCGGAGTGCTTCACTTTGATGTCCCGGGATGAAGCCCGTCATGCTGGCTTTTTAAACAAAGCCATGTCTGACTTTAACCTGTCTCTAGATTTAGGATTTCTCACCAAGAGTCGGAAATACACTTTCTTCAAGCCCAAATATATTTTCTACGCCACCTATCTTTCAGAAAAAATTGGTTATTGGCGTTATATCACCATCTATCGTCATTTAGAACAACATCCGGAACACCGCATCTATCCGTTGTTCCGCTTCTTTGAAAACTGGTGTCAAGATGAAAACCGTCATGGCGACTTCTTTGATGCCATTATGCAAGCCCAACCCTATGTTATTACCGGGTTGATTTCTCGTCTCTGGTGTCGCTTCTTCTTACTCGCGGTATTTGCCACCATGTACCTCAATGATGTGCAACGGTCTGGCTTCTATGAAGCCTTAGGCTTAGATGCGCGGGAATATGACCAATATGTTATCCAGAAAACGAATGAAACGGCAGGACGAGTTTTCCCGACCATTCTCGATGTCGATAATCCTAACTTCTTCAATCGTTTAGAAGTTTGCGTGAAAAATAATGAAAGGCTAACAACCATTGCCAATTCTGACGCGCCAAGAGTCGTGAAATTCTTCCGCAAGTTACCTCACTATGTCTCGAACGGCTGGCAATTCCTCAATCTGTACTTACAAAAAGCCGTTGATGCCCAAGCCCAACGCGGTGTTGTTCACTAAGGATTATCTTTAAAAGACAGCACTGATTTCCCCTTTTCCCAGCTGGAAGAGGGGATTATTAGGTGAGGATTGTCTTTGCCATTGCTTCTGAGAAACACTACTCGGTTAAACCATGTTGCAGCGCAAAGCGTACCAATTCTGTGCGACTGTTGGTTCCGGTTTTACTAAACAAGCGACTGACGTATTTTTCCACATTACGAACACTGGTTTCGAGGCGACGGGCAATTTCTTTATTCATTAACCCCTCAGCAACCAAATTGAGGATACTCTGTTCGCGCGGCGTGAGGTCAATTTTGATCGGACTCGGTGTGGTTTTGACACTGCCTTGTTGTCCGAGAAGACTTTTAATTTCAGCAATTTGCTGCGCGATCGCGCCTAAATCAGTATTCCCCTCGCCACTGCTACTCATGCTTTCTCGGCGCGATAATAAATTTTTGACAATAGCTACCAACTCATCAGGATCAAAGGGTTTAGACAGATAGGCATCGCATCCCGCTTGATGTCCTTTAATCCGATCTGCTGTCATCCCTTTCGCCGTTAAGAAAATAACAGGTAATCCTTTGTAGCGCGGATCTTCTCGTAGTTTTTCCAAAAACTGATAGCCATCCACCTGCGGCATCATAATATCAGTAATCACGAGGTCTGGAGTATCTTGTTCCAGTAGCTGCCACCCTTCATTGGCATTACTCGCCACGTTGACCAGAAAGCCTTCATCTTCTAGGTAGGCCTCCACTGCTTCTTGCAAGCTGGGTTCATCATCAACTAATAATAATTTAGTTCCTTCTGTCTCGCTCATGCTTCCCAGGTTTTTTCCTTAATGAGTGACTCTCTTCTAATTTTAAAAGATTCCCCTATTTTTTTTCGTTTTTCTTCATGCTAAAGTAAGAAATTGTTACTCTCCTTCGGCGTAAAAGAACTGAACGGTGTCTCATTCGCAGCAGCAAGAAACCATTAAAATCCCCTCACTTCCTCTCGCCGTTTACCGAGAAATTGCGGCTCATTTACGACAGGTTGATGGCGTTGAAGTGGAAATTCTTCCCCAATCTTCTTCTGAATTTAGTTACTTTAAAAGTCAAGTTGAAGCTTTGCGACTCAGCTATTCCTCCACAATTTCTTCTCAAGAAAAACAATACTGTCAAGAAATCCTTAATTATTATGAACAGCGGTATGGCAGTTGGGAAAAAGATAATTGATCTTTAACTTTTGAGTACAGTTTCACACAAATAAGGTTGTAAAACCTCTGGTATTTTCACTGTACCATCTCCTTGTTGATAGTTCTCTAAAATAGCAGCCATTGTCCGTCCAATAGCAAGTCCTGAACCATTCAAAGTATGAACAAACTCCGTTCCTTTTTTATTGGCTTCTTTGAAGCGAATATTGGCGCGTCGAGCTTGAAAGTCAACAAAGTTAGAACAACTCGAAATTTCGCGATAAGTCTGAGAAGAGGGAAGCCAAACTTCTAAATCGTAACACTTTGCTGCGCCAAATCCGAGATCGCCGGTACACAACTCTATAACCCGATAAGGCAGTTTTAAGGCTTGTAAAATCGCTTCTGCATTTTGCACTAATGTTTCATGTTCAGCGGCAGAATTTTCCGGTCTGACGAGTTTCACTAGCTCTACTTTATTAAATTGATGGAGACGAATTAACCCTCTGGTATCTTTGCCATAACTCCCTGCTTCTCGTCGAAAACAAGGAGTATAAGCACAATGATAAATGGGGAGTTGAGTTGCTTCTAAAACTTCATCTCGATATAAATTGGTCACTGGCACTTCAGCGGTGGGGGCTAACCACAAATCATCCCCTTGACATTGAAAACTTTCTTCAGCAAATTTCGGCAGTTGTCCGGTTCCCGTGAGGGATTGGCTATTAATTAAAACCGGTGGCATCACTTCTAGATAGCCGGCTTGAATTTGTTGATCGAGCATGAAACTAATCAAGGCTCTTTCCAAGGCAGCCCCCTTGCCAATCAAGTTCACAAATCGACTTTGCGCTACTTTGACCGCACGGGTAAATTCTAAGATGCCGAGTTTTTCACCCATTTCCCAATGGGGTAAGATCGCGTCGGAATTCGCTGGTAAGTATTCATCGCCCCAACGCCGCACCTCAACATTTTCCGTTTCATCTTTGCCAACAGGAACGGTTTCACTAGGTAGATTGGGGAACGATAAAAGGAGGGTTTTAATTTGGGCTTTGAGGTCTTTTTCTTGTGGTTCGAGTGCGCTGAGTTCCTGTTTAATTTTGTTACTTTCTGCTTTAATATTTTGAATTTCTTCGCTATTGGGAGCGAGTCCGGATTTAATTTTTTGACCAATTTCCTTACTAATTTCGTTACTGCGAGCTTGCAAGCGCGATCGCGCCCCTTCTAGACGACGCTGCTGTTCACTTAAATCCAAAATTTCTTGAATTTGATATTCAGAACTCCGCCGATGTAATAATTCTTGGACAACTTCTGGTTCTTGACGAATCCGTTTTAGCTCTAGCACATAACCTCCTTCAGTCATTAGTCATTGGTTATTAATCATTCGTTACTCGTTTCTCAAATAGACAACAAATAACAAACAACAAATTATTTATTCAGTCTTTCTGTCAGCCACAGAGAAGAGAGAATGCCAGCGAAATGAGCGGCAATAATATTAACATTTGCCTGAATAATTAGCAAATCAATAGAATTCACGAATTCTTGAGGTTTTGCACCAATCACTAATTGCGGTTGCGTTAACGACTTCACCAAAACAATGCCAACAATCGCTTGCGCCCCCAAAATTGTCAGTAGCAACCCCACTAAATTGACAATTAAACCAATACGGAGTTGACGTAAAATGACTGCTCGACTGGGGCGCGATCCGCTATCAGCGGTGGCTAAGCGGCGGGAGATTCGAGTGTAACGAAAACAGAAATAGATACTAACCCCAAGGGCAACAATTCCGCCAAGGGCGAAAAATACCCCCACGGCAGTGGCTTGAGTCGTATTTTGGCCCCCTAAATTCGGAGAAGCGACCAACAGCGTTACTCCAGAGACGACACCCAGAATCAGTTGTACCCATAACCCAAAATTTCCGCCAACTTTGAGAGAAGAAGAGGCGCGTTTCACGGCAAGGGGTAGAGAAGAGCTTACTTCTGGCTTATTATCCATCAATTTTTTACTGCTTCAGATACGACGCTATGCCCTCATTTTAGATGAGTCCTGTTTATTGTCGAGGGAAGAACTGCTTAGAGTTGGCTTGCGAGATCATTTTCCCTCTTTAAGAAAAGTTTTTTTTATAAATAAAGAAAAATAATTTAATGGACAATTATCACGAATTACCTTACTTTGTTAGTAGTTTAATTAATAATTTCCCTCTACTTCCTTATTGACCTCAATTTACTTCCATAATCACGAGCTTATGCGGTCAATCCCATGTCAAGCCCATGAACTTTGAAGACATCTATCAATTTTTCAATAATCCCCCTCCGACTTACCTTAATCGAGAACTAGCCGTTTGTTATATTCTTGATATTTTGTTACAAAGAGAATCCTATGGGACGGAATTAATTGAACACCTGATGGAGAATCATCCCCAGTACCGACTTTCGGATACGGTGCTTTATAGTGCCTTGAAATTCTTGGAGGAATCCGGAACCATCAAAGGGTATTGGCGGAAATTGAAAGGGCGCGGTCGTCCTCGTAAAATGTATAAAATCTTACCAGAAAATCAGCAGCAAGCGGAGGAACTTGCTCAACTCTGGCGGACTTATACGAATCACAAGTGTGCTCAAAATTGATATATTAGCGTCAAGTCCCTATTTTCCTCTAAACGTGATTAACACTCCTGTTTTATCTTCAACCTTATTTTTAACAATCTTACTTTTAATTGGTCTATTTTTCTTTATTCGGGCTTCGGTGAAGGATCGCACCACAGAAGTGCAATTTGCTGCCGATCTTCCAGAAACGGACTTACTGCCAAAAGTAAAAGCATATTTCTTCCAACGGGCATACAAGGTGAAATCCTTTGATCCCGATCAAGAACAAGTGACCCTTGAAGGATTTGTCAAACCCAGCTGGTTTCTGGCGATCTTTTTATCGGTTTTAGCGGGATCGGGTTTGCTTTGTATTAGTTTGGTACTGTTCCTTTACTTTAGTGAATTTAGCTATCGTAGTGCCTTCTTTTTATTGACTCTACTCACACCTGTTGCTGGTATTTTCTATTGGCAAAAAGCAGGGCGTGTGGAACAAGTGTCGCTGAAACTGGAAACGCCGGAAGGGATGGAAACGACTCAAAGCTTCATTACAGTAAAAGCCCATCGAGATGAGTTAATTCAGCTACAGCAAGCGCTTCCCCTGCAGCGTCAAGATTAAGCAGATACTCACAGCTATGTGTCAAAGTAAAGTGCCGAGTGGTCCGGTTTTCTTCCTTGGACAATCAGCACATAACCATTGCATCGTTGCGTCCTAAAACCTGTAAATCTTCTTCATCTAAACCAACGGGCGTCCCACTACGGATCAATTCTGCAAAGTCCTCATTAGGAACCATAAAACAAAGGGCATAGAGTCGTCCTGAACCTGTATTTCGGATTTCATGCCTGCCTGTTGGCGGGACTAAAATACTATCTCCGGTTTGGATAGATACTATTTTGCCATCACAAACAGCAGTTCCTTCCCCCTTCAAGATGAAAAACATTTCAACCCCAATTTGATGATGGTGCAGTGGTGTTTTTCCGCCGGGTTCAAAAATTTCCACGCAAAGAGTTAGAGATGTATCAGCATTGGTCGGATCAAAAATAATCGCTAAGCGATTATTATCGTCAGGGCTAATACGATAAGCTTGGTAATTTTTTACAGTTTTATAAACCGGAATCATGCACTGAGTATTCATTATTTTGTCTCAGTTTCATTAACTGTTAGCAAGTGGCAATTGATCATTATGCAACAGGGCAAGGATACAATTATAGCGTTTTCCATGCTAATGAGGTACACTATAGCTTAAAAATGTAGATTTAGAGGAGTATAGTTATGAAATCCTACTCTCTTGATTTACGAAAAAAAATCATCGAAGCCTATGAAAAGCGCGATCGCTCTCAAAGAGAGCTGGCTAGAAGTTTTGGAGTAGCTCGCAGCTTTATCCAAAAATTGCTGAAGAGGTATCGAGAAACAGGTAGTTATGCTCCTAAAACGCGCCGTGTACAGACTCCCCCTAAACTGAATCAAGAACAGTTGGAGGTGTTGGCAACAATTGTTGATCATAAAAATGATGCTACACTCTCAGAAATTAGAGAAAACCTGGCTGAGCAGACTGGAGTAGTAGTTGGCATTTCAACGGTTTGCCGAATGTTAAAAAAACTAAATCTGACTTCCAAAAAAAAACAATATCAGCGCCAGAGAAGGAAAGAGAAGAAGTTTTGAGAAAGCGCCTAGAATTTTGGAAAAAGGTTCGAGAAATTCCAGCAGAAAATTTAATTTTCATTGACGAATCCGGTGTCAATTTAGGATTAGATCGATTATTCGCTCGCTCCAAAAAAGGAACAAGAGCAAGAGGGAAGCGTCCCGATTGTCGGGGAAGCAATGTTTCGATCATTGGCGCGATGCTCCTTCGGAGCCGGCGCGAAGCGCCTATCGCGCTCAAGGGAGTTTTAGCTCAATCCCATTTAATGGGAGCAACAGATCGCTTAACTTTTGAGGCTTTTATTTCTCAAGTTTTGGTTCCTCAACTGTGGCCAGGAGCTTATGTAATCATGGATAATTATTCAATTCATAAGGGACAACAAGTTAAAGATTTAATTGAAGCCGCTGGTGCAAAAGTAATTTATCTTCCTCCTTATTCTCCTGAGTTTAACCCCATTGAAAATTATTGGTCAAAATTAAAAAGCATTCTTCGTAAAATTGGTGCTAGAACCTATGAAAGTTTAGTAGCTGCTATTAAGTTTGCCTTGGAACAAGTTTCACTCCAAGACATTCGCCATTGGTTTACCCATAGTTGCTACTGTACCTCACTAGAATAGAAAATGCTATACTTCCTGAGAACAAGAGAAAATCTCTGCTTGCAGTTGCTAATAGAGATAAGAAAGCACTTATTCTAAACCATAATTTTTTTTAGGACTAATTGCCAAAATCTTAATATAAATTAATCTTCTTACCGCCTAAAAAAATGGTTAAATCTTAATTTTATTTAAATTGTTTTCTCCTCTCCTCTACTTAGTATTGCTTGTTTTAGCACTTAAATACCAAGAGAGTACTTACTTTTTCGATCTGAATCTCTAATGGATCATAAAAAATATTACTGATTTATTTTTAATTTGAATAGCTATGTCATTATAGAAGTACAGGGATCAATAAAAAATATTTCCCTGCCCTATTCATGTACAGTTAAGAGGAGTTTGAATCATGACGGCTCAAACCAACAAACTAAAAGAAAATTATGATAAAATTCTAGTCGCAGTTGAGCCTCGAGCAGAAACACATGCAGAACCCAAGCGTTCAGAAGTGCTGGCTCAAGCAATTGCCATAGCGAAAAAAGATAATAGCCATCTGTTCATTTTTCATAGCATTAACCACTTTCCTACACGAGAAGATGCGCTAGTGGGAATAAATGTTGCGGGTTTGTATGCAGGAGAAACACTCACTTTATCGGATCGAATCGTTGAAGAAACCACCGCAGAGTTAAATACTTGGTTACGTTCCTTGCAAGAGTACGCTAGTCGTGAAGGGGTTCAAGCAGACTATGAATATGGCGTCGGCGAACCCGGAAAATTGATTTGTGAACTGGCTGAACGGTATGCTGTTGACTTAATTGTTATTGGTCGGCGGGGACGAAGAGGAATGAGTGAAATCCTCTTAGGGAGTGTTAGCAACTATGTTGTCCACCATGCGCCCTGTCATGTTTTAGTTGTTCAACATTAAAACTATCATCACGACTATGGCAGTAAGATTCCATCTCTAACAAAAATGGAGTCACTTTTTTGCTGAGTGTTTGCTTTGCAATCAGACAAAGCTCAGACTGGCAGGGGATTACTCGCGCAGTCACTTGGAGGGGGGATGTTTGACCAATTACCTAATAACTTCTTAGGGACATACCACAATCAATCAGAGAGTTACTCATTGCCTCTTTAATTGTCTCTACAAGAGGAGAGGCAAACCAAAAATTTAGATCATCATTATTAATATTACTTGGATAAAAAATAACGTTCTTGTTAATTATTAAAATGATGTCATCAATGAAGGGACAGGAAAGTATTTTCGATCAATATAAATTGGCGTAACTAATCCCAATATTTTGTTAAAAAGAACTGAATCAAAAATAATTTATTTTACAAAAAAATATATATTCTTGTCAAGAAATAAAGATGATTTAGATCATTTTTGGTTTAACTAACTTTCTAGCTTAGTTATTACAATTTAAGGCAAATTCTTAATATTGATTCCGAAAATAATCATCAGCGATTAAACTATAAACTAAATCGAGTAGAAGACACAATTTAAGTGTCCTGAAAAATTAATTAATTAATCAATCAGCATAGTTCAATTGAAATAGACGGTTTCATGGAGGAAATACCTGGATCGGCAGTCAAGCCAGGTGAGACTTCCTCAGACTTTGGGAAGCTCTTTTTGACGACATTAGGAGAGTCAATCATTATCTTGATGGGCTGACTAAAAAAACAACAATCGAAACGCTTTTGAGTTACTGAAAATGAAGATATTTCACCTTTAATCTTCCTCCAACTAACGTGTTCGGGGAGAAAGGAGATAATTGGCAAATCCCATCTCCCTACTAATTTAACTATTCTCATCGGTTAAACAGTCAATCCTCCTTATTGAAAAAATCATTAAAGATTAGGTCAAGCCAATGACAATAGAACTCAAGTCCGTCAAGATGGAAATTCCAGAAGGAGCAAATATTATTATTGGTCAAGCTCACTTTATTAAAACTGTCGAGGATTTATACGAAATTATGGTAGGCGGTTCCTCGCAAGTGAAGTTTGGTTTAGCCTTCTGTGAGGCTTCAGGAGACTGCTTACTGCGTTTAGCCGGAAATGATGAAACCCTGAGCGCGATCGCGGCGAAAAATGGTGAGGCAATTTCAGCAGGACATAGCTTCATCATTGTCCTTCAGGAAGCATATCCCCTCAATTTTTTAAATGCGCTCAAGCAATGTCCAGAAGTTTGTCATATTTATTGTGCAACCGCTAATCCTGTGGAAGTACTGATTGCGGAAACCGAACAAGGACGAGGCATTGTTGGAGTGGTCGATGGCTTTTCCCTCAAAGGCAGAGAAACCACTGAGGATGTAAAAGCACGCCAGAGTTTGTTACGCCAAATTGGATACAAGCTTTAGTCATGCCATTAAAGAAAAAGTTTTTTCGTTATTCTATGGAGTTTCTAACGAATAAGAAGGAGACAAGCCCATGAATTGGAAACCAATTAAACTAATCATGCTCGCCTTGCTTTCTGCCCTTTTGATTGTAGGTTCCGGTGTAGCTACTGCTAATAATGATGAAACGAAAGATATCGTGAGAATTGGCACAGATGTTGCAGTTCCTGAAAATCAAGTGTTTACAGATGCAGTTGCCATTGGCGGTTCCGTGACCATTTTAGAAGGGGGACGAGTCACCAGAGATGCAGTCGCCATCGGGGGAGATATCATTCTCAAATCCAATGCTCAGGTTGACGGGAATGCTGTCGCGATCGCGGGAGAAATTGTCAAGTCCGAAGGAGCAACCATCAGTGGCGATGAAGTTGAAATTGCCAGTGTAGCAAGTGGACTGGTCAACCGACTGGGACTCTTTGGTACGGTTTATCTCAGTAGTGTCATCTTCAATGTCATCTCTATTCTCGTCATTGTTGCTTTTGGTATTTTCTTACTACTGTTACTCCCCGGACATCTCCGCACGATTTCCGCAACGATGAGCCAACATCCGTTTAAGAGTGCAATGTGGGGATTGGGCGCGATTATTGCTGTTACTCTCTTAACAGGGCTCATTGCAGGGAGTGTCTTGGGCTTTTTACTCATTCCCATCATTAATTTAGCCATCGCTGTAACGGGCTTACTTGGTTGTGTCACCACAGGTTTATGGGTGGGACAACAAACTCCACTCGGTCGCCAAAACGCTAAATTTAAACCATTTCTCATTGGAATGCTGATTTTAGGGCTAATTAGCTTCATTCCCATCGCTGGCGGATTAATTGTCTTGATGGTTACCCTCTTTGGTTTTGGTGCTGTCATTTTGTCGCGAGTGGGAACTGTCTTGCCAGAATCCATTGGGAAACGGTTCGATCACTTAGAAGGAACACCGTCTTCCTCAGAAATTTAAAGACTTGATGCAATGGGTCGTTTTAATTTTTATGCAATCGTTCTATAGCACTGAGAGATTACGCCTTCCGCAACGGCAGGCGTAATCTCTCAGTGTTGGTCATCTCTTGGTTAACATTTTCTCGTGAAATTTTAAAATAGAACTAGAAATAATTGATACCAATCTGATTGAGCAAAGTGGAGCAATTATTTCCAACTCAGAGATTACTTAGAGGTGAGCAATTATGGCAAAAAAGTTGACCCATTGTGGCTTGCTCGTTTCATCCCATCATTGTTGGGGATAGGGGTTGCCATTACTGTTATAGGAATGGTATTGCCAACACCAGTTCTGGCAGAAACATCGACTCGGCTTGCTCAAAAACTCAATAGTCTCAAAAAATCGGAACAACGTTGGCTGGAAGTCGATCTCTCCGAACAACAGTTAACCGCTTGGCAGGGAGGAACAAGTCGCTACCAAACGATTGTTTCGACGGGGAAACCTGCTACTCCTACTCATAGCGGAATCTTTAGTATCCAACGCAAACTGCTTGAAGATCGAATGCGGGGCGCTGATTACGATGTTCCCAATGTTCCTCATGTAATGTACTATGATCGAGGCTATGCAATTCATGGGGCATATTGGCACAATCAATTTGGAACTCGTGTTAGTCACGGTTGCATTAATCTTCCCCTTGCCGCAGCAGAAGAGATTTATGAATGGACACCGATGGGAATTCCTGTCATCATTCATGAATAACTAGGACTTGATAAGGAAACAGCGACTAGATAACGAACTAAAATAGGGATTTAGAGTATACAATTCGTTGACAACTTTTCCCCGATGTCGGCAGCTTTTAATTTTTTTCAGCACTGGTATCCGATTTTTCCTATGGCAGACTTAGTAGCTGATCGCCCCACATCTGCTCAGTTACTAGGGATGCCTATCGTCATTTGGAAACCGAGTGCCAGTTCGCACTACTGTGCATTTATTGATCGTTGCCCCCACCGTTTGGCACCGCTAAGCGAAGGACGTATCGACAGTCAAACCGGTCATCTCGAATGTTGCTATCACGGCTGGCAATTCGATGCAGATGGGGCTTGTACAGCAATTCCCCAAGCTGAAAATTCCCAACTCCTAGAAAAAAACAAAGAATCAATGCAGGCGACCGCTTTACCCACTTGCGAAGCCAATGACTTGTTTTGGGTTTGGCCGGATCTGAATACTGCTGAAGTGGCGAAAGAGACACCATTGCCTCTTTCGCCCCAAATCGATTCATCAGAGGGTTTTGTCTGGTCCTCTTATGTTCGCGATTTGCCTTACGATTGGCAAACCCTGGTGGAAAATGTAGCTGACCCCAGTCATGTTCCCTTTGCCCATCATGGTGTGCAAGGGAGTCGCGATCGCGCAAGTCCCTTAGCCATAGAAATTACTGAATCCAGCCCTGAGCGAATCATAGCGGAAGTTAAGCGTAGCTTCCCCAGTACCATTACCTTTGACCCCCCTTGTCGGCTCGAGTATGCTCTCACCTTAGGCAGTGAAGAGAAACGCATTGGCTTAATTACCTACTGCATTCCGGTTGCTCCCGGGAAGTCGCGCATTGTTGCTCAATTTGCTCGTAATTTTGCTCTGCGAGCACACTACCTTATTCCTCGCTGGTGGGAACACATTCGCACCCGGAATCAAGTTTTGGACGGGGATATGATCCTGTTGCACTCTCAAGAAGCTGCGCTTGCTCAGAAGGGTCATTGGAAAACAGCTTACACCATGCCGACTCGTGCTGATCGGTTGGTTATTGAATTCCGTAAATGGTTCGAGAAATACTACCAAAGCCAACTGCCTTGGCAAGCAATCGGGAGTGAAATCTCTTCTCCTTCTGCTATAGAAACGCGACGGGATGTCTTGCTTGATCGGTATCATCAACATACCCAACACTGCCAGAGTTGCCAGGGGGCACTGAAACGGATTCACCAGTTGCAGATTGGTACCCTCGTGAGTACTGCTATTGTTGTTCTAATCATTGCACTGCTCCCTGCTACGTATCGATTACAAGTTGGCCTTCCCCTGAGCGCGATCGCGCTCCTGAGTGCTGCTAGCTGGACATGGTTACGATACCGACTGGAACCGCAATTTCACTTTGTCGATTACGTTCATGCCGAGCGTTAAATAGCCTGATTATCAACAGACAAGCAAAAGGACAAAGCTATTCTCGATATTTTCTATAATGACTTCCGTAGAAAAAATAATCGACGATCGTTTCTTTTGTGGCTTCTGGAGTATAGCCACGTTGCTGACACTCCTCGGATAAGGCCCTCACTAAATCTTCATACGGAGGAGTTTCATCGAAAAGCTGATCAATTTTTTGATAGATTTCTTCTTTTTTATGCATAGATACTGATTCCAAAGGTAGCGTAGCTTTAAGAAGATGCAGAACTGTGATGAGGATGAGATTGAAGATTAACTTCGGTCATTACAAAATCCATTTCAGTCAGTTTCAAGTCAATTATTTCTGACTCAATTTTGCGAGCAATAATCATTTTTTCAGTACGAGATAATCTGCCCAAAATTGATAAGATTTGGTCAACTGCATCAAATGCCTTGAAATTTTCATTATTCATTTTAGTCACCTCTCTATAATTTTTAGTACGTTTTAAATTGTTAAATTAAGGGTGTATCAGTTTTTAGATAAGATTTCTAGCATTTTCCTTTACTCATGAGCTACGCTGTTTAATCGATGAAAATGTTGCCAATTATTTATTTTAAATTGACCAGATTAATAACTGTAGAATACAAGTTTTTTTATTAATTTGGATTTATAAATTTGCCACAAAAATTTGTTGGCTGAGCAGTATGCGTTAAAGCAAATTGATTGTTGCTTTAAATCTTAGCTAATTTGGCTAAACTAGGAAATCTACAAAATTCATATAAAACTAATATAATTCCTCTTTAAATTTCATGATTCTAAGATTTCCTTCCGCAATGTGAGTGATGCTTAGGTTTCTTCCTTCCACTTACCCATTCGTTTCAGTTGCCAGAGAATCATCTCACCTAGCCACCAACCAAGGGTACCCGTCATTGCTACTGCAACAATTAATCCACCAAACAACAAGGGTTGGGTTAAAAGAGTTGCAAATTCATCTCCAACCATAAAAGCAGCGGTTATGTAACCCATCACTAACGCAGTAGTAAAGAAAATAACATTGCCCAACAAACGATTATTCTGAGCGCGATAGTTCCCTCGCAGAAAAACAATGGTTTCTGTTAAAACTGCTGTTATCCCCAGGTAAACCCCAACCGCAAGGGATAAGATACCCAGGAGGATTGCCAGAGGCATAACCATCAAAGCAACGCTACCACAGAATTGTAAACGTGCCATCCCTAAGGTGAGAAAGATACCGCCGACGGGTGCCCAAAATATCAGTTCGAGAAAACGCGGAGCAACATTAGCAATCACAAAAGCGGCAATCAGCATTCCTAGCGTCATCAAAGCAGCAAAAATATAGTCTCGTAAATGCCAAGATGGTTTCATCATCAATGATTCTCAATTATTTACTTTCTAGTAAAGAGCAAAGCGTAATAGAAAATTTCTCCTGATAACAATGAAAACCAGAACTGACATTCCATTTCGGACACACTGAACGGTAAAATCAGCAAGGGAGTAACTAACAATATAACTCGCTCTCTCATCAAATATAGTAAGCCCAGATAACAGGAGGAAATGAACCGTGGCGAAAAAAACAATTGCCAGCCTCACCGAAACCGATGTTAGCGGTAAACGAGTCTTAGTCCGCGCTGACTTTAATGTTCCCCTGAACAAACAAGGAGAAATCACTGATGATACTCGGATTCGGGCTGCCCTCCCGACGATCCAAGATTTAATTCAAAAAAATGCAAAAGTGATTCTTTGCAGTCACATGGGTCGTCCCAAAGGAGAAGTAAAAGAAGAGCTTCGCCTGACGCCGGTAGCTGAACGTTTATCTCAGCTACTCGGACAAGAAGTGGTCAAATGTGATGACTGTATTGGGGATGCGGTTAAGCAAAAAGTCGATGCGTTGGCAAACGGTCAAGTTGCCTTATTGGAAAACCTTCGCTTCCACTCCGAAGAAGAAGCCAACGATCCTGAATTTAGTAAAAAACTCGCCGCTAATGCTGATGTTTATGTGAATGATGCCTTTGGAACTGCCCACCGTGCCCATGCTTCTACAGAAGGCGTCACTAAACATCTCAGCCCTTGTGTGGGTGGTTATTTAATCGAAAAAGAACTTGATTATCTCAAAAATGCGGTTGAAAACCCCCAACGTCCTTTTGCTGCGATTATTGGTGGCTCTAAAGTCTCTAGTAAAATTGGTGTCATTGAAACTTTAATTGAAAAATGTGATAAGTTAATCATCGGCGGTGGGATGATATTTACGTTCTTCAAGGCACGAGGGATGAGTGTCGGTAATTCTCTCGTTGAAAACGATAAACTCGAGCTAGCAAAATCTTTAGAAGAAAAAGCAAAGGCAAAAGGGGTAGAACTGCTCTTTCCCACAGATGTTATTATTGCGGATAAATTTGCCGAAGATGCGAATACTCAAACCGTTACTGTGGAGAATATTCCCAGTGGTTGGATGGGGCTAGATATTGGTCCAAAGAGTGTCGAAGCCTTCAAAGAAGCCCTTGCTGAATGTAAAGGGATTATTTGGAATGGTCCAATGGGGGTCTTTGAAATGGAAGCCTTTGCTAAAGGAACGGAAGCGATTGCTCGCACCTTAGCTGAATTAACCGATAATGGTGCAATTACCATTATTGGTGGCGGTGACTCCGTTGCTGCAGTGGAAAAAGTCGGTGTTGCCGATAAAATGAGCCACATCTCGACCGGTGGTGGTGCAAGTCTCGAACTGTTAGAAGGAAAAGAACTTCCGGGTATTGTTGCACTCAATGAGGTTTAGATTCAATTCGTGACCAGTAAGGTGGGTGCTCCCCACCCTACTTAAGAATTGTTTACAAACTTCCTGCTGCTAAATGACTCAGTTGGCGAATATTGGTAATGGCTAAGGTTTCCTCTGTTTGATGTAATTCTAGCCAGCCTTTGCTTTGAAACTTATGTAGAAACTTTTGGGTTTCTTCTAAGCTCAAATCAGAGAGATCAGCGAGATCTTGTTGGGGAATGAGTAAAATTTCCATACCTTCTTCGGTAGGTTTCCCGTAAGTTTCCGCTAAACTGACTAGGGTGTGCGCTAACTTGACCACGGGCGGATGATGGTGGAATTGCAACCGGATATCCATTTGACGTAGTCGGCGGACAGTAATTTGTAACAGTTTATGATGCAGTTGCGGATCTTGGAAGAGGATCTGGATAAAGCGCTGAGCAGAAACACTGATTACTTTAGTGTCACTGAGCGCAACGACTTCTGTTGCACGAGGGGGCTCATCTAAGATTGCACCTTCACCAAAAAAGTCTCCTCGTCCTTGAATCGATGCAGTAATGGGAGTTTCATTATACCAACGTCTTGCTTTGACCCAACCGGAAACAATAAAATAAACGGCATTTCCCCAAGATTGATCACAGAGGATCGTTTCTCCAGCTGTAAAGTCTTGTTCAAGGGCAACAGAGAGTAACCAGTCTAAGGTTTCTGTTTCTGCTGCATTAAACAAGGGGAAAATCTCACTGACAATTGTACTCTCCATTAAAAATTGCTTGACTGATATTGAATTAATCACAAATTAACTAGAACGTTGGATGAAATTAAAATAGATCTTTGACAACTTATCGATGCTTGATGAGTTCTTGCAATTGTTGACGAATTTCTTCCACTCGTTTGCGATTAACTCCTAAATCGGATTTTCCTAACCGGGAAGCCGAGCGAACATGAATCACTTGATTAATATCATCTTTATGAAATTCAACATCATCAACAAAGCCCATTAATTTACTTTTAAACTCAGCATAAAGATAGTTTTCTGTTTCTTCAATGATTGTGGTTCGCTCCATATTTTTAACCACTCTTTTGAGATCAGCGATCTGAGCATAAGGCAGTGGTTCAATCGCATGTTCACGATCGCTGCTTTGGCTAGAAACACAATTGGGAGTATTGGGACAAGGGGTCAGTTTTCCTGCTTTGACACCGAGGTTAGTGGGTCGTTTTCCGGCAAACATAAGTCTTTTTTTAGGTAATCTATTTTATCAAAAACTAAGGTTTAAAAACGGGAGCGATTTCTGTGTGAGGAGGAATAGGAAAATCCATGATTGGCTGCGCGATCGCGCTCAGTTGGGTGAAGTTCTCAATGACGCTGTCTCGGTATTCATCGGGAAGGGTTAACCCTAACAAGTCAGCCGTTTGTTCTACATAAGCAGCATAGTTAATTGCGGACAGGGAAGGATGAGGTGAACTTGAATCGTTCATGGTTAAAATCGCATTCAATACTAGGCATATTGTGACATACTTCCCTGCTCCCTTTGCGGTTGAAGAAAAATTAGCCACCAAAACTGAGTTAATTTGAGAGAGCGCGTTACCAATTCTCTTCGATCATTTTTCAGTAGCAGTGATTCCTTCTTGAACGGGTTGGAACTATTCTACTGAAGCTTGATCGGTTTAATTACTTTTGAGAATTGGTACCAATCCTGCTTTGACCGTTGGTGACTCGTTCCCCGGAATTCAATTCCGGGGCTTGCGAGTCACCGTTGGTCAAGGAGAGAATTTAAATGAGTGCACTTTCACTCGCTGATTATTTTCCAAGATAAGCTTCCAAGACTTCCGAGTTACCCTGAATTTCTTCCGGTGTGCCGTGAGCTAAGTTGGTTCCTTCTGCCAAAACCCAAATTTCCTGGCAAAGAGACATAATAACATCCATATTGTGTTCAATAATGAGAAAAGTAATCCCCTCTTCATTCCACTGTAAAACATGGTCACTGATTTGATTAATCAGTATGGGATTCACCCCAGCTGCCGGTTCGTCAAGTAGGATGAGTTTGGGGTGGGTCATCATTGCTCGAGCTAGTTCAAGCAGTTTTCGTTGCCCTCCGGAAAGTGCCCCAGCGTATTCGTAGGCTTTGTCAGCCAGTCCCACTGATTCTAAAAGCATGAGAGCGCGATCGCGCTGTTGTTTTTCCTCTCGCTGCACTCGTCTGGGTTGGATTAACACCTGAAACAAGTTTTCTCCGGTTTGTTTTTGTGCCCCTAACAGCATATTTTCCAACACGGACAAGCGAGAGAGAACGCGCGCCACTTGAAACGTCCGGACCAATCCCCGTTGGGCAATCCGATGCGAGCGTAATTTTTGAATAGGTTTGCCGTCAAATTGAATTTCACCGCTGTCAGGAGTAATAAAGTTAGATAATAGGTTAAATAGCGTGGTTTTCCCAGCACCATTGGGGCCAATTAAACCGGTAATACTCCCTAATTTCACTTCAATGGAGACATTTTGTACCGCCTGGATCCCACCAAAACTCTTACTCAATCCTTGGGCAGACAGGAGTGCCAAGTTCGAGGTTTCTTCAGTGACGGTTACCGAATCAGACAAGGAATGAGACTTATCGACCAAGAGTGAGTTCCTCCTTTTTCCCTAGAATACCTTGTGGGCGAGACACCATTAATACCATTAATATTAAACCAATGACCAGGATCCGAAATGCCCCGAGACGAGCATCGTCAATCCAACCCAACTCAGGCAAAACAAAGCGCGTTAGAGAATCATAAGCCCAGAAAATGACCGCACCGAGAAGAACGCCGCCATTATTACCTGCCCCTCCGAGCACCACAATGGTCCAAGCATAAAAGCTAATGATGGGCTGGAAGTTACTGGGATAGATGGTGGTTAATTGCCAAGCATAGAAAGCACCGGCAATGCCAGCGATCGCGCCCCCGAGCATGAAGGCTTGTAGTTTATACCAAAAAACATCTTTTCCCAAAGCTCTGGGCACTTGTTCATCTTCTCGAATCGCTTTCAAGACTCTTCCCCAAGGAGAGCGCACTAAACTTTCGACAATCGCGTAGAACACAGTCAGGGTGATCAAAATGAGTAACATCAGTCCCGACTTGTAATCATAGTTAATCAGAGCGACGACACTATTGACATAAATGACGCCCCCCAACAGCACAGCAAATAAGCCCCAAAACCGCAAATCGAGGGGAAACCGTTTGATGCCCCGTTGTTGTTTTCGGGTGGCAAACTCAATTTGTAAGCGACGTTTGAGTTGCCAAAGACCAAATAGCGCGATCGCAGTCAAGATGGCAATCATGGTTCCCTTACTCAGCCAATTCGGATTAAAGTTGCCCAGCGGTAAGGGAAATCCTTGGATGCCAAATGCCCCTCGCGTTAACCATTCTTCATTGAGGGCAATCAGTCGCAGTAACTCCGAAACGCCAATGGTGACAATGGCAAGATAGTCTTCTCTTAACCGTAAAGTAGAAAGTCCGACAAAAAGTCCCAGTAGCATTGCTAATAGCGCTCCCGCGATCGCAGCAACCAATAGCGGAATCCCTTGCAGACTCAATAAAATTGTTGTGTAGGCTCCCACGGTCATAAAAGCAACATGACCAAAATTAATGAGCCCAGTGTAGCCCCATTGAATATTTAAACCAAGAGCAAAAATGGCAAAAATTCCAGTGGAAATGGTCAGAAAAACTAAGTAACTTACCATGCTATTCCCTATGCTTGTGAGCTATTCTCTAGATTTTATCGGAAATTTTAAGTGATCTGCGATTGCTGGATTTAAGTTTGGAGCCCTGACCAACCCATAACAATTTGTTACTATTATCATAAGGAAGTCCTACACTTTTTTCCTTTTCAAACTTGATGAAAGGTTTGATTTTAAAGTGGTTAAGGAGCAGTAGTAGTCACTACTGCTCCTAAGAGCAAAGGTAAATTGAAAATAATTAACCAATAAAGCCGAGTAACAGTACTGCAATTCCACCGAAAACAGCAAGCAGGCTAAGCACAGCACCTGCATTCGGACTTCCTTTCCAGGAATATTTTTTATCGTCCATAGTTTGTTACAGTTCTTTACAAAACAGTTAACTCTATGATGACATTTTCTGCTTAAATTGTCACGGTGACGTTTGCGCGAAGATTAAAAACTGTGAAGCTATTTGTCTATGAGACCCCAGAGTTAACGCCAGGAGATTATCTCCCTGATTGTGCAGTGGTCATCGATGTGTTGCGAGCGACAACAACAATTGCAACCGTCTTGGCTGCTGGAGCAGAAGCAGTCCAAGCGTTTAGTGATATTGACGAATTAATGAGGGTGAGTGAACAATGGCAAAGTGACCGCTGTTTGCGGGCAGGCGAGCGAGGCGGAGCGAAAGTAGAAGGTTGCGATCTCGGCAATTCTCCCTTGGAATGTACTCCAGAAAAAGTCAAAGGAAAGCGATTTTTTCTGAGCACGACCAATGGCACTCGCGCTTTACAACGAGTAGAGAAAGCACCAATTCTAATTACTGCTGCATTCGTTAATGATCAGTCGGTGATTCACTATTTACAACAAGAACAACCCGAAACCGTTTGGCTTGTTGGTTCTGGTTGGCAAGGTAGTTATTCTTTAGAAGATACGGCGTGCGCGGGTGCCATTGCCCAAGGTTTGCTCGGTCATCTCAGTTACCATCAGGTCGAAACCATTGGCAATGATGAAGTCATTGGCGCGATCGCGCTTTATACGCAATGGCAAACTAACCTTTTAGAATTATTTCGTTTCTCCAGTCATGGTCAACGACTTTTACGGTTAGCCCAAGAAGATGACTTAATTTACTGTGCCAAACGGGACTGTTTAAAAGTGATCCCAACACAAAAAGAGCTGGGTGTTTTAATCGGGGCCTAATGTTGTCTACAATGGATTGTGTCTTCCTTAGCCAGTGCGGTTGTACTTTGGCCAGTTCCTAATGTTTCTGTTGAAAATTGCTCAACTGGGAAATCCTGTCATTCGTAGTGGGAGTGAACCCCTATCTCAGGAAGAATTAAAGACGCCATCTTTACAAAATCTGATTGATGCGATGATTCAGACCATGCGAGATGCCGATGGGGTTGGTATTGCGGCACCGCAAGTCCACGTTGCTAAGCGGATCATTGTGATCGAAGTTTCTCCGGATAATCCCCGCTATCCTCATCGCCAAACCGTCCCCCTAACCGTAATTATCAATCCCGAGATCACCTGCCAATCAGAGGAGAACGAAGTTGTGAGATTGCCATTTGCTCAACCGGACGCCGCAGCCAACTTGCGATTGCCCCTCCAAAAGGTCGGTGTAGCTGTCGTAGCAATACCCCTCCCAAAGGACTGCGAAACCAACCAAAAAGCAAGCCACCCAAGACACCGCTACTCAAACCAATAATTGGACTGGTCATGACACCGCCAACCAGCCAAACACAGAGCACGTAAATTTGATCATGAAAGCGACCATCTAGCCAATCTTCAGCTGAACTTTGGTGCATATAATCGATAAACAGTACCGTTTTTCCCTGTGCCTCAAGTTTACGAGCGAGCCAACCTAAACCGGCGCATAACTGTTGTGAAGAATAAGCTTGAAGTGAGGTTAGACGCAGTTGACGCTCAATATACGTGGTTAGAACCTGATCTTGCATCTGAGCAATCAGTAACGGGGATGGCAGTTCCTTCAGGTTTAAATCGCGGTAGGTCAGAGTCAATAGGGATAAAAATAGGGGGATCCGGCTTAGGGCTTGTAGCTGTGAATTCAGTTGAGTCGCAGGAGAAAAATGCTCCAGGTAAGCCCTCACTTGTTGCTTCTTCAAGGGCTGCATTATGATTGTGTCCCTTGTCGAGAGACTTGGGCAAAGCGGAGGACGAGTTGTAACAATAATTTTCCAATGAGGATATTGCTTGTGTAAATAGGTCAAAGCAGCGGCACAATTTGCGCGATCAGACATTGGAATTGCGTCAAAATTATCCAGCAGTAACAAGAGATTAGTACGAGCAAGCGTTCCAAGAATTTGACGAGGGGGAATTTGGTAAAAACGGTTTGTTTTCTTGACTATCCAGTCAGTCAAGGTTTGATGAGGGTGAGGCGACCATTCACTCAGATCGAGGAAAAGGGGCAGATGTGATGAAGTGTGTTGTACTAACTGGGCAAGTAACATCGTTTTGCCCATTCCTGGTCCTCCCAGAATTTTGATGAAATGGCTGGTTGAAACCAAAAGGTAATAGGGATGAAGAAACCGTTGTTCCCGTTGTGAATATAAATTCAGGGTGCAGAATGCCCTATTGTCTTCCTGCTGGCATTGCTGTTGATTGAGAACGCAATTTACCCATGAATTCCTAACGCGATGGCTGAGTTGCTTTCTCAAGGAAGCATCGCGCGGAGAAATGCATTCTTGATGACGTTGGTTTTGCTTCATCAATGGTTGGAGCTTGCTGGCTCATCAATTGTGATATTATTTTTCCTTTTTAAGGAAGATTTGTAATCATTTTTGATCCCCTTCAATGTTATCCGCAGCAACTTCAAAGCTATGTTGACACTCAATCTAATAGAGAGAACCTAAAAATCTAAATTTTAGACAATAGTTGAATTAACCAATTACCTCCTTAACTGATTGCAAAAGTTAAGTCTATTTTAGTTTCTTAAGTGCCTAACTTTTCTACATCGACGGTCACCGAAAATCATTTTACAAATAGAGTCATCAACATTTTCGGAGCCTGTTCTCATGGATAACCTTAATATTGCACTTGATGAAACGAATACAACACCGATTCTCTTAGACGAATTGGGTGACTCTCTCAATGTCTTTGGAGAACTTATCACTAACGATATGCCATCGGTTACAACTCAGGGCAATTTGAACCGCATTTTTGTTGATCGTGAAGGAAGAATTAATAGCACCGATGCTGACGATAACCTTGATGGAAACGATACAGCCATTCAAGTTGAAGGAACCAATACAATTATCGATAATCAAGGCACGATTCACGGCGATTTTAATGGCATTAATGTTGCTAATGGCGGTGAAGCGTCAGCTATCATTTTCAACCATGGCGTAATTACGAGTGATAGTCGCCCGGTTAATATTGGCGGTGATGAAGTGACACTGATTAATCGCGGTCACATTCTTTCCACAGCCGATCCTCGCAATGGAATCGTTTATGGAGACGTTACCGCTAACACCTTTTTCATTGAAAACCGTTCTGAACGCATGATTGATGTTGGTAAAGAGAATAATGGCGATGCGATTTCTCTAGAACTGGGGGCAGAGGTTAGTGGGGCAGTGATTAACCAAGGCATTGTGCAAGGTCGCGGCTTACCTGATGGTGCACCAGATAACCAAACCAACCAAGCGGCTGCGGTTCGCCTCTACTGGGTGGAAGCTTCAGAAGCAGACACCTCTATTTTCAATGGCAATATCGAGAATTCTGGTATTTTGGCAGCAGAAAAAGGAGCAACCGTATTAATTGAAAATCGCACTGAACTCAATGGCAGTGTTATTAATACAGGTAAAATTGAAGGCGGTCTAACGGAAAATGGACCCCTCGCGATCGCGGCAGATGAAGCAGAAGGCAGCATTAGCGTGGTTAATGGCGGCATAATTAATGGCGATGTTGTTTTAAGTGCAGGAAATGATAACTACGATGGTTCTCAAGGAACGCTCAACGGGATTGTTTTTGGGAAGGAAGGGAATGACTTGCTGGTTGGGGGTGATGGTAAAGACATCTTTTCCGGAGGGTTTGGTAATGATTTCCTAGTTGATGGGAATGGGGATGATCTCGTTAAAGGAAATGAGGGTAATGATTTCTTCTTTAATTTAGAGAGTAGTGGTAACGATAACTTACTCGGTGGTGCTGGTAATGATTTCTTCCGTGCGGGTAATGGCAACAACCTTATAAATGGCGGTGCTGGCAACGATTTACTGATTGGTAATGCCGGAAAAGACCTTATCATTGGTGGATCAGGCATTAATATTTCCTTTGGTGGCGGGGAGAAAGATGACTTTTTCCTCGCCTCCGGTGGGGTTCAAGATATCCAAGATTTTACTGCTGGCGAAGATTTCTTCTTCTTAGAAGAAGGCTTAACCTTTGATGACCTAGACATTTTACCTACTTTATTTGGTTCATCAATTAACATTGCGCAAACAGGAGAACAGATTGCTGCTGTACTATTCGTTTCCCCGGATCAGATTGGTGCAGAAGATTTCAAACTTAGTAGTGAAACGGTTTTAAATTCTGTCGATCTGCCAACAGAAACTGAAACTCAATTTAATAAATCATCTCAAGGAACACCAGAAAGCGATTTCTTATTAGGAAGTGAGGAGGAAGATTTTCTCAGTGGAAATGACGGTGATGATTCACTTCTCGATCCGGCTGGACAGGATTTTCTCAATGGTGATGTCGGTAATGACTTTATTGATGGTGGTCTTGATGAGGATGTAATTAATGGTGGCGTTGGCAATGATGTTTTGTTGGGGAATGACTTTCTCAATGGCGATGCGGGTGATGATGTTATTAAAGCCGGATCAGAAAATGATTTTATCAATGGGGGTGATGGCAATGACCGGATTTTTGGCAACGGTGGAATGGATTTTATTAGTGGTGATGCCGATGATGATATCCTTTCTGGCGGTGACAATGCCGATTTGATTCTCGGGGGTCAAGGAGCGGATCGGATTTTTGGTGATGGGGGAACAGATGCCCTCAATGGCGGTGAAGGCAATGATTTTCTCTTTGGAGGGAAGGATTTTGACGAACTCAAGGGAGCACAAGGCAATGATACGTTAGTGGGAACTACCTTATCTGCTACCGATATTGATGCACTCATCGGTGGCGCTGGAGAAGATCAGTTTGTTTTAGGGAATGAGCAGGGTGTTTTGTACAGTAATGCGGGAGAGGAAGATTACGCTTGGCTAGATGACTTTGATCCGTTGGAAGACATCCTGCAACTTCAAGGTAGTGCATTTGATTATACGGTGAATAATATTGAACTCAATGGTATTTCTGGGCTTGGCATCTTTGATGGGGAAGAAGATTTAATCGCCATTACTGCTAATACTGAGTTAGACCTAACCGCAGATTACGTCAATTATGTGTGATCTAGTTTGGTATTGAGTATTGATAAAAATATATTTTTAATGATTTTTTCAGTCAACTTATTTCAGGGAAAATACCATTTGGTTGTAACTGGTATAACTTGATTGACTGACAAAAGTTTAGCTTAAACCTCTGAATGCCTTTACTGGTAGTAGTTTCAGATAACCAAAATCCTAATAAGGATTTTGAGCATGGATTGCCATAG
>CAZAYV010000035.1:0-29431 GCA_964489465.1 uncultured Dactylococcopsis sp. | reverse complement strand
AAAAAACAGATAATCGGTTGAGAAAAATTGAGATCGTAGCGATGGCTTCGCCGGCGCCGGAGGCGCATCGCGCTTTTGAGTCAGATGCTTACCGCGTGATCGCTTTATCCCCAAAAGGCTTAAACTCCGATTAGACAGGTGTTTTGAGACTTGATGACAAAATACAACGATAGGATTGACAAATGGGATATGAGCTTAAGTTGTCAAGAATGGACTGGGCGCTCCAAAATGGAGACCAGTACGCTAGGGAGCTAAACTACATTCCTTTGCCTCAAGATGTTAAACAACGCGTCATGGCAACAGTCGAACAAGAAGTTCAAGGCACGCAAGAAACGGCGCGTTAATTAGGCCAGCCGTAAGTTGTTTGCTTTTCATTTGCAAATTCCCTTGAGAAACTGGAGCCATGCAAGTGGGGTTTCCAAAGAAAGGTCAACTCATCTGGTTATTCTCTGGATAAATTTTCACTGTAGATCATGTTTTGTCGCAAAGCAAGCAACTCCAAGAGAACACCATTTGTCCAGCCAAAACCTTCTTCATTACTGGTATAGCCAAATTGAATCTCCTCTGAAATCTCGCTGGAGCAACTTTCTACATCATACTTCTCTAAGAGAGTGCCTTGACGATCAAACTCTTGTAAGAGCAGAGTAATAAATTTATCGGCGATTCGATCCCCCATTTCTCGATAGCCATAACGGTAGAGTCCTTGTACCGCAATCAGATGAAACGGAGCCCAGCCAAAGGGAGCATCCCATTGGTTCCCAGTCACTTCCGTACTGGTTCGGAGACCGCCACAAGTCTCAAATTTGGATAGGTGATTGACGACTCGTTCAGCTTGTACTGGCGAAGCAAGACCGGTCCAGAGCGGGTAAAACGTTGTGACATAGTCGTATCTCCGGCGGCGTTCTGTGAAAAAGTTGTAGTCAAAGTAGAGTCCTATTTCCTCATCCCATAGGAATTGGTCAATTAACTGGTGTCTGTCTTTGGCTCGAGCTCGCCAATATTTTACCGCATCGGCATGCCCAAGAATTTCATTAATTTGGGCGATGTCCTGTTCCATTTGATAGAGGAGAACATTCAGACAAACGGGAGCATAGTGAACAATATCGATACTGAACGGACCAAACCGATTGGTTGGATCCAATCCTGACTCGCGCATCGAGCGATCGCCTTTATAAAACAGATCGGTCAGCCGATCCCCTGGTTGATCGTAATAAAGCCTAACATCATAGCCCTCAATCTGATGGGTGCGATAATATTCTCGCACCCGGTCATAATGTGTTCGTCCGCCTTGATCGCGTTCTGAGGCGATGACTTCCGGAGCAGGGCCATTCCCTAAAGCATAGTAGCGGGACAATCCAGTGGCTTGATTAAGATGAGGCGGGACGATCCAGTAATAGTAATAATTACGAATAATGGGTAAGACTGAAGCCAACCAGTCTTGATCGGGACGAGATTGGTATTGATTTAAAACCATCTGAGTGATGAAGGGGGGTTGGGAACGAGTCAGCATGTACGTTCGATTCCCATTGAGGATGGTGCCGTAGTGATCAATCTCGTATAAAAGTTGTTCGAGTAAGGACTGGGATAACTCAATTTCCCCATCACGGAGCAATCCCAACTGGATAAAATAGCTGTCCCAGCCATACATTTCATTAAAACGCCCTCCAGGAACAACATAGTTCCCTGGTAAGTAGAGCAACCCGTGGTTCTCAAGGTGCTCTAGATCCGGAGGCAGCACTCGAATCTCAAGCTGTTGGAATTCTTCGGCTGTCATAGCCATCTGGAGTGATCGCCTTACGGTTACCAGATCCTCCCGTCGGGAAATGTAGACGAACCAAGGTTGGCCCTCCTGATGGTCGATTTTGGGATCAATGGCGGCTTCAAGGGTATGGGCAGGGGTGCGGGTCAGCGTTTTCCAAGTCTGCTTGATATAAGCCCGCACGGCTTCGAGTTGACTGGATGAGAATGGATGATTGGGCGGTGAGGACCGAGTTGGATTCGTCATGAATGATGTAGTCAACGGTCTGATAATCCTACAACTATAATTTTAATTGAGTTGGAGATGGGGCTTTCCTTCAGTTCAGATTTCTTACATTTGGTGGTTTCCTCCAAATTAAGCCCTCACAAAACACAGAAAGGGTTGTCTTAGACTGCGGAAATAAATAGCCTACGGTACGAGCTTCGCTCTACCGCACACAGTCCCTCAGGAATCAGCCCCTGTGGTACGTTTAAATGGGCTATAGCAGCAAAGGGACAGGGGCATGAGAGTTGGAGCCAATTATCAAGGAAATGACCATTGTCAATTCGTAGTTTGGGCACCGCTTCGGGAGCAAGTGGCGGTCGAACTGATTAAACCTGTACATCGAATGATTCCCATGCAATCCCAATCACGGGGCTACTGGCAAGTGCAGGTAGAAGGGATCAAACCGGGAACCCTCTATCGCTATCGTTTGGATGACGAAGTTTCCCGTCCTGACCCGGCTTCCCACTCCCAGCCTCAAGATGTACACGGACTCTCAGCAGTGATCGATCACGCGGATTTTGATTGGCATGATCAATCCTGGCAAGGTTTGGCTCTGGAAGAGTGGGTGATCTATGAATTGCATGTGGGCACTTTTACAGCAACGGGGACTTTTGCTGCGATTATTTCTCGGCTTGAGGACCTTGTCGATCTTGGAATTACCGCCATCGAACTCATGCCCGTAGCCCAATTCCCTGGCGATCGCAATTGGGGCTATGACGGCGCCTATCCCTATGCGGTCCAAGCTTCCTATGGAGGACCAACAGAACTCAAGAAGCTGGTTGATGCTTGCCACCAACGGGGAATTGCTGTCATTTTAGACGTCGTTTATAACCATTTTGGCCCAGAAGGATGTTACATTGAGGATTTTGCTCCTTATTGGACAGACCGGTATCAAACCCCTTGGGGCCGGGCAGTTAACTTTGATGGAGCGCACAGCGATGGGGTCAGAAATTTCTTCATTGAGAATGCCTTGTACTGGTTGCGCGACTATCATATTGATGGGCTGCGATTGGACGCGGTGCACGCTATTTACGACTTTGGCGCTAAGCACTTTCTGGCGGAGTTAGCAGCGGCGATTGCCTCCTTCTCCCAAGAGCAAGGGCGACGTTATTATCTCATTGCCGAAAGTGACCTTAATGATGTTCAAGTGATTCAGCCATTGGAGAAGAGAGGATATGGAATCGATGCTCAGTGGAGTGATGACTTCCACCACGCCTTACATACAATCTTGACCGGGGAAAGAACCGGTTACTATGAGGACTTTGGACATCTACAGCAACTTGCTAAAGCCTATCGCAGCAGTTTTGTCTATTCTTGGCAATATTCTGTTCACCGCCAGCGGTTTCATGGCAGCGATGCCAGTTGTTGTCCTCCGGTTCAGTTTATAGTTTATACGCAAAACCATGATCAGATCGGAAATCGTATGTGGGGAGAACGACTGTCTCACCTCGTCTCATTCGAGAAGTTGAAATTAGCAGCCGGAGCTTTGCTGCTCTCTCCCTACATTCCGCTGCTATTTATGGGAGAAGAATATGGGGAAGACGCTCCTTTCCTGTACCTGATTAGCCATACCGACTCTGACTTAGTTCAAGCGGTGCGAGAGGGACGTCAACGAGAATTTGCACCCTTCCATGGCAAGGATGAGCCGCCAGATGCTTTCAGTTTAGAGACATTTCAAAAGTCGAAAGTGAATTGGGAGCAGCGGCAACAGGGCAAACATCAGGTTTTGCTGGTCCTATATCGAGAACTCATTCGTTTGCGTCGCGACATCCCCGCTCTCGGTATTGGCGATCGCGCCCAACTCAAGGTGAACTGTTTAGAGGAGCAGAAAGTTTTGCTCATTCAACGTTGGCATGAGGCGAGTCAGGTGTTGATTGGGTTGAACTTCGGCGATCGCGCAGCCTCTATCCGACCGCAACTCCCGCCAGGTCTATGGCACAGGCATCTGGACTCATCCGATTCCCAATGGTTGGGCACGGGGCCCCTAGCCCCACCTGTACTAGAAGGAAGCGAGTTAAATCTTAGCCTTGTCGCGAGCAGTTTTGTACTCTATGTTCTTCATTGACATCCTCATCCCACTAAACCTGACGGCTATAGTGGGAGATTCCTAACCTTACGATTAGGTTTTCCTTTTTCTCAGACACTTGACTAGACAAAGTTTCCTCTGTCCCCGTCAGCCCGTCTCCCAAGGCATTTTGTTTGACATCTACCCCCTGCCCGAGGGCGGATGTTCCTTCAGGTCTGCTTTCCAATGCGCGGGAAACCCGCGCTTGGGTCAGACCTCGATTTCTAATGACTTCCGCAGACACCACGTCTCTCCTGACCACATCGGTAGGTTTTATGACAAGCCTGTGTTTTGGACAGGTGCTTACTTTGTTGCTTCTTGTGGAGGAGTGACCGTTGAGCAGTTAAAGAGATACGTGGAAAACCAAAGGATGTCCTAGCGGACTTCTGTTGATTTGGACGCAATTCATCAGCCCGTTAACCCTAACGGCTATAACGGGAGTCCTCTTGCGTCATTAAGATAGACTTGTCTAATTCCCTACTCAGTTCCAACTCTTGTTCACCCACTCATTCTAGGAGAGATTAGCCATGGGCGTTCCCACTGCTACTTATCGGATTCAATTTAATCCTAATTTTAACTTTAATGCCGCCTACGACATCATTCCCTATTTAGCGGAGTTGGGCATTTCAGATCTCTATGCGTCACCAATCTTTAAAGCCTGTCAAGGGAGCCAGCATGGTTACGATGTGGTAGATCCCAATCAACTTAACCCTGATTTGGGAACCGTTGAAGAGTTTGACCGATTAATCGAGCATCTCCAGCAAAATCAGATGGGATGGCTGCAAGATATTGTTCCCAACCACATGGCCTATGACAGTCAAAATCTTTGGTTGATGAATGTCTTAGAGTTCGGGGAGGATTCTCCTTACGCAGACTGCTTTGATATTGATTGGGAACATCCGAATCAGGATCTCAAAGGACGGGTCTTAACGCCGCTCCTTGGAGATTTCTATGGGAAGTGTTTAGAACGGGGTGAAATTCAACTCAGTTACGGAGAGACGGGTCTTAAAGTCAATTACTATGAGCTGAGCTTTCCCTTGCGCATGAGCAGCTATGCAAAAGTCTTAGCTCGCGACTTAGGACGTCTGAGCAAAGTCTTAGGACAAGAACATCCTGATTTTATGAAACTTCTCGGAATTCTGTATATCTTGAACAGTATTCCCTCAGAAGTGTCGAGGAAACAGCGTCAGGATCAAGCAACTTTTGTCAAGTATTTACTTTGGGAACTTTACAGCGGGAACTCGGAGATTCAAGAATTTATAGACAGTAACATCCGTTTTTTTAACGGAAAGGCAGGTCAGCCAGAAAGTTTTGATGCGTTGGATAACATTCTGTCAGAACAGTACTTTCGACTGGCCTTCTGGAAAGTCGGTTCTGAAGAGTTAAACTATCGACGTTTTTTTAGTATCAATCGACTGGTCTCACTCAGAGTTGAAAATGAGCGAGTTTATAAGATTACCCATCGGCTCATTCAGAAGCTGATTCAGAGTGGCAAAGTAACGGGGCTGCGAATCGATCACTTGGATGGTCTTTACGATCCGACGCGTTATCTAGAGCGGCTACGGGAAACTTGTGGCGAACTCTATATTGTCGTTGAGAAAATCCTGGAACTGGAACAGGACTATCTGGGCAAGTTTGAAGAAATCCCCCGTGAGTGGCCAATCCAAGGAACCTCTGGGTATGATTTTCTGAATTGTCTCAATGGCCTTTTCTTTAAACGGGAGCATCACCGTTACCTCAGCGAGCTCTATGCTTCGTTGACAGGGATAAAAATGCCTTATGAAGAATTAGTTGTACAAAAGAAGCAGCTCATTATTGATAAGAACCTAGCAGGAGATATTCACAATCTTGCCACCTTGCTCAAGGGGATTGCCCAATGCTACCGTTACGGAAGGGACTTCACCCATAACGGTCTCCGTCGGGCACTCCAGGAACTCCTAGCCCTCTTTCCCGTTTATCGAATCTATGTCAACTTGGATGGAACACTCAATCAGCGCAATCAAGGCTATGTAGAGGAAGCTGTCCAGCAGGCTAAATTCCATGTCCCCCAATTAATCAATGAATTAAACTTCATCGAACAAGTGCTAATGCTCGATTTTGACGAGTCCCTCTCCCAAGAGGAACAACTCCAATGGCTTCACTTTGTATCGAAGTTCCAACAGCTTTCAGGTCCTCTGATGGCAAAGGGCATAGAAGATACATTGTTCTATGTCTACAACCGTTTCATTGCCTTCAATGAAGTTGGCGGTCAACCCCCTCAAGCCGGGATTTCAGTTTTAGCCTTTCATAATTTCTGTCAGAATCGGCGGGATAACTGGCCCTTAACCATGAATACAACCTCGACCCACGACACGAAACGAAGTGAAGATATCCGCGCTCGCCTACAAGTTCTCTCCGAAATTCCAGAGGAGTGGGCAACCCAGGTCAAAGGCTGGCAGGAACTCAATCAGCAGCACAAAATTCGTCAAAACGGGCACCTCATTCCAGATGCGAATGATGAATACTTTCTCTATCAAACTCTTGTTGGAGCCTATCCTCTTGATGAAGCCGAGTATGTCTCATTTGTCGAGCGGATTAAGAGCTATCTGATTAAGGCCGTTCGAGAGGCAAAGGTTCACACGGCTTGGCTGCAGCCGGATACTGATTACGAAGAAGGATTTCTGAAGTTTGTCGAGAAGCTGCTAGAGCCTGCCGAGGACAATCGATTTCTGCCTCAACTACGGCAGTTTCAGGAGTGGGTATCGTTTTACGGAGCCTTGAACTCACTCACTCAAACCTTGCTGAAAATCACTGCGCCTGGCATCCCAGATTTCTATCAAGGAACCGAGCTTTGGGACTTGAGTCTGGTTGATCCTGACAACCGCCGTCCCGTTGACTTTGAGCATCGGTTTGCCCTACTCAAAGAAATTAAACGAGGGCTCCAAACCCATCCCCTTGAACTACTGACAGAACTGAAGCAGAACTGGCGGGACGGACGACTGAAGCTGTTGCTCATTACTCAGGCTTTGGCAACTCGTAACCAGAACCAAGCGCTGTTTGAGGCAGGGAACTACGAACCGTTGGAAGTTCTGGGTCCTCTGTCAGAGCATATTGTCGCTTTTGCACGGCGGTATGATCGCTCCACCGTAATTGTGGTCGCCTCCCGGTTTTTCACACCTCTACTGAAGGCTGGAACCTTCCAAACCGGTGAATTAGTATGGGGGAGCGATACTTATATTGAGCTTCCCGCCGATTTTCCGACCTCATTAATCGATTCCCTTACCGGTCAGGCCATCCAAGCACAGGATGCGCTTCCAGTTAGCATAGCGCTAGAGCACCTCCCAGTTGCACTTCTTATCTCGAATTGATCAATGTTTGCCACAAATTGATCGAATCTTCGATTCGCTGCCAGAGGCCATCCAGGAGATGGGGGAGACAAGCAAGACAAGGCGAGCGACCCTGCCGTAGAGCGAAGCTCGTGCCGTAGGCTACTGGTTCGGCTAAGGAATGCGCGAGAAGGGGACAAGGTGAGGTGATTGCTCATCTGTAGCATAAATGAATCAATTTCATATTATTTAGCTACTTTCCAACTTTGTCCAATCATTACGGGAATCAGACTCATGCCGAGTGCAACTCCCCAACCATTGAAGCCTGGGTTAACGGTTTGCAAGGCATCTTTTAATCCTGGTAAATAAACAGCAGATAATAATAAACCCGTACAAATCACTAATGCACCCCAGATATAAGGATTAGTAGTTACTTCATTGCGAATCAAACCAGAACCGGGATCGCGCATATTAAAAACGTGCCATAATCTAGCAAATGCTAGGGTGAGAAAGGAAATGGTAACTGCTTTCTGTTCCTCCATCCCTAGGGTGAGCAATGCCAAAGCAAAGGCACCTAGTACCGGAATAGCAATTAATAATCCGTAAAGCGCGATCGCCCACCAATGTTTTGTCGTTAAGATAGATTCTTTGGCATCACGGGGAGGACGCTGCATCAAAGTTGGATTGCCAGGTCCCACCCCCAAAGCAAGGGCAGGGAAAACATCGTTAACGACGTTGAGATAAAGAATTTGTAGCGGCAATAAGGGTAAAGGTGCGTCAGTTAGGGAGGCAGCAGCAACGGCAATGATTTCTCCGACGTTGCCAGAAAGCAGATACAGGGTGAATTTACGAATATTGTTGAAAATTGCCCGTCCCTGTTCGACCGCAGCGATAATTGTCTTAAAAGCATCATCTTGCAATACCATATCGGCTGCTTCGCGAGCGACCTGAGTACCTCGTTTGCCCATCGCTACGCCAATATCGGCTTTTTTGAGGGCGGGGGCATCGTTTACCCCATCTCCTGTCATCGCCATAATCGATCCGGCTTCTTGATGGAGAGCAATTAAATTCAGCTTTTGTTTGGGACTGACGCGGGCAAAAATAGGAACTTGTCGCAGTCGTTCCCGTTCCTGTTGGGATAGTTCATCGGGACTTTTAAGCGCTTTGCCTGGTTCGGCTTCAACTTCTTCTTCGGTAGTCAAACCGACTGCCAGTCCGATATGACGGGCAGTTACCGGTTGGTCGCCCGTCACCATAATTGCTCGGATTCCCGCATCACGACAAGCTTTGAGGGCTTTTTTCACATCTTGGCGTGGCGGATCGAGTAATCCGATTACTCCTAATAAAGTTAATTCTTCGTAGGGATGAGCCTTAGTATTATCTATGGTTTTTTGAGCAAGCGCTAAGATTCTCAGTCCCTCTTGTGCCAAGCGATCGCATTTTTGTTGCCACGATTGATGTTCCTCTCTATTCATTACTCGGACCCCTTCCGCGGTCAGATCATGAGAACATACGGGTAAAATTGATTCGGGTGCCCCTTTCACTGCTACGCGATACTTCCCTGCTATTTCATGAAAGGTTGCCATCATTTTGGTTTCTGAATCGAAAGCCTCCTCTCGGACTTCTGGTTGTTGCGACAGGAGTTCATCCCGATTTAAACCCGCTTTTGCACCTACGGCTAATAAAGCAATTTCTGTGGGATCGCCAACAGCTTGATCTTCTGCTTCGGGTAAAGCTGCATTGTTACACAATACCCCCACTTCTAAAACCGCTCTGAGGATTTCATGACGAACCGGATCGACGGTTTCTCCTTCTCGGCTAAATTTTCCTGTGGTTTGTCCTTCTCCGCTTACTTCTACTTTGCCCGAATCTAACGCAATTTCGGTCACGCTCATCCGATTTTCCGTCAGCGTTCCCGTTTTGTCGGTGCAGATAATACTGGTTGCACCGAGGGTTTCTACGGCTGAAAGGCGATTGATGATGGCATGGCGTTTTGCCATGCGCCACATCCCCCGTGCCAATGCTACTGTCGCTACGATCGGCAAACCTTCAGGTACAGCAGCTACCGCAAGCGCGATCGCTGTTTCTACCATGAGGTACAAATCTCTACCGCCAATTATTCCTGTAACTGCAACTAAAAAGGCAATGGCAAGGGTAATCGAGATCAGTCTTTTCCCCAGACGATCTAGTCTTTTCTCTAAAGGTGTAATTTCCTCCTTGGCTTGTGCTGTCAGAGAGGAAATATGACCGAGTTCCGTATTCATCCCCGTTGCTACGACGACCCCTTCCCCAGTACCTCGGGTGATTGCCGTACCTTTAAACACCATATTTTTGCGCTCGGCTAAGGCTAAATCTCCCTCCAAGGTTTCAGTGGTTTTACTGACGGGAACAGATTCCCCAGTTAAGGTTGATTCATCTGCCTGAAGTTTAGAAGCCTCTAACAAACGTAAGTCCGCAGCCACTAAATCGCCCCCCTCCAAGATCACAATATCCCCAGGTACTAGCTCCTCGGCAGCAATTTCCTGGACATTAGCGCCTCTTTTCACCTTGGTTTTGGTTTTACTCAGTTGTTGCAAAGATTCCATCGAGCGCACTGCTTTAATTTCGGTAAAGAAACCAATTACTGTATTGAGCAAAATAGCAATGATAATCGCTACTCCTTCAATCCATTTCTGAAACGCCAAAGAGAGAATCGCTGCTACTGCGAGCAGGGCAATAATCGGGCTTTTAAACTGAGCGATGAAAATCTGCCAAGCACTGCGACGCTTAAATTCCTGGAGGCGATTTTTCCCATACTTTTGTCGTCTTTGCTTAACTGTAGCGTGATCTAATCCTCGCTCTGAATCTACTGATAGACGTTGCAGAACTTCATTTGTGTCCAAAGAAGTAGCTGCTTCTAAATCTACCTGGGGCGCGGTTTTAGTCATATTTAATTAATGCTTGCCGATTGAATCCCTCAATCTTGTCAGTTTGATGCCTAAATTTAATCGTTCTGGGGAAAGAAATTCTTAATATTTTAGTTGCAGCAATTTAGGTTTCGGCTGCACTTGGTAGGACTGTAGGCTGTGATTTATGTCTGCCCAGAATAGAATGATTTTCTTAATTATTGTCAATTAGTTCTGGTATTCCAGTCGCTTCCCATGTTTTCTTAAAGTGAGCCGGCGCGATCGCGCGCCACAGGACTAAGCCCCCAAGTACTAATGTCTGGAGTTCCTCCCCAGGTCTGGAAGTTGATGACCAATCAAACCAATTGCGATCGAGCCAGCCAATAACAAGCCCATTTCTCTTTTTTGAGAGACAACTGCTTATATTTACGCCGTTAGTTGGATGACACTCAAAAGCAAAGAATCTGCCAAGATTAGCGATTAGCTACTCTGAAATATTCAGATTAAAAATTAATTAACCTACGGATCTCTCAGGATAAACAATAGCAATTGAGGTGAGTTATTATTGATCAAAAAGTTATTTTATCAGTTGCCGCTTGAATAGAATCGAGAGTTGCAATGCCCCATCTGTTTACCAATCGCCCCCGCCTCTACAACCCAATTGCAACCGATAAAAATGGAAATCATTACTTGGATTGGGAATCGATTAATGCCATTTTATATATTGTTGGCGGATTAACCTTTATTGCCGGGAGTATATTTTTTCTGCCTCGATATGATAGCCTTTCTGATATTGGTGCTTGGATATTTTTCGGTGGTTCTCTTGTTTATCTGGTAGTAACCGGTCAAGATTTATTAGAATCTAGCGCCTATTTACGCCGTCAAAAACAACGGACAATTTGGAACTGGCTGGAATTTATCGTTGCTAATGTTTATGTAGCCGGAACCATTCTTTTCACGGTCGGGAGTCTCTTATTTTTATCACAAATTGACGCAATTGTTACCGGTGGCTGGTGTTTTACGATTGGTAGTTTATTCTTTTTGATTGGCGCTTGTTTAAATGTTATTCAAATTGTTAAAGAAGGGTCATTTGTGAAGCTACAACTCTTAAATGCCACTGCAATTAGTTTTGCAATTGGTTCAACACTTTTCTTGATTGCTTCAATGCCTTACTTATCAGAAGCATTAAATCTCGAAGACAACAGGGTGTTATTTGCCTATGTGGGTTGGGAATATATTTTTGGCAGTATTCTTTTCTTTGCAGGGGGAATGATTAATTATTATCGTTCCTACCAAAGAAAACAGTATTACCAAGAAGACAGTGTGATGTTAGAGACAAGGGTTAATCACAATTTTTAAACTGCTATTGGTTTGGGTAGCGCGAGAGCAATGGCAGATCATCCACTCGTTTGGTCGCTCTGGTGACAGGCTTGTTCATAAATGGGAGTATCATGAGTGACTAACTGTAAATGCTTGGGATTTTCCAGAAGACTTTCTGCACTTAAGAATCCGGCAATTGTCCAAGTTTGAAACTTTCTTGCTTGTCTGCCAATTAAGCGACCCTGACGACTGTCGTAATATTCCGGCCATTGGTCATTAGGTAACCGTTGTCGGGCAAGATCAAAGGCTTGCGTTGCTAGGTGAGTCCGTCCAGTTTTTTGAGCTGCTGCGGCTAATAGCCAGAGGAGAAAGGGCCAACTGCCTCCATTGTGATAGGACCAAGGCACATTCTTGGGATCAGATCCGGTGAGGGTGCGCCAATCTTGACCTTCTAGGGCAGGAAAACAAAGTTTCATCGGCATTTGTCCCACTAAATCTGACCAGCGTTGTTCTAATAAATCCATAATCCTTTGCGACTGGTTTTCATTGGCGAGGGAGGTGACAATCGCCATTAAGTTGCCTTGGCTGAAAAAGCGATAATCAATGCGCCCTGGTCCCAAATTTCCCACAAAGTAACCGCCGGTTTCGGGTAACCATGCAATTAACCAATCGGGAATGGTATCGGGATAGATATTGAACTTGTTAATCGCACTTTCACCATATTCTTCCACCTCATAGCGATGAATCTCATTGAGGCGAGATAAATTTAGCCAGTAGTATTGGCGAATATGATAAGTCAAATGATTCACGCGGTCGCGCGCTGCTTCCAGGCAAGGATCATTATCGGGAGAGGCTGGTAGTAATTCTTCTGCGGAGCGCAATGCCATGTAAAATAAGGCTTGAATATCCAAGGGATGTCCATAAACGCCCATCCGCCGATCAATGGTAAATGACCCATCAGGCACCAACATGGTGGGCAACATTTCAAAGCGGGCGGTGAGATAGAGATCTAAAATGAGACGGATTGCGTTTTGAAACGCTGGTTGCTGGACAAGCCTCCAATCATCAGTGGCTTTAACATAGGCACGGAGAATTAATAACCACCAAAAGCAAGAATCGACCGGGGCAACCCGCGCGATCGCGCTTTCTCCAAAGTCAGGAATAATTTTCTCTCCCTCAACTTTAAAACTCGCTGGCATTAACCCTTGACCAGGCTGGAAACAGTCCATTTGCTTGCGACAGTTTTGCAACTCAACCATCTGGGTCAAAAAGTTGCGGACAATTTCTGTTTTTCCCTGCATGAGAAAGGCGAGGGCCGCCACGGCAAAGTCCCGCGTAAAGCACTGATCGTAGTTCAGCGCCTCTTCTTTGGCATCACAGGCAGCAACAATTCCCACGGGAAGCCCTTGATAATCAATTACAGACTCTTCTAAAGCTTCTTGAGCAGCCATTATAGAGAAGGAAGTATTGGTGCTGTTCATCAGATCAGTTTCTTAACCTATTACCTGAATTGAGCTTAGCAACTTCTCCTGAGAAGAACCTGAAAGGTCAACTTTTTATCGGGGTTGAGAAGAAACTTGGGATGACGGGAAAGGACACACTTTTCAAAAAGGGGTTCCCTTGGTGGTTTGTGACAAAACTGCCCATCCACTTGCCCAACAGTTTCCAGAGACCATTGTTGTCACTGCATCAACTTGGCATTATCAAGGGGATGGCTGTTGTTAAAGCGTACTTTTTTTTGATCTCTATTTCCTTGGTTCAGTTGGAGACAAAAAAATTAATGTTTCTATTATCCAAAACTCAGTTTCTACTTAGAAAAACGAGTGAGGATAATAATTAAGGGAAGGAAGATATAGGCAAATTCAACTCCTGAGGGATCAAGTTTCGATTGATCCCTCTCTCTTCCCTCCCTAGAAATCCAAAAATTGAATTGGAGGGAAAGATAATGAAACGCTTTTTCACAGGTACCCTATTCACAATTTTATTAGCAACAACTTCTACTGCTGCCTCTGCCGGAGAAGTCGCTGTTAATTCGGCAAATGCTTCAGTCAATGGAGATATTAAACCGTTTAATTTAGTCCATCGCGCCTACAGTGGTCATTTTTCCGAACAAGGAGTTCCCGGTTTTAATGGTTTAGTGACGGCTTATGAAAGCGGTCAAATTGAAGCAGAAGATTTGGTGCAAACGGCAATTGATCAAGGACGACTGTCTCCCGCTGCGCTTGATGATCCAGGTTATGTTAATGCAGTCAAGTATCAATTGCAAGACCTGCGCGATCGCGATAGTAATGGTTTCAATGATTAACACAGTTTCCTGATTTTAGAACTTTCTCCTCATCAACACAATCACTGGCGAGGAGAAGTTCTAGCCTTGTCTGTGGTTGCCTATAATCGAGTACCATGAATGAAACGGTACTTTCAGAAACGTTCCAATTGATTGGATACATCGTGTTAAGTCTAACGATTCCTAGAATTGCCATTAGGGAGTTAACAGCCCTTCCTGCAAGAGGTCTATTGATTAGAAATAATGTTGACGCTGACAACTGATTTTGGGTTAGAAGATGTTTATGTTGGGGTAATGAAGGGTGTAATTGCCAATCTTAATCCTGATTTGAAGGTCATTGATCTCACCCATCAAATTCCACCGCAAAATCTTGCTGCAGGACGTTTTTGTTTAATGAATGCGGTGCCGTATTTCCCAAAGAATACAGTTCATGTCGCAGTAGTTGATCCGGGAGTCGGCAGTGAACGCAAAGGCTGCGCGATCGCGTTTTCAGAAGGTTATTTGGTTGGTCCGGATAATGGCTTATTCAGTGGGGTGATCCGGCAATTTCGTGTAGAAAAGGCAGTTGCTTTAACCAATCCCCAATATTGGCGGGTTGAAGCAGTAAGTCATACTTTTCACGGACGAGATATTTTTGCCCCTGTCGGGGCACATTTAACTCGCGGCGTTCCCTTAGAAGAACTGGGAGAACCGATCCCCCTGGATCAACTCACCGATTATTCTTTTCCAGACCCAGAAATAAAGGGTAATCAAATCCTTGGGTCAATTCAATATATCGACTATTTTGGCAACTTAATTACGAATATTCCAGCGACAGCTGTACAAGGAAAACAATGGTGGGTTACACTCAACCAACAACAAATTCCTAGTGCTAAAACCTACAGTAGCTTTCCACCGCAACAGTTACTTGCTCTCGTTGGCAGTCATGGTTGGGTGGAAATTGCCATGAATCAAGGGAATGCTGCTGCTGCCTTATCGTTAAATTACGGGAGTGTAATTGCTCTGACCTTTTTAGTCTAGCAGCCAAAAGTTCCTACTCCGAACCTTCGACCTTCTTGATACAGGGCTGGAAACTGAGCGCGATCGCGCCTCAAAATCATCAAGTACGAACTTCTAACCTCAAATATTCTTTTGAAAAATTGAAAATACAGACATCAAGATCACAGTGTCTGTTTTGATTAGCGCTAGCTTTTAATGCCCGTACTGCTAATTCCCTGAATAAACTGCCGTTGTCCAATTAAAAATAAAATGACGACTGGTACGGTGGCAATGATAACGGCAGCCATTAATAAAGACCAATTACTGGTAAATTGTTCTTGAAATTGGGCTAGTGCCAATTGAACGGTAGTTAATTCTGGGCGAGTGGTAAAGACTAACGGTTTAAATAAATCATTCCACTCCCCAATAAAAGTAAACAGAAACACGGTTACCAAGGCAGGACGAGCAAGCGGAAGCATGATTTCCATGAGAATCTGCCAACGATTTGCCCCATCTAGGGCTGCTGCTTCTTCTAATTCTACCGGAATGGTAATAAAATATTGACGCATTAAAAAGATGCTAAATCCGTTCACTGCTGTGGGTAAAATGAGCGCACCATAAGTATTAATTAAACTGCCCCATTTCAGCACTAAAAAAATGGGAATAACGAGTAACTGAAATGGGATGACAAGAGTAGCTAAAATCACTAATAATAATGTCCGACGACCGCGGAATTGTAACCGGGCTAGGGCATAGCCAGCGAGAGAAGCCGTAAGTAATTGCAGGGCAGTGACACTCAAAGCAACAAAAGTGGAATTGCCAAAGGCAAGGAGAAAATCTCCGCGTTGCCATGCTTCCCCATAATTTTTGAAAGTTAAGGAAGAGAGGTTAAAATTCAGTGTTGCGGCAGTGCCAGTTGGGGATAAAGAAGTAAGGAAGATAATAGCGAGAGGGGATAAGATAATGATGCTGCCGAAGATTAGCAAGAGGAAGCGCAAGCGGTTTGTCATAAGGAATCAACACTCCAAGTGATGGGCAATAAAGAAGTCAAGGTTTTGAACCTCTCTCACTAAGCTCCTATCGTCGCTATAGTGGGAGTCCTTTCGTAACATTAAGATAGATTCAAAACCCGAACCAATGACTGATGACGAATAATCAATAACTAAACGTTAAGATAAGAGTGAGTTAATCGTTTCTATAGAAAGATTCAAGGCGATTCACAATCAGATTTTGGCGAAAATGCCTAAGCTGTATATATTATTGGTGATAAGGAAGCCATAGGAGATCATATACTTATGCAAGATGTTGCAGTTACCCCAACTTTAGATTACAACAGCGAAACTTATAAAGATGCTTATAGCCGAATTAACGCGATCGTAATCGAAGGGGAACAAGAAGCGAAAGATAATTATTTACACTTAATTCAATTGTTACCCGATAGCAAGGAGGAACTGACTCGGCTTTCTAAAATGGAAGGGCGACACAAAAAAGGGTTTCAAGCCTGTGGCAACAACTTAAATGTCACTCCTGATATGGAGTTTGCCCAAGAATTTTTCGCACCCTTACATCAAAACTTCCAAGATGCCCTGGCAGAAGGGAAAATCGTTACTTGCTTACTCATTCAATCCTTAATTATTGAGTGCTTTGCCATTTCCGCCTATAACATTTATATTCCCGTTGCAGACCCCTTTGCGCGGAAAATTACGGAAGGTGTGGTTAAAGATGAGTATACACACTTGAATTATGGAGAAGAGTGGTTAAAAGCTAATTTTGAAAGCGCAAAAGAAGAATTACAAGAAGCCAACCGTCAAAATCTTCCCCTTGTCTGGAAAATGCTCAACCAAGTAACCGCAGATGCTAATGTCTTGGGGATGGAAAAAGACGCTTTAGTCGAAGACTTTATGATTGCTTATGGTGAAGCGTTAAACAACATTGGGTTTAATACCCGTGAAATCATGCGGATGTCTGCTTATGGACTCCGAGAAGGCTAAGTTCCATTATTAAATTTTAACTGGATTTTAGTTGAGTCGAGTGTCCTCGCCCGGATATGGCGGGGATTTTTTTCTCACTCAGCCCACTGAGATCTTTTCTAAACGAGGTAAAGGTCTTAAGATTGAAAAGAGCAAGTTAAAAAACTTGCTTCATCACTTTATTTACCTACAACGACCTGATTCGCAGGTTGACAGCGAAAATTCATGTTTGGTTTGATCGGTCACTTGAACAATCTCGAACACGCCCAAAAAGTTGCTGAGCAACTTGGCTATCCTGAATATCATGAACAAGGCTTAGACTTTTGGTGTGCAGCTCCTCCCCAAATTGTTGATGATATTCAAGTTACTAGTTTAACCGGGCAAACGATTCAAGGAAAGTATATTGAATCTTGTTTTCTGCCAGAAATGCTGACCCAGCGTCGGATTAAGGCGGCTATGCGTAAAGTCTTAAACGCAATGGCGCAAGCACAGAAAGCCAATATTGATATCACAGCACTTGGCGGTTTCTCTTCAATCATTTTTGAAAATTTCAATCTTCAAAATAACCGTCAAGTTCGTAATGTCGAACTTGATTTTACTCGATTTACAACCGGCAATACCCATACTGCCTATGTCATTTGTCGCCAAGTTGAAATTGTTGCGCAGCAATTGGGGTTTAATTTATCGCAAAGTACAGTTGCGGTATGTGGTGCAACTGGTGATATTGGCAGTGGGGTCTGTCGCTGGCTTAACGAAAAGACATCGGTTCAAGATTTACTGTTGGTGGCGCGTAACCAAGAACGCCTCAATGCCCTGCAATTGGAATTAGGACGGGGTAAGATCCTCCCCATGGAAGAGGCACTAGCCGAAGCAGATATTGTGGTTTGGGTGGCTAGCTTGCCCAAAGGCGTCGAAATTGGTCCTGAGACGCTTAAAAAACCTTCTCTAATTATTGATGGCGGTTATCCAAAAAACTTTGATAGCCGGGTTCAACATCCAGATGTCTTTGTCCTCAAAGGCGGAATTGTCGAACATTCATTGGATATCCAATGGAACATTATGCAAATCGTCGAAATGGATGAACCGAATCGCCAGTTATTTGCTTGTTTTGCTGAGGCGATGTTACTGGAGTTTGAAAAATGGTACACTAATTTCTCCTGGGGACGGAACCAAGTTAGTGTGGCAAAAATGGAGCAGATTGGTGAAGTTTCCCAAAAACATGGTTTTCGACCCCTCTTGCTGACGGAAGCGATGAGTGCCCAATCCCAATAAAAATTCCCTTCCCCCTGTCTTTGAAAATTAGTCGTTCCCTGCTCGACCATTAGCAACTCTTCTATGTCAAAATCAAACCGAAAAACATTCCTCCTTGAATTTGAAAAACCCCTATCGGAATTAGAATCCCGGATTGAACAAATTCGTGAACTAGCCGAAAATAATCAGGTGGATGTTTCCGATCAAATTAAACATCTCGAAGAAAAAGCGGTGCAACTGCGCAAGGAGATTTTTAGTACTTTGACTCCGGCTCAACGGTTACAATTAGCCCGTCATCCTCGTCGCCCCAGTACCCTCGACTATATTCAAGCGATGAGCGATGAATGGTTTGAATTACACGGCGATCGCGCCGGTAATGATGATCCTGCTTTAGTCGGTGGCATTGCACGTCTTAACGGTCGACCGGTGATGATGTTGGGGCATCAAAAAGGACGCGACACCAAAGACAATGTGGCCCGTAATTTTGGTATGGCATCTCCGAGTGGCTATCGCAAAGCGATGCGCCTGATGGAACACGCCAACCGCTTTGGGATGCCGATTTGTACCTTTATTGATACGCCTGGGGCTTGGGCAGGCGTCGAAGCCGAAAAAAAAGGACAAGGGGAAGCGATCGCGTACAATTTACGAGAGATGTTTAGCCTGGATGTCCCGATTCTCTGTACCGTAATTGGGGAAGGCGGATCCGGCGGAGCACTTGGAATTGGCGTCGGTGATCGGATTCTGATGCTCGAACACGCCGTTTATACCGTTGCCACCCCTGAAGCTTGTGCTGCGATTCTTTGGAAAGACTCTGGTAAGTCCGAACAAGCGTGTGAAGCCCTGAAAATTACCTCTTGGGATTTGAAAGAACTGGGAATTTTGGATCAAATTTTATCGGAACCGGTTCGAGGCGCCCATGCCGATCCCATTGGTGCTGCGAACTTACTCAAAGAAGCCTTAATTAGCAATTTGGATGAACTAATGCAACTGTCTTCCCAGCAGCGACGGGAACAACGCTACCAAAAATTCCGCCGGATTGGTCAGTTTACCGACTTAGCAGAAAGCGGTCAACTGCAGCTTCCCAGTGAAATTGAAACTGAAGAAGGGGAAACGCATCATCATCTAGAAACTCCTCCCTCTCATTCCCTACACTACTAAAACGGTTTCATCACCGTCAGTGCATATCGCTCGGGAGATAAGTAAGTTTTTGCCAACTGCTGCAATTCTTTCGGTTGTAGCTGTTGGACGCGCTGGGGATAAGTGAGCGAGAGTTCGACTTGCGCAAGAGTGCTGTAATAGCCATATAAGCCAGCCAGTTGTCCGGGGGTTTCGGTAGAGAAAGTGTAGTCATTACAGAGTAACCGTTTAGCGCGGTTGAGTTCTTTTTCGGTAATTGGCTGAGTTTGTACTTCTAAAACGCGATCGCGCAACATTGCTTCTACAATTTCCAAATGTTGTGGGGCTAACCAAGCATTAATCGTAAACAAACTCGAATCTTGTTGTAGAGAAAAACCACTGCCAATTTCATGCACCAACTGTTTCTCTTCTCTTAATTCTCGAACTAAACGCGATGCACTGCCTTGCGCCAGTAAAACAGACAGTAAATCTAAACCCACAGCATCTTGCCAGCGCTCAATCCCAACACAACGCCAACCCATAATTAAACGGGCAATTTCCAAGCGTGGTAGCCGAATTTCCCGTCGCTGAGGCGTCGTTAATTGCGGTTGCGCTGCAATTTCAAAAGGCGGACACTCTGAAGGAACACTAAAGGGATGAAATGCCGACTCAATTCCGGCTAAAGCCGTCTCTTGATCAACATCTCCAACCACAACCACTGTCATATTATGCGGTTGGTAATACGTCCGGTGAAAACAGCGCATTTGATTCGGTGATCGCGCTAATAATGCCTCTTCTGTCCCTAAAATCGAACGTCCGTAGGGATGTTGGTCATATAAACTTTCACACAAGGCTTGGAAGGCAAAGCAATCGGGGTCATCTTCGGTTTCCCGAATTTCTTCCAAGACGACCCCGCGTTCGCAAAGAAACTCTTCCTCGGGAATTTCTGCCTGTAACAATAACTCTGCCAAATAGGGCAAGGTTTGATGCCAATAACTGCCAGCGGTAGTCAAGAAAAAATGGGCATAATCGTAACTCGTTTCGGCATTAGCAATCCCACCACAATTTTCAATCACATAATCAAACCAGCCTGGGGGAATCCGCTTTGTACCTTTAAAAATCAAATGTTCTAAAAAATGAGCCGTTCCCCACCAGGGTTCGCGTCTTGCCCCAGCATTGACCCAAACATCAGTCACCACAACGGGTGTAGCGCTTAGTTGTTGATGAATCACCGTTAGACCATTGTCCAATTCCAGGACAGTTGCGGGAAACTTCTCTACTGGTGTGATTAAGTCAGACATGAGAAGAAACTGTTATCTACATTACATCACCTAAGATAACAGAATGACGAAAGCAGAAAGTGATTATTTACCACTTCTTTATGTTTCCTTTTATTTCAGAGTATGATCAACTTTGAAGACAATAATTACATTGCCTAAAAGCGGGAAAAAGTAACCCAAGAACGCATAAAACCAAAGTTGAGGAGAAGTTAATAAAGTTTGTAGTTGAATTGGTTCACAAAAAACATCAATATTGTTATCTAGCGCTCGGGCATATCCCCAAGATAAACGAGTATTGACAAAAGGATATAAACTATCATTTACCCATCTTCGTGAAATATAAACAGGTTTCAGTTGCCATCTTTTTCCCAAATTAAAAAGTACTTTTTCTGATAGAATATGACGATGATAAGGCTGATGTAAATGTAGTAAAAAGGCGTTACTTTTTTCTAAATTAATCGCTTCAGCCGTCGGCGTCCCTAAAATTAAAGTTCCTCTTTCAGTCAGACCTTTCACTAATTGGGAAAAGCATTGATGAGGATCTTCGGTATGCTCAATTACATCCTGACAAGTAATGTAATCATACTGCTTTTTGAGAAGACTAGGATCAGAATATTCTTCAATATAGGGATCATAACCAATTGCATTGATGTAACCTTTTTGCCAGAGAAAATCAATAAATAAGCCTTGGTTACAACCATAATCGAGCAGAGAATGCTGTTTCTGAAATCCCTGTTGAATGAGCAAGTTTAAACGGTTTTGACAGATACGTTTGCGGAAATAATCAAGGGGCTGTTTTTTTAGGGGATAATTGGCATAATAGTTGGCTAAATCAATAATCTCTTGAGAATGTAACGATTGACAGTTGGGGCAACGCCAGACTGTAAATTCTTGCTCTTGAAACTGTCTAACATTACAGCGCACTTTTTGAGCGATGACAGCATCTGACGTAACAGTGTACGAACAAAGAATACACTTTAAATGTTGCCTCATTGATGCCCAAGCCTCTGCTGAGTCGACAAAACAGGCAACATCATAACGGATTCCTAATTGTTTTGCAATCAAGGGGTTAGCGCAACTGCCGAGATCTAAAAAAAGCCGATCAGGGATTCAATCTATTTTTCGACACTGGCAACTTCTAGCTTTAAAAAATCTCGCACTTTTTCTAAATAGTGAGGCGCATCTTCTAGCATCGGGAAATGAGCTGTTTTGGGTAACTCAAAATACTCAATACAATCAGCATTTAAACTGGCTGCTTTCAGGGCTAAGCGGGTAGGAATAATAATATCTTTTTCCCCTGCCACCAGTAGCGTTGGCACCGAAATCTTGGCAAAAGCGTCTGGCATGACTGTTGCAGCGTGTTTACTCACGGCAGTGTAGATTGTTCCTGCTGCTGCGGCTTCATCGGCTAAGACATAATCTTCTAAAAACGCTTTTCTTTCTTCTTCCGGAATAGGACGATGGAGAAATCGGGCCATGAACAACCGATCCATAGTCGGAATTTTGGATAACCAATCAAAACGCAGTTTCACGACATAAGTGCCAGCGAGATGGAAGAGATTAAAAGTAATGGGATTGTAAGTAAAAATGCCACTACAGGTTAAAATTGCCCGCTTCACTTTTTCGGGATAACGCGCGATAAAAAGCGTTGCTAGAGATGCTCCCATCGAATGAGCGTTGAGATAAACTTGGTCTAAATTTAATTGGTCTAAGAGCAAGGCTAAATCTTCAGCATATTCCTCCATATCAAAAGAGAGTGGGCTTTTTTCCGGTAAGCGAGAACGCCCAAAGCCTCTGATGTCATAGAGTAAACAGTCAAACTGATCGCTAAGTGCAGTGGCTGTACTTTTCCAATAGCGCCCTGAACCGCCCCAACCGTGTATAAAAACGAGTACTGGTTTCTTTTCGTTTTGATGAGGCTGACACACCCATTCATAATAATGGTCAACCCCACGAATGTTAATCACCATACGCTTTGCTAATTGCATTCATAATCGTGAACACAGTATAGCAAAGGCTCTCTGTTAAACAGGACTCAGCGCGCGAGCGCCCAAAACCAGGCCTCAGCAACCTGATGCCAATATCACTGCATTATTTTTATCAGCAACACAAAGATGACTTCGGAGACATCAACCCGATCTTCTGCCTCCCTCTTTCCAACAAATTGTGACGATTTTGGAAAATTGTAACTTTAGATACAGAAAAAAATTTAAGATTAAAGTAAAGAGTTAGGGAGGTTTCATCATGTCTGTTCAACAAAAAGCTCGCGCTCTGATGAGTCGTCACCACTGCTTAATTCGTAACCGCGAACAATCCATGTTGCTCAGGGCAGTGGGAGAAATTGGCTTAGAAGCTGACGTTACCCGCTATCACAGCCAAGTTCAAGGGATGACACCCAATCGCTTTAGCCAAAGTTATGATCGGAGCCCGACAGCAATGAGCTAAGCAGATCTCTTTTAGCAGAGCAAAGGTGATTTGAAGTCAGCTCAATCACCGCTGCTTTGCCTCAATTTGGCGGACTGTTGTCAATGCCGAATAGCTCACACCAGCCGTACCTTCTCCCGGATGTGTACAGTCGCCTACTAACCAGAGATTTTCCACAGGTGTCCGATTGGCAAATCCAAACGGACCAAACGTTGAGAGCCGTTGTCCTAATCCTCCTACATATCCCGCTTCCCGAGCAGTGAAACGCGCAAATGTTCTCGGCGTTGCCGCTTCTTGGTGAATCATTGTTTCTGGCGTAAGGTAAAAATATTGACTAAGGCGTTGGATCGCTGTTTCAACATAATCTTGCTTCAATGCTTCGTACTCCTCAGCAGTAGCGGTCCACCATTGAGTAACATCTGTAAAGGAAGAGGCAGTAAGAGTTGCTTTACCTTCTGGCGCCCGTCCATCTCCAGGCTGACTAACGGAAACAAATAAGGAATTTTTTTCACCGATCGCGCCCTGGTCATTATAGAGAAACTGAAGATGAGGCGGACAATTTTGAGGAATAGCACGCCGATCTACACCTAAATAAAGCACAAACGCACCATTAGCAGCTGGTAAGTTTTCCACTCGTCTTTGATACCCTCGTAAAAACAGGTCAGAGGCACCAAAGGAATTATCAGGGTCAGCTAATAACTTTAAAAAATTTTGTACGGTTACATTTGCCACCACCGCATCTGCTTCTTCTCGCCACACTGCCCCGGTTCGATCATTGCAAACCGTTACGCCAGTCATCTTTCCTTGTTGACAATGAACCCTTTTTACAGAATGGCGGAGTCGTATTTTACCGCCCTGTTTTCTTAAGCCCTTCACTAAGCGCGTACTTAAAGCCTGCATACTCCCTTTTAAATGCCATAACCCTTGCGGAGCTTGGGAAACCCCTAAGGCAGTTGCCGCGTACAATAAAGCGGTTTCATCTGCGTTCACTTGGGAATAGAGCTTTAATTGCAGATCCAGAAAGGTCCGTAACCGCTTGTCATCATCCAGTCCCAAAGCACGTAACAGATTACCAACAGTCAGTACAGTAAATGGTAGGGTAATCAAAGTATCAGGACGGACTGCAGAAATAAGTTGCCAAAGATCCCAGAGATTCCGAGGGGGAAGTACCGGCTCCCGTGCTTGAAAGCGCCAACTGGCTGCAAATAAAATTTCCATCAGTTGCCAAAATCGTTCGCTCCTCGGAAATTGCCGTCTTCGCTCTTCGCGCCATTGGGTGGGGTTGCGCCAAATATTAATGGGAGTAGTTTCGCCAGGAAGATAAACGGCACAGGCAGGATCGCAAGGGGTTGCTGGAGGAACCTCAATCCCTAATTCTGTAAAGATTTGTTCATGAATTCCCCCTTTTTCTAAGCCGGCGACTTGAGTGGCACCGACATCAAATGTAAAACCATGACGTTTAAATGTAGAAGCACATCCTCCAGCAACATACGCCTGATCATAGACAGTGACAGAATAACCGCGTTTAGCCAGTAATGCTCCTGCAGTTAGTCCACCAATTCCTGCACCGATAACAATGACTGAGTTTGACATGGCAATGATGAGAAAATACTGCTTCTATTGTAAACTTTTGTATCTTTATTTCGAGACAGACCAGATTACACTAAAAATATGTTGACAAAATCACGAAAAAATGCCAATTTATGAGCATACTTTTTAGCGATTGAAAAGTGCGGGGTATCGTGAAAAATTATGCAAGTGTGAATCAAAGCGGATTCAATCCAACTACCCAGCCATTTTGGCAACAACCCCTAAAATTCAAATCACTATTATTAGGGATGACCGGGTTGAGTGTGATGAGCATTTTTGCCGTCCTAATCCAATGGTCTGTCAATGCTCAAAATATTGCTCGCAATACACAACAAACCGGACAATGGCTCAATGCATCTTTCCCCGTCGAAAATTTTCAAACCTATACTTCTCCTTTTGGCTATCGCCAATCCCCAATAACCGGAGAAACACAGTTTCATCGTGGACTGGACTTAGCCGCACCAATGGGCAGTTACATCCGCAACTGGTGGGGTGGAAAAATTACTCAACTCTCTGATCATACAGCTTGCGGAACAATGGTTGTCATTCAATCAGGACAGTGGGAACACATCTATTGTCATCTCAAAGGTCGGGTGCAAAAAACAAGTGCCGGTTTAGTTTTCATTGATCGAGAAGGGGGAATTCGTTTAAGACAAGGTCAATACATCGCTACAGGAACTCGAATTGGGCGCGTGGGAATGACGGGACGCACAACTGGCCCCCATTTGCATTGGGGCTTAAAGTATGCGGGAGAATATATCGATCCAGGCTTAGTTTTACGGCAAATGTATCAAGAACAAGCTGCTATGCAGTAATCAGAACACTCAACCCAATCTTTATCCCAGGGCAAGCGCACACACTTCTTCATAATTGCCAGAGGCGATCTAGTCCAGTCTGCGTTGTCGCTTTTTTGTCATCCCTTAAGTTTGGGAATAAACAATCTTCCACCCTAAGCGAGTAGGCTGTTGATAAATCTTTTTCAGGGTATTTATATCCCGAGGCGAAATCGAAGGGGATTGTCGCACTTGTGAGAAATATAACGCATCATCAGGATGCGGACTATGTCCCCAAATCCCTAAAGCATGACCGATTTCATGACGTGCTGTCGCTAGGGTATGGGCTTGGCTTTGGTGGGGGCTGATTTCGATATTCATGTGGTGAATTAATTGTTTCCCTGCTAAATCAAACTCATAACGGGTGCGAGCATTACGAGCGCGAGAAAACTCCATTAATCCGGTTTCGGGGTTAGGAGTAGTATTGAGGGGAGGGCGCGATCGCGCAATAATAATATCAGCTTCAGCGCGATCATCTACCCTTTCTAAAGGTAAATATTCATTCCATTCCCCAATGGCTGTTTTTACCGCATTGACCCACTCTTGCAACCGTTGATCGCTTGGAGAAGCACTCCCTAAATCAAGATAGACTTTCACAGGAAACTCAGACCAAATCAAATAACCCAACGGACTCTCTTCAACCGCTGAAAAATAATCCCCCACTTCAGAAGCAGTTTGCCATTGTGCAAGAGAAGAGGGCAGGGGATGAGATTGTAAAGGAGGAAGTGAGGCTTGGGAGGGAACACTTTCAGCACTCACGGCGTTAAAAAAAGAAACTGTTATTGCAACAGTCCAAATCAGACTGTTCGTGAAAATAGCAATGACAGTCATTTTAATCAGTGCCCGCTTGTGCATAACTTGACAACTAGGCCGGATAAATCCGTAAACGTCGATTGGGTTCTTCCCCGAAACTGTTGGACTTTAAGCGATAATGTTCGGCAAGTTCATGCTGCATCCGCCGTACTTTCGCCGGACGCGGGAGCAATTCTACTGGCTGTCCTTTGGGAATGACAATTTGTTCCACCGCTAACCGTGCTTCTTCTAGCGCTTCAATCTCGTCTTGATTGCTACTTTCGCTAAACATCCGCAAATCCATTCCTTCGGATGTGGTGGGGTCAAGATCCAGTAAACGTTGCAGCGTCCGGCTAATTTGCGGTAAGGTATTGGATTTGACCACGTGAATCGGGACTTCTTTCGTTTTTGCCATCTGACGCAACTTGGAATGATTTTTCACCTGCGATCGCAGCGCCATCACCGCATCCGCTGAATCAATATCTTTGGTCAGTACGACGGGTAATTTTGATAATTCCAGGACCTGATCCAACAAGTTACGACTAATGCCATAGGGATAGACATAAACGGGCCAATCTTCCCCATTTGGACCGGGGGTACGGACTTTTTCCGTTGGTCCTTCCGGTTGCTGCCAAGATTGATCTAACATCTGCTCAAATTCCGGATTGTGCGGTGGCGACGGATCAACGGGGGTCATTTGTCCTGAAGCACGCCATCCTGTGGGACGGGGCAAAACCGGATTTTGCAAGCGATTTTTCCCATTCATTGCTGGTGGTTGAGCCCCTTGGGTGGAAATTTCCACTTCCCCCTGTTCATTGGCAGATCGGACTTCCGTTACCGGATCATGTCCGCGTAAGAGTTGATCAATGGTAACTGACACGTCTTGATGAACTACCCAACGTCGTCTTTCGAGCATCTCCACCGCAATCTCAAAGGTGGGAAGGGCTTTCCGTTCTAAGACCGTTTTTTGTGAACCGCGGCGTCGTGCTTCTTCATCCCCTAGCGTTACCGCTTGAATGCCGCCAATTAAATCGGAGAGGGTGGGATTTTTAATTAAATTATCCAGTTGGTTGCCGTGGGCAGTACCGACTAACTGCACCCCCCGTTCGGCAATGGTACGGGCAGCCAAGGCTTCTAATTCCGTGCCAATTTCATCAATGACAATCACTTCCGGCATATGATTTTCTACAGCCTCAATCATCACCTGATGCTGTAATTCGGGGCTTGCCACTTGCATCCGTCGTGCCCGTCCAATGGAAGGATGAGGGATATCGCCATCACCTGCAATTTCATTAGAAGTGTCAATAATCACCACTCGCTTATTTAAATCATCCGCCAACACCCGCGCAATTTCCCGCAGTGCTGTGGTTTTACCCACCCCAGGACGACCGAGCATCAAAATAGACCGACCGGTCTCCACTAAATCACGAATCATGCCAATGGTGCCATAAACGGCCCGTCCAATGCGACAGGTTAAACCCACAATTTCTCCAGTGCGGTTGCGCATAGCACTGATGCGGTGTAGAGTACGTTCAATTCCTGCTCGGTTATCGCCACTAAACATCCCCACGCGATCGCTGCAAAATTGAATATCTTCGCGAGTGACCGTTGCCTCACTCAGGTATTCCCAATGATTGGCAAAGCGCGCTTCCGGCTTTCGTCCCAGATCAATGACCACTTCAATCAGTTCCCCGCGCTGTTGGTGATGGGTCAAGTGGTTAGAAATTTCTGGCGGCAAGGTGGCGAGTAACGCATCCAAGTCATCAGTCACCTGCATCCGTTGAAATAAAGGTTTTTCCTTTTCCGTATTGTTTACAGCATCATTACAAAATTGATTTTGCTGATCCGATTGGCGTTGATTTTGGCTCACCATAAACGTTTTTAACAGGTTAATTCAGTTCGCGATTCACTCGTGGTAAGTGGGTTTGTCTTTGCTTGCTGTCGATTTCGTTTCAGTTGGGATACTAAAGTATCGGCTTGGCTGACAGCCCGCCATAATAATTCAGGATGATTTTCTAATTGCAAGGAAGATCCATTGCTTCCAAGTGCTGAATTGGGGTCATAAAACTGCTCTAGAGACTCTAAAAATGAGCTTAACTGAGAACGAGCAAAGCTGCCATAGGCAATTCCTGCAACGTAAGACTGAGAGGAATGTGGGGGAGAATTGAGAAGTTTTTCAGAATGGAGTTTGGTTACGGTATGTTGATTGGTTCCTCCTGCCAGTTGCACATAGCCTGGTAAGTTGGCGTGTAGAACTTTCTGTGCTAACTTGACCGTGGCGCGCGTCGTTCCCATCCCTAAATCTCCACTCATGGGTCGGCCATCGGTTTGCCAAATTAAAGGACAAGGTAAGGGAGAAATGATTTGATAGAGTGCTTTTAAGTAGTCAATTAATTTGGGGTCATCTGGACAACTAATGGCGAGAAGTTTCAGTTGAGGCAGAATTGGCTGCAGGGACTCCCACAATTGTTGAAATTCCCTTTCTCGTCCAGCTTGGGTATGAATCTCGATCGCGTCAATGTTGAATTCCTTTAATTGTTCAACAACTGTACTTGCAGAGAGTTGATGGGATTGGGTCGTAATCAGTTGCGAGGGACAAACCGGTAAACAACGCCCACACCCATAACAGCGATCAGTAATGACACCGGAAAAATCAATGGCATCAGCCGGGCAAACGGCTTCACAAGGGCGATGACAATCTGCGGGACACGAATTAGGATTAAACGTAGCTTTACGAAAATGAGGGTCTTCTCCATCATTAAGACTGACCATTAACCAAGGACGACCTTGCGTAAGAAAGCCTTGCGCGATCGCGCGCTCCTGTAATGTTTCTGCAACGGCTAATCCTTTCTTTGCTGCTGCCACTACTGCTGAATCGGCAGCCACATCAATACAATCTGCACCGGCTAAAGCATAGACTAAACTCAGCTGTCTAACTGCCGGGAGATGCTGATAACTGGCACCGCAAATCAGCTTAAACCAGTGACCTTCTTGTAAAGATTGTAAAGGGAAGTACATATGGTTCACACTTCCTATGTTATAGCGATTCAGCTAAATTGGGGAGGGGTAATCCTTCTTTTCGGGGTTAAGGAAGACTTCGACACTGAGCACCAGCTTGACCGTTGGTGAATTGCCAATTGTTTCAGCAAGTGCAGATCATTTTTCAATAACCCTACGAACATCACTTGCTAAACTAAACACAATTGGTCTACAAGAAGGTCAAAGATGAGAGGTTTTCAATGACCCCCACCTACTTCGTGAGGTGGGGGAGTGGGGAGAGATCACCTTCCCGTAGCTGCGAATAGAGCCATGAGC
>CAZAYV010000034.1:0-29685 GCA_964489465.1 uncultured Dactylococcopsis sp. | reverse complement strand
TCGCTATCATCCCCAATTCGCTGACGCTGAAATTGGGGACTTCTCGCTCACCTTACTTAAATTGCAGCGTTAATTTCTAAAATACTCAGTCCATATAAAATGAGGCTACTGAGCGAGCCTAAAGCAAACATGAACGATCGCGCCGGGGCGATATTGGCAATATAAAAAATTGGATAAAAAGAACGCCCCACTAAATAGGCAATCGCTGCCCAAAACGCCACTGGCGAGTCAACAGCAGTGACATAAGCCATTATCGCGGCTGGGGCATAAAAGATAAAGGATTCAAAGGCATTTTGGTGCGCCCACGTTGCTCGTTGGGCATAGGGCGGCAGTTTGTCGAACATCGCGCGAGGCGCATGATAATCGTAGCCGATTTGTAACCGTCCCCAACCCACGGCAAAAAAGGGCAAATAAATAAGTATTGCCCCTCCTGCCAAAGAGTAGAGGAGTACAGCCTGAGTTGAAGTTGCCATGACTTAATCAAAATAAAATAAAGTGACTAATTTACGGTCTTCTTCTGCTTCTTCACAGGTTTTGAGCAGAGTCTGGCTGTCATGAAAAGCGAAACAGATCAGTTGCTGACAGCGAGAAATGATTTCCCGATTGCATAACGCACTGGCTTCCCCAAGAGACAGTTCATCTTGTTCAGGGTTTTCCACTAAATGAATGACCTGGCCGAGTTGAACTTGGGATTCTTTCGGCTGCTGTTGCAGACTTTGGGGGAGAATGACCGTCAAGAGGTTGGGATCGGCACGCATTGCCCCTTTAATAACAGCAGAATTTGTTCCCGTTGCTCCCGAGGTCACCAGGCGGTTTCCGCCTAAAACCAGTGCATAACTCATCATTTCAATGAGTTGTTGATGGGTAATGGGAACATGACGAGAACCAAGAATAGCAATTCGTTTAGAACCAGTTTGTTGGATCGCTGCCAGTTCTTGGGTTAGGGTATCAAGTTGGATGGGTTCAGTAGTCGATTGAGTCAAAGACGCTTACACTTGCCTAGATTGACTTTTGTCATTCTACCAGACTCTATCCGCGATCGCGCTGAGTTTGCTTTTTTCTTAATTTTATTTGGGCTTGGCAGAAATCTAAAACGAGTGTTATACTGGCATGGCATTCGGACGTATAGCTCAGTTGGTTAGAGCGCTACGTTGACATCGTAGAGGTCACTGGTTCGAGTCCAGTTACGTCCACTCCTAAGTTAAAGATACTGATTGCGGAGTTCAACCAGTGCAGCAACTGTTGAGCGATAAACGCTTTGGAGCTCTTCCATCAGTGATTCTGGCGGAAGTTGGTCGACTTTGCCGTAAAGATCCAGTTTTCGGCAGACATGAGAGAGTTTCGGTAATCCGAGATTGAGGCTAGTGCCTTTGAGGGTATGAACTTGCCGTTGCAATTGTTCAAGATCCTGGTTTTGGTAGGCTTGCGCGATCGCGCTGATTGAATCTTGCCCCTCTTCCAAAAAACTATCAATCAACTCCAACATTCTTTCCCCATGAACCATAATTTTTTCCAAATGGTGCAATATTTGTTTATCAATCAGGGCAGTAGCTAGAGGTCGCTCATGGGCTGATAATTGAGCCGTCTTGCTTTGCTCATAAGCTTGTTGCAAAACGGCAATTAACTGCTCTATCTTTACAGGTTTGGTTAGATATTCATTCATACCTGCCCCCCAGCCCGTCTGTTTCGCCTCTTCGACCACATTAGCTGTCATGGCAATAATCCAAGGAGAATCGGAGTCGCCACGCTCTTCTCGGATTGTCCGCGTTGCAGAAATACCATCTAGTGCGGGCATCTGTACATCCATTAAAATGACATCGTAGGTGTGCTGACGCAGGGCTTCTAACGCCTCTAAACCGTTTGCTACGACATCAGCGTGATAGCCCAGACGTTGCAACATCTCCAAAGCAACCTTCTGATTCACAGCATTATCTTCCGCAAGTAAAATTTTTAGAGGGTAGTGGTTAGCCAGTTGCTCGTCTTGATCAAGGGCAAGAGACTCGACAGGAGAAAGCGGTTGGATATGATCCAGAAAATGATTAACCAGAACGTTATACAATTGCGACTGCTTCACGGGTTTATTCAACCACCCAAGACAATTAGCCCCCATGGTCTTTTTCAGCTGAGAACCGCCCTTACCCAGAGAAGTTAAAACGAATAAAGGCAGCTGTTGACTCCCAGGCAATTGACTCATTTTGTGGGCAAGGGTCAAACCATCCATTTCGGGCATTTCCATATCGACAATGGCTAAATCAAAACGATGATTTGGGGACAAACGATTTAAAGCAGCTGCCCCAGACGCAACGGCTTCTGAGTGGATGCCCCAACTCTGTAGTTGTAAGTTTAAAATTTGGCGATGGGTTGCATTATCATCAACCACTAATACCTGTTTCCCGGCTAAGGGTCGAGAATTTTCAGACAGCGTTCGCGTTGTCAGTCGCTCAGAGGCAATGGTGAAGTAGAAGGTTGAACCCCCAGAACCATCAGATTTGATTGGGAGTTGGAAAGGCTTCGCCTGAGGGTGCCACTGGCTGGGGGTGGATCCAGCAACATTGCGATTACTCATGACCCACATTTGCCCGCCCATCAGTTCACACAGACGGCGAGAAATCACTAAACCAAGTCCACTCCCTGTCATTTGCCGTGTATAGGAGGAATCAATCTGTGAAAAGGGTTGGAATAGACGATTCATTTTATCTGCTGGAATTCCCATCCCTGTATCTTGAACGGTAAATAGCAGCTGGAGAGAATCCGAATCGGACGCTGACTCTGGGCAATCTAATCCCTTGACTTGCAAGAGCACTTCTCCCTGGTCTGTAAATTTCACTGCATTACTAAGTAAGTTCACTAAAATTTGCCGTAAGCGGGCTTCATCTGCCAGAATTTTTCGAGGAATTTTTGGATCCAGGAAATAAGCAAGTTCTAAATTTTTTTCTAGGGCTTTTTGCGCAACCAAGTCTAACGCCCCTTCTACACAATGGCGTAACGAAAAATGAGTGGGTTCGAGAGTTAACTTTTTCGATTCAATTTTTGAGAAATCAAGAATATCATTAATGAGAGTGAGTAAGGTATTGCCACTGTTACGAATAATTTCGGTAAATTCCTGTTGCTCTTGATTTAAAGGGGTATCCAGTAATAAGCCAGTCATGCCAATAATTGCATTCATGGGCGTGCGAATTTCGTGACTCATGTTCGCTAGAAATTCACTTTTAGCTTGATTAGCTCGATTCGCTTTATCTCGTTCCTCAAGGAGAGATTGTTCCATCAGGCGCCGCTGGTAAGCGTTAGCGACTAGCGTGGAAAGCGTCCGCAACATCTCTAATTCGGAGGGGTTCCATTGTCTAAAATACAGACATTCATCAAAGCCAACAAAACCAAAAAATTCGCCTTGTACATACAATGGGTAAACAACAATGGATTTAATCTCTTGGGGGTTAAGAAGTGCAACGAGATCAGGGGGGAGGTGTTCAATATTTTCGGAATAGACGCGACCGTATTGCTTTAAGAGACGTTTCCAGGAAGGCATCACCTCAGCGTAGCAAAGGTGTTGGAGATGGTCTTTTTGAGCAGTAATGCCAGTGTTACACCATTCAAACGTATTATGGGTGACGAGTCCGCCCGCTTCATCTTCAAAGATATAGACTCGACTAACCTGTAAGTGCTCACCGATTTTTTGCAAAACCCATTGCATCTGTTGTTCAAAATTCTCTAGTAAGTTCAGTCTCAGAGCAATTTTGGACAAGATCACTTGCTGGTTTAGTCCAGCGGCTAGGGCTTCTCTCTGTTCCTTCAGTTGTTGATGGGTCTGTTCCCGCTCGGTGATATCTTGACAGATGCAAATCACACCCACTAATTGGTTATTTTCATCATAATAAGGAATATTACTGGTGTGAAAGGTCCGTTCTCCATCAACTGTGGCAATCGTTTCTTGAAAAGTTACAATTGCTCGCTGTTTAAGAACAGTTGTCATTTGAGCTTGCAATTGCTCTGCCACCTCTGAACCAAATAAGTCTCGGTCGGTTCGACCAATGATTGCGGCTTTTTCATAGCCAAGATAATTAGCAGCCGCCTGGTTCACAAATTGATAAATGCCGTTGCAATCTTTAATTGCAATGGCATCGGTGGCGTTCTCCACAATCATTTGATATTGGCTCAGTTCTTCTGTTCGTTCTTTGACCTGTTGTTCTAAAGTGAGTGTAGCGTGGGCGACTTCTTGGAATTTGTATGAGAGCACCACAGCCATATTTTGAAAATTATCAATTAAATCATCAATTTCGGTAATGCGCGATCGCTGCCAATTAATATTGATATTTTCCGATACTTTATTCGGTAAATCAGTTGTTACTAATGCTAGTCTTTGCAGCGGTTTCACTAGCCGACGACTGATCAAAAACGCCAGTCCTAACCCGAAAAAGGTGACCACTAACATCAGTGCTAAATAGTTAACATAAATGCGTTGCAGCTCGTCCACAAAAGGGGCTGCTGGAAGTTGAACAATTAACTTTAAACCGAAGGGATTGAGCCGATTGGTGATTGCCTGTTGATCGCTATCTTCCGTGGTCAAACTATAGTTCGACTGGTGCCATTGTTCCATCGCTGAAGGATGAGAACGATCTGATGGAATCTTCAGCTTTACTGTATCACCCACCCTCCTGATCATGCGTTGCAAGTGAAATGTTTCCATTACTTGTAAGTCTTGACGAGTCGTCGCTAAAATCTGATTTTCTCGATCAACCAGGGTGAGCTGAAAAACAACAGGCACTTCTTGGCTAGTAAAATCCAATAATGCAGACTGCTGATTTTCTCTAAGGATAGTTGTTAGTTTTTTCCAATCAAAAGACCCATATACAATTCCTTGAAAGTCACGGTTAGCAATAATGGGTACACTGATTCGGAGCTGAGGGATATTATCATCTTCATCAGCATAGACGACATTAAATTGTTTGGTTAGCCGATCGCGAGCTCCTAGAAAAATTTCTTTTTGCGCAATGTTTGTGGCGACTCGTTCCTTGTTTGAACTCGCAATAATATTCCCTCGCTGATCAGCAACATCAATTTGTGAATGTGAAAAATTAGAAAATGTCGCTTGCAAAAATTCAATTTTTTGTTGTAAAGAAGAGGAGTCTAATACAGGGAGTGACAATGCTGATTGCGCAAGCATCTCTAACGCTTCTTCATAAGGGATACGTCGTAATTGCATCTCAGTCATCGTATTATTAGCAATCATAGTTAGATAAGATTGAATCCGATTTTCTACTCGTTGCAGATTAAGAGTCCCCTGCGAAATCATCAACAAAATTATCGGAATAAAAATGAAAGCTGTTAAGAGATTAGCGAGGGTTTGTTCTAAAGATAAGGAAAGATTAGAAATTTTCTGACGCTGCAACCATTTTTCCCAAGGCAGATAATGAGTCAAAAAATCAGCAATAATTGCGTTAATCACTCCATTGATGGGTTGCTTCAAGAGAATTAATGTACTTTGTAACTCCTCTAGGTTCAACACATAGTTATAGAAGACCCAAATTAAAGGCATTCCAATCACTAACCAGTAGATGGCATCGGCTAAGGCTAAATCTTTTAAGTTGCGCTGATGTAGCAACCACCCGACAATTAATGCTTCCGAGGTAAAAATTAATATAGCGTAGGGATGATCCCACAAGAACAGGGTATAACTGCCTGCAAGTAACCCCACTAAGGTTCCCCAGCCCATACCATAGAGTTTGACAACAACTAGGACAAAAATACTCCCAAATAAAATGTCAACTCCAAAAAATAAAGGGAAGCTAAAATAGTTGCCAGCGATCGCGCTAACGGTTAGAAAAAATAGAATAATGCTTGATCGAACCGATAAGTTCATATGAGTTAGTTACAGACTATTTTTTAGAGGTTACTTGCTAATCTTGTCATGCTATCTTGCTGTAGATAACGCTTTATAATATATCAATTTTTCGTTCAATGCAAAAAAATGCTTTATCGTCGCTTTGGTCGTACTAATTTACAAATGCCTGTTTTTTCTTGTGGAGGAATGCGCTATCACTATCAATGGCAAGATATACCAATGAGTGATATCCCTCATGCCAATCAACAGAATTTAGAAGCAATAATTGAACAAGCATTCGCTTTCGGAATTAACCATATTGAAACTGCCAGAGGCTATGGCAGCTCAGAAATGCAACTGGGTCAAATTTTACCTAAGTTTGACCGTAATCAACTCATTGTACAAACTAAAATTGCTCCCAAAGATGACCCGAAAGAGTTTCGCCGACAATTTCATCAGTCCTTACAATTTCTGAATTTAGATCATGTTGATTTATTAGGAATTCATGGTATCAATACAAAAGAATTGTTAGATAAAACGATTCGTCCAGGAGGATGTTTAGAAGAAGTTAGAAAATTACAAAATCAAGGAAAAGTCCGTTTTGTTGGTTTTTCCACTCATGGCGTAACTGATGTCATTACTCAAGCCATTGAAACCAATGAATTTGATTATGTCAACCTCCATTGGTACTATATTAACCAAACCAACTGGGAAGTAATAAAAACGGCACATCTTTATGATCTGGGAGTTTTTATTATTAGTCCGTCTGATAAAGGGGGACGGCTTTATCAACCCCCCAAAAGCTCGTAGACTTGTGTCACCCCTTAAGTCCAATGGTGTTTAACGACTTGTTTTGTTTGAGTCATGATCAAGTGCATACCTTATCCTTAGGGGCAGCAAAACCGACTGATTTTGAAGAACATTTAAAAGTTTTACCCTTAATTGAAAACGCTGATAAAATTTTACCGCCAATTTTAGATCGTCTAGAAAAGAGCGCGATAACACAACTTAGAGAACACTGGTATAACACCTGGGAAATCGGATTGCCTCGTCTTGAAGAAACGCCGAATCAAATTAATATTCCGGTCATTTTATGGCTAAGAAATTTAGCCTTGGCTTATGACTTAACCGACTATGCCAAAATGCGCTATAACTTATTAGGAAAAGCAGGACATTGGTTCCCTGGCGAAAAAGCAGAAAATTTAGATCAATTAGATTTAAAGCTATGTTTGAAAAATAGTCCTCATGCTGAGCAGATTCCAGCCCTGTTAGCCGAAGCCCATGAATGGTTTAATGGTGAAACTGTTACACGACTCTCCCAACAATAGCGATCAAAAATAATTTCACCAGGGACTCATGACTAATGACTAAATAATGATTCAATGTATTTAGACAAACTCTATCTGACTCGCTTCCGAAATTATTGGAATTGTTCGGTTCGATTTCAAGCGCAAAAAACAATTTTAGTAGGAAGTAATGCGCAAGGAAAATCTAATCTTTTAGAGGCTGTTGAATTGTTAGCAACCTTGAAAAGCCATCGCACGACAAAAGATCAAGATTTAGTCTTTCAAGATGCAACCGTCGGGCAAGTAGAAGCCTCAGTACAAGGACGCTACAGTCAAAATCAATTAACCTTAACTTTACGTCAAAAAGGACGACGCACTGTTGCAATTAACCATGAAGCCCTACGACGACAAATTGATTTTTTGGGCAGACTCAATGCCGTTGAATTTTCGAGTTTAGACTTAGATTTAGTCCGGGGTTCTCCAGACAAGCGTCGTCACTGGTTAGATGCTTTGTTAGTTCAAATTGAACCAATTTATGCTTATATCTTACAAGAATACAATAAGGTATTACGGCAGCGAAACGCGCTGTTAAAAAAAATTCGTCAGTCACTCTCTGACAACGAAACTCCTTCCTCTGTCGCAACATCTACGTGGGAACAGTTGGCGTTATGGGATGCGCAGTTAGCAGCCAATGGGTCGCGGGTGATGCGTCGTCGGGCGAGAGTGATCGCCAGACTGGTTCCGATCGCGCAACGGTGGCATAGTCAGATTAGTCAAGCAACGGAAAAATTAGAAATTGACTATGTTCCTAATGTGACTTGCTTTGAGGATAATCCGGAACCCGTGCAACAAGCAATTTTAGATCGAATCAAACTCCGTCAAGCAGCGGAACACAACTTAGGAACAACCGTGGTCGGACCCCATCGCGATGAAGTCGAATTCAGGATTAATGAAACACCAGCGCGATCCTACGGTTCACAGGGACAACAACGTACACTCGTTTTGGCTCTCAAATTAGCAGAACTGGAGTTAATTGAAACCGTTGTCGGAGAACCCCCTTTATTATTGCTGGATGACGTTTTGGCCGAACTTGACCTTGATCGTCAAAATCAATTATTGGCAGCAATTGAAGACCGCTTTCAAACTTTAATTACCACCACTCATCTCAGTTCATTCGATCAACAGTGGGTGAAATCTTCGCAAATTCTCACGATTAAAAAAGGGGAAATACAGCATTAACTCATCCCACTCCTAAAGGTTGTAGGATTTCATCTCCTTCGTCACTGGTTCTTTGTCCTAAAAACCAAGGACAAAGCAACACCCCGAAGGATTGAGCTTCCCTGTCACTTTCTGTAAGGGGTATGATGTCATTGCATTATTGTTGTTACCCCGATAGTTTGTTTAAGATTTTTGTATTTTTTGGGGTGAGACTGAGTCGGATTAAGCCCTGAAACCTCTAGCCATCTCAGTTGAGACTTCCCCAATTCCTCGTAACAAATTGGTAAGAAGTTATAAGATTTCTGAGATTTTGCCGCCACAGTCACGTATGATGAAGGATAAACTTTTGAAAAATTAAGTAAAGGAGGTTCAACGGTGTCCTTACCTTTGTTGAACTATGTCCCTTCTAGCCAAAATCAGCGCGTAGAAGGATATGAAGTCCCTGGTGAAGAACAAATTAAACCCACTCCCGGAATGATGAATTCTGAGGAAGATGCGGAAGCAATTATTTGGGCGGCTTACCGCCAAATTTTTAGCGAACACCAAATGATTACCAGTAACCGTCAACGTTTCCTGGAATCCCAACTCCGTTACGGTCAAATTAGTGTCAAAGACTTTATCTTTGGGTTATTGACCTCTGATTCCTTTCGCCGTTATAACTACGAACCGAATAGTAACTATCGCTTTGTCGAAATCTGTGTTCAACGCGCTCTCGGACGGGATGTCTACAACGAACAAGAAAAAATTGCTTGGTCAATTGTGGTCGCAACGAAAGGGATTAACGGCTTCGTTGAAGACTTACTGAATAGTGAAGAGTATCTCAACAACTTTGGTGAAGATACTGTTCCTTATCAACGGCGTCGGGTCCTTCCTCAAAAAGATGAAGGGGAAACGCCCTTCAATCTCAAAACCCCTCGCTATGGTCCTTACCACCGGCAACAGTTGGGCTTCCCCCAAATTGTTTGGCAAAATCAGGTTCGTCGCTTTACTCCCCAAGAAAAGCAACCCAAAGCAGGGGATCCCAGTGCGTACTTGAATGTTGCGCGTAACCTTAAAAGCGCTAAAGGCAATCCTTTACCTAAGGTCTCTGCCATGAATATTGACTACGACAGGAAAGTTCCTTATCGTAAGGTCAGCTAACTTCAAAACAAACTAATTTAATTTCATCTCTACAGAGGAAAACAAAGGGTCACTGCTTAGCAGGGTGATTTGCTCTTCCGGCAAGTTATCTTGTTAAATGGTGACTCTTTTGCTCTTTGGGCAATCAATCGAGATAATAGGAAGGTGACCGCTTTATAGAACGTTTCCAAGACAAAAAATTTAAGTATGGTTTTAACAGAAACGACGCAACAACCGACAGGAAGCCATTTTCTCCAAGAAATTGCTGATTCTCCCAATCAATCCCTCCTCCCACTAACAGCAAAAATTAATGCTCAAGATCATTTAGAAATTGGCGGTTGTGATGTGACTGAATTGGTTAAGGAATTTGGTTCTCCTCTCTACATCATGGATGAACATAGTATTCGCACAGCTTGTCGGCAGTATCGAGACGGCTTCAGCAATAATTATTCTGGAGAATCATTAGTGATTTACGCATCGAAAGCCCTCAACTGTCTCGCCATTTGTGCCTTAGTGGCAAGTGAAGGCTTAGGGATTGATGTTGCTTCCGGTGGAGAACTTTATACGGCACTGCAAGCCGGGGTCGATCCGCAAAAGATTTACTTTCATGGCAATAACAAATCTCGTGCGGAATTAGAAGAAGCCATTGCCTCTAAATGCACGATTGTTGCGGATAATTGGTTAGAATTAAAAACCTTAGCCCAACTGGCAACTGAAACTGCACCGCGAGTCATGTTGCGGATTACACCAGGTATTGAATGTCATACTCATGAGTATATTCGTACCGGACATCTTGATAGTAAATTTGGCTTTGATCCTAACCAGGTCACAGAAGTTTTTGATTTCTTAGTAAAAACACCAGCGTTAGATTTTGTCGGTATTCACGCCCACATTGGGTCGCAAATTTTTGAACGTCAACCCCATCAAGATTTAGCCGGGGTGTTGGTGAAGTGGCTGAAAATGGCACAAGAGTTAGGTTTACCGGCGCGAGAATTAAATGTTGGCGGGGGGTTAGGGATTCGCTACACAGAAGCAGATGATCCCCCGAGTATTGGCGAATGGACAGCAACTGTAGCCAAAGCGGTAGAAGCAGCTTGTACCGAAGCAGAAGTCCCGCTACCCAAATTAATCTGCGAACCGGGTCGCTCATTAGTGGGCACAACTGGCATCACTGCTTATACCGTAGGTTCTCGCAAGCAAGTTCCTGAAATCAGAACTTATATTGCTGTCGATGGGGGAATGTCTGATAATGCACGTCCGATCACTTATGAATCTGTCTATCGATCGCTGCTAGCCAATAAAATGTCCCAACCGACAACAGAAACCGTCACTGTTGCGGGAAAACATTGTGAATCGGGAGATATCGTCATTAAAGAAGCACAACTGCCAGAAATGAGGGCAGGCGATATACTGGTCGTAATGAGTACAGGGGCTTATGGCTATAGCATGGCATCCAACTATAATCGCTTACTGCGTCCGGCGATGGTTTTAGTGCATGAAGGACAAGCCGATATCATCATTAATCGGGAAACCTATCAAGATTTAATTAGTCAAGATAATTTACCGCCAAGACTCAATACAATTGATCATTGATCATTCAGTTTTTGTTTCTTTATTTTGTCACCTTTAACCAGTTATGAATAACAACTAACAATTGTTCATTGTCTGTTGTTGTTAACTGTCCATTGTTTTTTGTCTGTTCTACACAACAATGCCCTCCCCAGGCTTATCCGATTTTCTTTCCTCGCTTCCCAGTTGGTTAATTTCTGCTTTTGATGTTGTTTTCGTTGTTATCTTAGTTTATGGGGTCATCCGTTTACTTGGAGAACCACAGAGCCGAACCCGTTGGATCATTCAGGGATTTATCATTCTGGTTGTGGTGTTGCTAGTCGCCATTTATCTCAGCCAATTGTTTCAACTGCGATTGTTGCAATTTGTGTTAGAAAAAATGTTGATTGGCTCGGCGGTAGGGATTGTTGTGATTTTGCAATCTGAGTTTCGTCGCTTTCTCGAACAACTCGGGCGCGGTCAATTACGGCAGTTGTTTCCGTCGTCAACTAATGATAAGCTCCAACCTGATAATGTCTTGGATCAGATTTTAGATGCGGTACGAGAATTATCGCAAAAACGGGTTGGAGCATTATTATTGTTAGAAACCAACGATCCGATTGATCCCAGTCAGTTTAGAAGCCCAGGGGTAACCTTAAATGCAGAAATTTCCAGTGAGTTGATTCAAACCTTGTTTCAAACAACAACCGCTTTACATGATGGGGCGGTGATCTTACGCGGATCGCGCATTGCTGCAGCAGCGGTTATTTTACCGTTGACCGAAAAAAGTTTATCTCGACAGTTGGGAACCCGCCATCGGGCGGCGATCGGGATTACCGAACGAATCTCAGATTGCTTATGTATTGTGGTGTCAGAAGAAACCGGTTCAATTTCCCTTGCCGAACAAGGAACCTTGCAACGACCTCTGACGCGAAGCCGACTCCGAGAGTTGTTAGAATTGAGATTTTCGCCAACTGTGGAACGGGAAACTGTGGCTCCCGATTTGGGTCGCCTCACCCGTGAAATTGGTTCACAGGGAAAAGTGCTTTTAAAGCGAAGTTTTCGTCTTTTGTCATCAAAGTCTCATCGTAAAAAATGACTACTAAGCCCACTCTATTAGAACAGCTTCCCCCCGATTTAGATGCGAATCGTCTCCCTCAACAAGTGGCGGTGATCATGGATGGTAACGGTCGTTGGGCAGGCAAACGAGGATTTCCGCGAGTGATGGGACATCGGAAAGGCGTTGATGCGCTCAAAGATTTGCTGCGTTGTTGTCAAGATTGGGGAATTCCCGGCTTAATGGCTTATGCCTTTTCCACGGAAAATTGGGGGCGACCCTCAGAAGAAGTGGATTTCTTGATGACCTTGTTTGAGCGTGTCTTACAGCGAGAACTCGCCGAAATGATGACCGAACAGGTGCGAATTCGCTTTGTGGGGAATTTAACGGCGCTTCCAGAGTCGTTGCAAACGGTGATCGCGCAAGCAATGGAACAAACCGCGAAGAATACAGGGATTGAATTTACGGTGGCGACCAATTATGGGGGAAGACAAGAAATTATTGCTGCTTGTCGCGCGATCGCGCAGCAAGTGCAACAAGGCAAAATCAAGGCAGAACAGGTGGATGAGCAATTCTTTGCCCAACATCTCTATACCGCCAACTTGCCCGATCCCGATTTATTGATTCGCACCAGTGGTGAAATGCGGTTGAGTAATTTCTTGCTGTGGCAGCTGGCTTATGCCGAAATTTATGTTACAGATACCCTCTGGCCCGATTTTGACCGCAGTGCCTTTCATCAAGCGCTCCTGGCTTATCAACAGCGCGATCGGCGATTCGGTAAAATCCACGAGTAAAAATTGGGAGAGCAAGCGACTTATGTTAAACTCCCCTTATACCTCTTTCCAGGTGACAGGTTCCCCGGAAACGAATTCCGGGTGCGGAAGGCACTGCCGCTTTCCAGCTGGAATTCGATTCCAGCTGGGTCGGCAGGCTTGCCTGTCACCGCCTTTCGCGGTCAGACAATTTCATGAGCATTCTCTGCTGTCAAATGTCATTGGGGGATTTGCATGAACGTTGACTCCTGTACGGTCTGCATCACCCTAGGAACGCGTCCGGAAGCCATTAAACTGGCTCCGGTCATTCAGCAATGTCAAAGTTCCTCTCGACTGAAAACCTCTGTTATTCTGACAGGACAACATCGAGAAATGGTTGCTCAGGTGATGCACCTCTTTCATCTCGAAGCGGATCAGGATTTGCAGATCATGCAAGCGGAACAAACCCTCAGTGACATTACCTGTCGCAGCTTAAAAGGGTTGGAAAACCTTTTTACTAAAATTCAGCCCAATCTCGTGATTGTCCAAGGAGATACCACCACTGCTTTTGCCGCAACCTTAGCCGCTTTTTATCAGCAAATTCCCACGGCTCACGTTGAAGCCGGCCTCCGCTCTCACAATTTGTATAACCCTTATCCAGAAGAAGCCAACCGTCGGCTCATTGGTCAACTGGCACAACTCAATTTTGCCCCAACAGAAGCAGCAGTCAAGAATCTAGAGAATTCAGGGGTAATTGGCGAAATTCATTTGACTGGCAATACCGTTATTGATGCCTTGCTCACCATGGCACGTCGCCACCCACCTTGCGATATCCCCGGTTTAAATTGGAATCAATACCGCGTTTTACTCACAACCGTTCATCGCCGGGAAAATTGGGGTCAACCACTCACTCAAATCCTTGATGGCTTACAGCTCATTTTAGAAAAGTTTCCGGATACAGCCCTATTACTACCCCTCCATCGCAACCCAACCGTTCGTCAACCGATTCAAGCAGCATTAGGCAATCACCCTCGTGTCTTTTTAACCGAACCCTTAGACTATTCCCAACTGGTAGGGGCAATGCAACGTTGTTATCTATTATTAACTGATTCTGGCGGCTTACAAGAGGAAGCCCCTAGTTTAGGCAAGCCTGTTTTAGTGTTGCGAGACAATACAGAACGCATAGAAGCCGTAACTGCTGGCACTGCTCGCTTGGTAGGAACAGAGCCGCACCAAATTTTGCAAGCAGCCAGTGAGTTACTCAGCAATCCTGATGTTTATCAACGCATGGCAATGGCAATTAATCCGTTTGGGGATGGTCAAGCGTCTCAGCGAATTGTCAACATTATTGAGCGTTATCTTCTAGGAATAGGAAAACCTAATTGATTCATATCGCAGCTTGTTAACGGTTTTCATGACCAAAAAATAATGGGGAGAATAACTTGAGAAAATGGGCAACAAGTTTCAAAGTAAACGTCCCATTGCAGTTGATCTATTCGCTGGTGTTGGGGGGATGACCTTAGGGTTTGAACAAGCCGGGTTTGATGTTTTAGCCTCTGTGGAAATTGACCCCATCCATGCAGCAGCTCATGAGTTTAATTTTCCGTTTTGGTCAGTGCTTTGTAAAGATGCGGCGCAATTAACAGGAAATGAAATTCGACAATCTTCTGCGATTCAAAATCAAGAGATTGATGTGGTTTGTGGGGGACCGCCTTGTCAGGGGTTTTCTTTAATTGGCAAACGCGTTTTAACCGATGATAGAAATGCGTTAGTCTTTCATTTTTTACGATTAGTACTAGAACTCCAACCCCGATATTTTGTGATGGAAAATGTTGCTGGCATGGCAATTGGAAAGTCACAGCAATTACTAGAAGAATTAATTAGTGCATTTCAGGAAAATTACTATCATGTCCAACACCCGTATCAGGTTTTAAATGCTGCCAATTTTGGCGTTCCTCAAAATCGCAAACGTCTTTTTTTATTGGGATGTCGTCATGATCAAGTCCTACCTGAGTATCCTTTAGACTTGACGAGACCAGCAAAAACCAAAGTGACGTTATTAAATCAAAATTTACCTGAAAGTCCGACAGTAATCGATGCAATCGGAGACTTGCCGACCATTGAAAGCTATCCAGAACTTTTGACACAAGATACGGTAAAAGCCGAATTTGGAATACCCAGTTGGTATAGTCACCAATTACGACAAACTGGAGACGTTAAAGATGATTATAGTTATCCCCGTTACCATGATTCGAGTCTCTTAACCGCCAGTCTAAGAACGAAACATACTGAACAATCCAAGGCGAGATTCGCAGCAACTCCACCTGGAAAAACGGAACCGATTAGCCGTTTTTATAAACTTGATTCTGAGGGAATTTGTAATACATTAAGAGCAGGAACGCCCAGTAATCGGGGCGCTTTTACTTCCCCCCGCCCTATTCATCCTCATCTTCCAAGATGTATTACAGTCCGAGAAGCAGCCCGACTCCATTCTTATCCCGATTGGTTTCGATTTCATGTGACGAAATGGCATGGCTTTCGACAAATTGGAAATTCGGTTCCGCCCTTACTGGCTAAAGCAGTGGCACAAGCAATTAGACAAGCTTTAAACGTTGAACCGTTACGATTAGAGCAAACGTTTCATTTAGGAGATACTCAGTTATTGAACTTAGAAATGTTGAAAGCTGCCAAGCTTTATGGGATCAATTCTCAGACCATTGCCCCAAGGATGAGACGTAAAAAATTATGATTCTTCTGATTTCTCTTGTTGAGTAAAGGCATCAACAATTGCTTCTAGCGCGATCGCGCAATGAGTCCAATGGGTTCCCCCCTGCACAAAAACCAAATACGGTTCTCTTAGGGGTCCATCGGCAGATAACTCGGAAGTGCTGCCATCAATAAAGGTTCCCCCCGCCATCACCAACTGACTTTCATAACCGGGCATTTGGGCGGGAACAGGATCAAGATATGACCCCACTGGCGATTGTTGCTGCAGCGCGCGACAAAAGGTCAGCAATTTTTCTTTACTACCTAGTTTAATGGCTTGAATCACATCGCGACGAGGGGTTTCCGGAAGTGGATTCACCGGATAACCCAGTTGTTGGAAGACATGAGCAACCAAATGAGTCCCTTTAATCGCTTCTCCTACCATTTGCGGCGCCAAGAAAAGTCCTTGAAATAAGAGCCGATTCTGGTCAAACGTCGCTCCCCCCTCACTACCAATTCCCGGTGCAGTGAGACGGCAACAAGCGGCTTCTACTAAGTCTTTTCGTCCCGCGATATATCCGCCTGCCGTAACAATCGTGCCACCCGGATTTTTGATTAAAGAACCGGCAATTAAATCTGCCCCAACCACTGGCGGTTCGATGGTATCCACAAACTCCCCGTAACAGTTATCGACAAAGCAGATGGTATTGGGGTTTTGCCCCTTGACCACTTCCACAATTTTTTGAATTTCAGCAATGGATAAACTCTCGCGCCAGGTATAGCCACAAGAGCGTTGAATAAACACTAAACGAGTCTTCGGTCTGATGGCTGTTGCTAAGGCGTCCCAATCAAGACTGCCTTGAGAGGTAAGAGCCAGTTCTCGATAATCAATCCCAAAATCTTTCAGCGATCCAGGTGCGGATTCCCGTAAACCGATGACTTCCTCAAGAGTATCATAAGGTTTTCCCGCTACTGCCAGCATTTCATCTCCGGGACGCAGGACGCCAAATAAACCACACGCGATCGCGTGAGTTCCCGAAACCAACTGTACCCGTACTGCTGCTGCTTCTGCCCCCATAACCTTGGCAAAAGCGCGATCAAGGGTATCCCGCCCTAAATCATCATGTCCATAACCGCTAACGCTGGCAAAATGATGTACGCCTACCCGTTCTTGTCGAAATGCTTCCAGAACTTTTTTTGCGTTATGCTTGACCTTGGCGTCAATCCTCGAAAAAATTGGAAAGAGTGCTGTTTGCGCTTTTTCTAACAAGAGTTGGCTGTTCATATTCTCTAGTTGGTGCAAAAATTTTGAGAAATTTAAGGATTGATTTCGATTTTTGTCTTGCATTAGAACCGCTAAAACCAGCACAATACCATTAAACTGCTCATAAGGAAACATAATTTAGTTCATGACTGTTGCAACCGAGAAAAAACTACCTTTTGATTGGGTAACTTTTGCCTACATTACATCGATTCATTTAGTGGCACTCCTTGCTTTTTTGCCCAACTTTTTTAGTTGGTCAGCGGTGGGAGTGGCCTTAATTATGCATTGGGTTACAGGTGGATTAGGTGTCACTTTAGGGTTTCACCGCCTTTTGAGTCACCGCAGCTTAGAAGTACCCAAGTGGCTAGAATATTTCTTAGTTTTTTGTGGTGCTTTATCTGCCCAGGGCAGTGTGATTGACTGGGTCGGTTTGCATCGCATGCATCATAAATATTCTGATCATCAGGCGGATCCCCATGATTCTAATCGAGGATTCTGGTGGAGTCATATGGGCTGGATGATTCATGAAATTCCCTTAAAAAAAGATATTCCTAAATACACACAAGATATTAATTCCGACCCGTTCTATCAATTTTTATCAAAATATTTTATTCTGATTCAAGTTGCCTTTGGACTTTTCCTCTATGCACTCGGTGGATGGTCATTTGTGATTTGGGGAGTCTTTGTCCGTTTAGCAGTGGTCTTTCACTGTACTTGGTTTGTGAATAGCGCCACTCATAAGTTTGGTTATCAAACCTACGAATCGAAGGATCAATCTCGGAATTGTTGGTGGGTTGCCCTGTTAACCTACGGTGAAGGTTGGCATAATAATCATCATGCTTATCAATATTCTGCTCGTCATGGCTTGCAATGGTGGGAGCTGGATCTGACTTGGATGATGATCCGCTTTTTAGAGGGAATTGGTTTAGCCAAAAATGTCAAACTCGTTAAACACTAGCTCAATCTAGATCAAGGTTTGCCCCACTCTAGATGGTGGGGCTTATTTTTTTTTCTTAAAAGGAAATCTAATTTAATTCATGAGTGTTGCCACTGCAAAAAAACTACCGTTCGATTGGCTGACTTTTCTCTATATTACAGGGATTCATTTGGCTGCTCTCCTAGCGTTTTTGCCAAACTTCTTTAATTGGTCAGCGGTGGGAGTCGCTTTCATGATGCATTGGATTACGGCTGGAATTGGCGTTACATTGGGTTTTCACCGTTTACTAAGTCACCGAAGTTTAGAAGTACCGAAATGGCTAGAATATTTCCTTGTTTTTTGTGGATCCTTATCCGCGCAAGGGGGAGTCATTGCTTGCATGGTGGGAGCTGGATCTGACTTGGATGATGATCCGCTGCTTGGAAGTGCTAGGCTTAGCCAAAAATGTCAAGCTCGTTAAGCAGTAAGTCTGATCCGGCTTTTACTGACAGAACTTCTCCAGTTACTAATTTTGTTGGTAAAATAAAAGTTTGTGCCACCTTTTTTTTCAACGCTGGTGGTGATTGTTTTGGTTAATTCTAGAAAAATATAGTAAAAGTCATGGCAAAACGAGTACAAGTTGTTTTACGCAAAGATGTGAAAAAGCTGGGGCAAGCAGACGATTTGGTCGAAGTGGCTCCTGGATATGCCCGTAATTATTTAATTCCGCAGAACTTGGCGAGTGTCGCAACGCCTGGAATTTTGAAACAAGTTGAACAGCGACAAGAAAAAGAACGTCAGCGTCAATTAGCAATTCTCAAAGAAGCACAAGATCGGAAAACTGCCTTGGAAACCATTGGTCGTTTTATGATTCGTAAGCAAGTGGGTGAAGGAGAAGCCATTTTTGGGACGGTCACTCCTCAAGATGTGGTTGATGTGGTTAAGGAAACTACTGGACAAGATATTGATCGCCGGGGTGTAGTTTTACCGGATGATATTAGTCGCATTGGTTTCTATCCTGCTGAAGTCCGACTCCATCCTGAAGTAACAGCTAATATTGAAATTCAAGTGGCTTCTCTATAAGCTAGATTTTTGCTTGATCCTAGAAGCTTTTACCTTGTTTAAGGTTGAGGAAAAGAAAACCGAGCGGTTGAATTGGGAAGGGATGAACCCTCTTCATCCCTACTTTGATTTTTTCATTGCAATGGGGTGGGATTCACGGTTTCTTGCTATTGTTTAGCCTGGGACGCAAACTAAACCCAGAGCGAACGCACACAGAATTTAACAATCAGTCAAACGGTTTTCTCCCCTTTTGAAAAGCCAGCTGCTTTTTCTGTGATCTGATCTCACTTAATGATTTGAAGGGCTCCGTATCGCTAGTAACAATCGCAGACTGCAGCGAGTGATAGCCTGATAAAACGATAAAAGTAATCGTAGCCACTGAACTTCTAGGTCATCCCTTTCAAGGAGTCTGGTCTCTCCATTCAACGACTGAATCAAGGCGATAAGTCTTCTTGGAGTTAAGCCAGGGTAGGGAGGATCAGGTGAGCTGGCAAGGAGCGTTAGAGGTTTAGTGATGCAAGAGCAAGATAATCTGAATCATCGAGAGCCATCGCTCATTTGGTGTTTAATTCCCATTGGAGTCCTAATAGCGTTGATGGTCTTCAACGTTATCCTCTTCAAAGATAATGCCACCTTTGGTCCGAATCAGCTCGCCTTACTTCTCGCAGCACTTGTCGCAGGATTAATCGGTATTTTTTCTCTAGAGCTTTCCTATATTTTTCTAGAGAAGCAGGTGATCAGCTCGATCGCGATGGCACTCCAATCCATTTTGATCCTCTTTGTTGTTGGTTCACTCATTTCAGTTTGGATTGCTAGCGGCATTGTTCCACTGATGATTTATTACGGTTTAGAGATCATTAACCCTAAAGTTTTTTTAGTGGTCAGCTGCATTGTTAGTTGTATTGTCTCCCTTTGTACAGGGAGTAGCTGGTCTACGAGCGGTACCATTGGGATTGCTCTGATTGCCATTGGTCAAACGCTTGGTGTACCGATCAGTATGGTTGCTGGGGCAGTGATTTCTGGGGCTTATTTTGGCGATAAGATGTCGCCTTTATCCGATACAACTAATTTGGCACCGGCAATGGCAGGCACTGACCTATTTAGCCATATTCGCCACATGGTTTACACCTCCGGTCCAGCAATTGTTCTTTCTATCCTCGGCTTTCTCATTGTTGGTTTTTTTTATCAAGGTAGCAATCTTAGTAGTGATGCGATCGCGGAAGTTCAAGGTACAATTACCGATCACTTCCAGATTAAGCTTGTGCTATTAGCCGTTCCTTTTTTAGTCGTAACGATGGTGGCACTGCAAGTTCCTGCATTGCCAGCACTAATTGTAGGCGTACTTCTCGGTTGCCTTGCCGCGTTAATTTTTCAACGGGAGTTATTAAGTAGCATGATCGAAGGCAGTTTCTCTCTTAACCGTGCCTATGGTGTTTTGATTGGAATTGCCGCCAAGGGCTTTAGTATTGAGACGGGTAATGAGGTCATTGACTCTCTATTTTCTCGAGGGGGCATGAGCAGTATGCTGAACACGGTTTGGCTCATTATCTGTGCCATGGTATTTGGCGGTATGCTGGAAGCTTGTGGGATGTTACAAAAATTGGCAAATGTTATTTTGGCAGGGGCGCGTGGGGCTGGGATGCTAGTAGCCTCGACTGTAGGAACCTGCCTATTTATGAACGCAACGGCATCGGATCAATATATTTCCATTGTCGTTCCCGCTCGTATGTTTCGTTCAGCATACCTCAAGTATGGATTACATCCTAAAAACCTGTCCCGCGCTGTTGAAGATTCGGGTACAGTAACCTCAGTGCTGATTCCCTGGAATTCTGGGGCAGCCTTTCACTCTGGCGTTTTGGGAGTGTCAACCCTAAGTTATCTTCCGTTCTGCTTCTTTAATCTGCTTAGCCCAGTGATCTCAGTGTTTCTTGCTGCGGCTAATCTAACCATCGCGCGGATCAGTATGGAGGCACTGGAAGAGACTGAAATGGTTGTCTCAGAAGCAACTGCTTCTCCTGATTAAACCTTAGCCTCAATGTGGATCGACCCGAACTGCTGGACTATTTTTTGGGCACAAGGGAAAGCCATGTCAATCGTTGTGCCGCTTGTGATGTGATGTTTTCCCATAGTCACTAGCTGCCAAGAGCGCTCATCAAAAGACTGCAACAACATGTGCATTGTGTTTATGATATAAACAATTTTATTGATCATACAGAGGTTGTTATGCTTCAGCATTTTCTTCAAGACGCAACAACACTGTTTGTAGTCATTGATCCCGTTGGACTCGTGCCAATTTTCATTGCTATCACTCAAAAGGAACCTCAAGTGAGTCGCCAGAGGATTGCACTTTTAGGAGTGGGCATTTCAACAATTGTTTTGTTCGGATTTCTGGTTGCTGGTCAGATGTTATTGGGAGCTTTAGATGTAGGTTTGCCAGCTTTTCGAGTTGCGGGTGGTTTGCTGTTACTAATTGTTGGCTTACAGATGGTGCTCAGTCAGGGAGAACATTCGGCCTCAACCGATCCCGAATCTTCCATTGACCTTGCTGTCTTCCCGTTAGCAACCCCCTTAATTGCCGGACCTGGCGGAATTACCACCATCGTTTTGTTAACAGATAATACGAAGTTTGGAGCAATGGAACAGCTTGTCACCTCATTAGCACTACTGACCGTATTACTCATCACCTACTTAGCATTACTCTCTGCAAACTTTATTCAGAAAGGGCTGGGGCGCACAGGAGTAAACGTAATCACTCGGATCTTAGGGCTATTGGTCGCTGCTTTAGCAACAGAGACAATCTTAGCCGGAATTCGACAATATTTTATTTAGTTGGGCTGCACGAAAAAGGAGTATCCCAGCCAGCCCAACGAGTCGGAGGGAATGGTAGGGGCAACTCTGCTTAGTCGCCATGTCAATAAATATCGCAATTTGCCCCAGAATTGAGCTGTTTTTAATAATAGGAGAGAGCAAATCGAGAATTGAGGGTAATGTCTAGATCTTGGTTGGGATCAATGGAGATCACTTCTGCTTCATCTTTTCCTAAAAGTAATCCCCCCAAAGCGCCTAAACCCGCTCCTCCTAAAACTTCTTCGGTTGCGATCGCGCGATCGCCAGTAATTCCAGCAATTACACTCGCGGCAGCAGCGCCAATGGCAGCCCCTTCTAAGACATCACCTGTACTTGCCCCGCGATCAATGGTTTCTCGACGAGTAATCACTTGCGAGGTGGCATTAATCGGTTGCGACGATGACCCTGCGATGTTTAATTCTTGGGCAACAAAACGCGCGCCATCGCCATACGGTTGCACTTCTCCGACTAATTCGCTACCGTAGGGAATCAAAATTCGCCCTTGATTGTCTTTGATGTTCGCGGCAATCTTTAAGGTGACGGGAACGGTTTCATCCGGTAAGACGACAATTTTTTCCGCTTCGTCGTAGCGCACGGGTAGGACAACACCAGAAGGAATTGCGACGCGACGAGATTGGGCAACTTCAGTTTCTAAAAGCTGCGCCGAGGCAGGCAGGGAGACCATGAAGGGAGTCGTCACTCCCATCCCCAACAGAATAGAGAGAACGGTTGATGTTCCTCTTTTCAGAATCGAACGTGTAGCCATTGCATAATTCCTTTGAATCGTCAAGTTTTAAAGACCGGAATTTCATGCAAAAGTTCCTCATTAAACTAAACCAGTACGGCGGCAAAGAACAGCAAATCCGGTCGCGATCGCGGTGATGAAAAGTGCAGTTAAAGGAGATTGCCCTTGGCTAACGGCAAAGGAAGTAACAATTCCAGCTCCAATTCCGGCAATGGCAATGGTACTGAGGAGATCGCTTTGAGAGGAGTTATTCATAAGTATTCAAAAACACATTTTTATAACTTGTGTTCAAGTTAACAAAGCTATCCCCCCGCTGGGGATCAAAACCCTAGTTTGTAAATAAGTTTTAGCGTTTCTATACGTTTGTTAATACAATTATTAGTCATTGGTCATTAGTCACCGCTTGCCACAAGGTGCGGGTTTGTTCTGGAGAGACGAAGCGATTGGCGCATAAAATCCCCGAAGCAGCAACGGCGGGGACACCAATGCCGGGAAGGGTACTATCCCCGACACGGTATAGTCCAGAAATCGGCGTTTGATCGCTAGGAAAGAGCCCTTCTCCTGCTGAAATTGCCGGTCCGTAAGTGCCTTGATACCGACGGAGATAGTAGCTGTGAGTGAGTGGAGAACCAATCAATTCCAGGGTGATGCGATCGCGCACATCGGGGATAATTTTCTCTAAGGCTTGATACAAAGATTCCGCTTTCGCTTGTTTGCGTTGGCGATAGCCATCATCTCGTTGCCAGCCTTGATAAGATTCCAGGGTATAAGCATGAATTAAATGTTGCCCGGAGGGGGCAAGATTAGCATCCCAAACCGTTGGTATGGAGATCATGCAGGTATTACCGGGTGTAGTAATCTCTTTTCGGCTGTCGTGTACGACCACATGATGACCATTTAAGTGATCTAACCCTTGGGCATCAATTCCCAGATGAAGGTGCATAAAGCTCTCCACAGCAGGCGTTGCAAGACTATTTTGCCGAAAAGAAGGTGGTAAGTCTTGGGGGGATAATAACTTGCTGTAGGTATCCCAAAGCGTCGCATTGGAGATGACAAGGGGCGCAGATAAGGTTTCGTCATTGCGTAGACGCACTCCTTGCACTTTGCCATCCCTAACTAAGATTTGTTCCACATGAGCATTCAAGCGCAGTTCTCCTCCCCAACGCTTGAAACCCCGGATTAATGCTTCCACAATTGCCCCACTCCCGCCAACGGGATATTCCACACCAACGCGCGATCGTTCTCCGAGCATAAAGGCAACTTCTGGCGCGATCGTGCCTTCTGCTTTCAAGCCAGAAAGGAGAAAACATTCTAAATCAATTAAACGTTTGACCCAAGGATCTTCAACGGTTTTCGGGACAACATCACCCACCGAAGCACTCACGAGGGGGAGTTTTGGTAGGAACTTCACTAAGCTGGGTAAATATTTTGGGAATAATACTTGTAAAATTTTCCAATCGGGTCGTAATTCAATCGTCGGAATATCTTTCAAACCGGCATATAACCCCAACATTTCCGTAACAAATGCCTGATATTCGGTTGCCCCTTGGGGAGTTATTTTGGCAATTTCTCGACAATATTGGTCATTGTTTTGATAAGCAGCAAAGGTTCCTTCTGGGAAATGAAACTCGCCAAGCGGATCATAGCTTACGGTTGCAATTGATTCTCCCAGTACTCTTAAAACTTGCTGCAGTGGATTTAAACTTGGTTTGCCAGAGCCAATTCCCGCATAAAAGGAGGGTCCAGAGTCAAAGGTAAATCCTTGACGAGTAAAGCTGTGCGCTGCCCCACCAGGAATGGCATGACTCTCACAAATCAGGACATTATAACCGTAGCGCGCGAGTAAACTTCCTGCAGTGAGTCCACCGATGCCACTGCCAATAATAATTACATCTTGAGGCATGTTCACTCCTGAGATTGTGCTCGTTTTTCCACTAATTGCAGACAAATTTGCTGATGCACTTCCCGACTCAGGGGATAAAAATAGGCAAGCACCAGTCCCCCAATGAGACTCAGCATCGGTAAGGGCGCGATCGCGATGCGAATTGCCAGTAAGGCACTAGCGGGTTGTTCAGGTGGGGGTTGACCGGGAACGGACTCAATAAATCCCGCCCATTCCAAACTCAGCCCCACTAAAAATAAGCCTAACGCCAACCCCATTTTTTGTAATAAAACCATAAAGGCATAAAAAATTCCTTCTCGTCGTTCTCCGGTTTCGAGTTCATCTAAATCAGTTACATCGGGAATCATTGACCAAGGAATCAAATAAGCTACAGAAACGCCACATCCGGCTAAGATAGCTAGGCTATACATTAAACCCACTTGACCCGGTTGCAGAAAAATTAAACCCGTTTGAGCAATGAGCCAAAGTCCAACTCCTAAGGCATAAACCACCTTTTTTTCAACCCGTTTACTAATAGCCGACCACACAAATAACATCACTAACGCTGTTCCTTGAACCGCTAAAGCAGTTTGAGGAAAAGCACTATAAGGTAAACCAACCCAATTCACAACAAAGTAGGGTAAAATCGAAGCCGTGAGTTGAACCCCGAGCCAAGAAAACAAGTAAATGCCAATTACAAATAAAAAGGGACGGTTCTTAAAAACTACTTTTAATTGGTCTTGAAAAGAAATCGTCATCGTCTGTTGTTTCGGTAAAGCGGTCGATGATTTTGGGATTGGACTTTGGTAACTGTGCATGAATAAACTAACAGCAAATGCACCAATTAAAACCATGAGTAAGACACCGATGACGAAAAAGAATACATTACTTTCTTGCCAGAACCGGAATGAGCCATACCCGCCGCAAGCCAAGCTAATTAAAAACAAAATAAATGACAATTGCTTTTTTTTCACCGCTGATAAAAGGGGTTGGCGTCCTCGTTCTTGCAGGCTTAAACAACACCAAAAAATTGGGATAGTTGAGAGTACAGCCATTGTAATGCCAAGGATTAAGTGTTGTTGAAATTGATCAGAATAGGTACTGGTAATGACTCCTGCCAGAACTAAAGAAAGAATACTTCCCCCTAGAGAAAAGGCAAAACGAAAACTATTGAGACTGGTGCGTTCATCATAGTCTTGGGTGAGTTCTGGTGTAAAAGCTGTATAGGGTAAATTAACTGCTGTGTAGGCAATGTTAAATAAGATTCCGATGAGGATATAATAGGCAAAAAGTGACCAATCGTTAATGCTGTCATTGGTACTGAATTGAGGAACAATCCATTGTAAAATAAACAGAAGACCAAAGGGAATGGCCCCAAAGAACATCCAAGGCAGTCGTCTTCCCCAAGGGGTATCGGCGCGATCGCTGAACCGTCCAATAATCGGATCATTAACGGCATCGGCGATTTTACCAATCATTAAAATACTTCCTGCTAAGCCCGGTGGAAGCCCTGCTACTTCAGTGAAGAAATAAAGTAGAAAGAAAACGAGGACATTGGCTGTAATTGCTGGACCAAGGTCGCCTGCACCGTAAGCAAGTTTGGTAATAAACTTTAGTTTTTCAGAAGAGTTAGCAACCATAAAGAAGTTTTATAATTAATTTTGTGTCATTTTCAAAACGTCTCGTTTAACCAATGGTGCTGATTGCCTAAAGATGGGAAAAGTAAAAAGAGGAATATACTCATCCCTCCTCTCGCTTTGCTCTGGTCCTTGTCTCCCTCTCTCCCCGCTCACTCTGTAGCAAATATTGATCAATTTGATATTAGATCAGTCCCTTCATGATGGAGTAAGAAGAAGGAGTAAAGGGTCAAGGTTAATTTGAAACTTCGCCTTGATCCTTGTCCCCATCTTCACTGAAATTGTCCGATATCGAGCGACTCAGATGCAATCGCAAACTGAATCTTGACCGAGTAACGCCAACTTTAACCCCTATTCCGGATCAACCCAACGTCCATCTTCCTTAATTAAATTAATTAACTCTTCTACACCTCGTTCTTCAGGAACTCGTTTAATTTCTTCTCGTCCCCGATACAAAGCGATATAGCCGGCTTGTTTCCCAACATAGCCATAGTCCGCATCTGCCATTTCGCCAGGACCGTTAACAATGCAGCCCATAACAGCAATATCTAAACCGGTGAGGTGATTGGTTGCAGCACGAACTTTTTCTAAAACTTCTTCGAGATTAAATAAGGTGCGACCGCAGGAGGGACAAGCCACATACTCCACCATGGTTTTGCGGAGTCCTAACGATTGTAAGATACTGTAGCAGACGGGAATTTCTTTCTCAGGGGGTTCGGTCAGAGAAACCCGAATCGTATCGCCAATTCCCTCAGCTAATAATGTTCCAATCCCAGCGGTGGATTTGATTCGTCCATATTCGCCATCTCCGGCTTCAGTCACTCCGAGATGGAGCGGGTAATCCATTCCTAACTCATCCATACGCTTCACCATCAAGCGGTAAGCTGCCAACATGACGGGAACCCGCGAGGCTTTTAGGGAGATGATGAGATTGTGGTAATTCAGGGATTCACAAATCTTAATAAATTCCAGGGCAGACTCGACCATGCCTTCTGGCGTATCGCCATAGGTAAATAGCATCCGTTCGGCAAGAGAACCATGATTAACACCAATTCGCATTGCTTTCCCTTGATCGCGCAAGGAAATAACGAGAGGTTCTAAAGTTTCTCGAATTTTCTTGCCAATTTCATCAAATTCAGCTTGGCTGTATTCGGTGCGGTCAGATTTGGGCTTTTCAAAGACATACAACCCCGGATTAATTCGGACTTTATCGACGTGCTTTGCTACTTCTAGGGCAATTTTCATGCCATTATGATGAACATCTGCAACCAGAGGAACCGGTTGATAGGTTTCTTGCAGACGGGTTTTGATATCAGCTAATGCCCTAGCATGGGCCATACTGGGAACGGTAACGCGGACAATCTCACAGCCAATTTCGTGGAGGCGACGAATACCATTAACTGACCCTTCCACATCAAGGGTATCTTCGTTAATCATGGACTGGACAACTACGGGATGACCCCCGCCAATGGTAACATCTCCAACACGGACAGGGCGAGTTTTACGTCGATGAATCGTCGTATCAAAAGCAGGAGTAGTTTGAGGATTAGATAGCGTTTGCATAGTTTTGGGTGGTTAATCGTTTCAGCAAAAGATCAAACAGACTGGACACCAAGTTCATCAATCAGACGCTTAATATCAAAGCGTTGACTCATTAAGTCTTGGATGAATCGGACTTTGATCGGTTCTTGAATCCGAACTTGCTTAAATGTGCGTTCTGCAACTTCTACTGTAGTTAGGGTATCAAACTCAACCGCAAGAATCGGAATTTCTAGGGTTTCGGCACGAGAGAGAATAAAATCTTGCGGTGGCACATGACCAGTTAAGATTAAGCAATGGGCTGAAGTTTCAAGAGCGGCTAATTGTAAATCGCTGCGATCGCCGCCAGTGACCACTGCTAGGTTCTTCCCTTTGCGAAAATACTTCAAGGCTGAATTGACATTCATCGCGCCAATGGTTAGCCGTTCCACCATTAAATCCAAGCGATCCTCCCGACAGAGCACATCTGCTGATAATTGCTTTGTCAGTTCCCGAACACTCACACTATGCAACAAAGCACTTTGCGGAAGAATTCCCAAAACGGGTACACCTTGCTTTTCTAAAAAGGGTTTGACTTCATCACTGATTTCCGTTTCTGCTTCTGGGGGAACATCATTAATGACCACCCCTAATAATTTATCTCTGAGTTGCTTCTGGGCGGCTAAGACCTGATCCAAAACCAATAGTGAGTGATAACGAATCACTAGTAAAATGGGAGCGTTCAAAGTTTCCGACATCTGCTGGGTTGAAAGATTAAATAAACTGCCTTCGGCAAAAGTCGGAGGGGCTTCAATTAATTGCAGTTCACTATCGAAGCGAGCAACGTGATCCTGAAGGGCTTGGGAATAATCTGCAAGTTGAAGCGTTTTCGTTCTCTCTGTGATCACAGAATGAGATAAATTAATTAAAGGAGTTCCAACTTGTTGAGGCGATAACTTCAAGGCTTTGGCAATAAACTGCACATCGTCCTCGACAAGTTCGTCACATTCTTGGTGTAGATAACTTCCAACTGGCTTGCTGTAGCTAAGGGTCAGTTGTTTATTTTGTAATTGGTGGGCAAGCCCGAGAATGGTTGCTGACTTCCCACTATAGGCTTCAACCGAAGCAATAATCAAAGACTTGGCAGTTTTCGCCACACCCGCTACTCCTTACTATGAATATCAATTGAAGATAGAGATGTTCTCACTGAACATTATTTATAGCTTAAAATCTCCTTTTCTATGAGATTGTAACAAACTGGCTTTAACAACCGATTAAGAGTCAATAGTACTTCAACCAAGATCAGTAGACTTTAGCTGAAAGAGCACAAATCGCAAAAACTCTTGTCAAAATTTAGTTGTGATTTTCACAAATTTGAAATCTTTCTGAATTGGAGAAAGGAGATTGCACAATTAGGCTAGCTTGAACCAATTGATGATTGGCTTAAGTATTGATTGTTACACGCCTAAAATGGGTAAAAAACTCCCTGCAAAAAAAGTCGCAAAAGGGCTACGTTTAAGCTACGATGGGAATTCAAGTCGAGAAAGTTATAGTTGCGCCTTCGACCAGGAAAGAAATTTTAACCTGTTCTAGATGCCAGTTAATGGACTCACTTAAATCACTTTTTTCCGCTCTCTCAACCCTAATCTGTCTTCAATGATCAACCCGTTTGTGGAACAACGCTTCAATCTCTCCACTTGGAAAGTGAACCGTCTCACGCAATTTCTCTTGCTTGCTGTGACCATGCTCACTTATAGCATTATGGCAATGAATATTGCGAACTCGCTTTTCCTGAGTAACGCTGGTGCTGAGTATCTTCCGCTTTCTTTTATTTTGCTAGGGCTTTTCTCAACTTTGGCTTATGGTGGTGTTTCTCAAATCATTGATCGCTTTAGTCGGGTGCGCTTGTTTCAATACGTGCTTGTCGGGTCGATTCTTTTTTTTACGGTTTTCTGTTTCCTGCTGAATTTCAACACGCTCCCTTTATACTTTTGCATCAGCATTACAGCGTTTTTTCAGTTTGATTTATATATCAATATTCTCTATCCCAACCTCGTCACGGATTACTTTACCACTCTGGAGTATAAGCGTTATGCCCCATTTTTTGGGATTGCCCAAGCGGTGGGGATTTTGTTAGGAGGGATGTTAACCACGCTGTTGGCACAATATTTGAATAATCGTCAGTTACTCGCTTGTGTCATTTTGATTTTTGGGATCGCGATCGCGCAAGTCATTTATTTAGAAAATTCGCAACCTCGACTTGAAAGTAGTTACGCCAGCAAACGGGTGGGTTTGATTGAATCATTGAAA
>CAZAYV010000033.1:0-29694 GCA_964489465.1 uncultured Dactylococcopsis sp. | reverse complement strand
TCTGTCAACTTTGAAATGATGGATTGAGGTGGGACAGGGGAGACAAGGAAGACAAGGGGGACAAGGGAGAAAAGATCAGCACACTCATCCTCAAGACAAAATTGATCGCCCAGTAGAGTCAAATTTTGACATTTATTCCTGCTTGCCTCTACTCGAATGGGAACGGTTCAGGCGTTTCATTGCCATCTCTAAACTAATTTTCATACGTTGAAACGCTTTACTTAAATTACCGATCTCATCATTATTGGTTGCTCGTTCAAATTCAATTGCCATATTACCTTTGCTCACTTGATCAGCCATCTGTGCAATGTGTTTGAGCGGTTGCGTAATCGTTTGATGCAGAAAAATATTCAGTAGAAAAATAATGGCGACAAAGATAGCAGAGACAATTCCTAAAATTAAAAATAAGGATTGGCGAGCTTGAGTAATCACTGTATCAGCGGGAACGGACATCATCTGAGCAGCAATGATTTCATTGAGTTTCCATCCGTAGCCATTGACACTACCATAACGTTCAACCATACTTTTTGGTGCGTCACTTACGGTGCCATGACACTCCAGACAGCTTGGCCGAGAAACGGTGAGTGGTCGAGCGATGTAAAAAAGATCGCCACTCGGAGTCGAACGAAATCCTCGTAGCTCTTTTGTTTCTTCATTATTCCTAAACGTTTCGACAAGCTCAGTCTCAAAACTATCGGCTTTATCTCTAAGATTTGTGGGATTAAGTGTTGCTTCTTTGTAAAAGAAATCCCGATAGTCTGAATTTTGTCGTAACCCTTCAAAAACTTCTCGTGCGGAATATGCAGGAATTGTTTCAGGCAAAAATTTCTCTTCTAGTCTGTGAACTAATTCTGGTTGGATTTGATTGCTTGTATAGTTCCGAACTGAGTTCATGGTTTCCATTAAAATCAGACCCTTGGCAGCAATTTCCTGCTCTGCATTTCGCTCCAGCACAATATTGAGAGCAACACCAACAACAGATAAGCCACCGATAAAAATCAGAAATAGTAAAAGCGTAAGTTTTTGTCTCAGTCTAAGATTTTTAAACATAGCCAAAATTGTTTAAGTTTGATTTAGTCTTATTTTTTAATTTCACGCATTTAAGTATTTTTGTTCTTTGAGAAATTATCGCACAGTCTACTATTGTTTTAAGTGAAGATTAATTATAAAATTTTGCTTGACCCCTATTTTTAGAAACAAACATTACTGTTTTCTGACGATAGGAGAACCGATCACACATAAAAAAGATTTTTATCACTCAAATAACCCTGAAATATTAAGGTTTTTAGCGGATGATCACTTGATGTACAATTAAAGGTTGTGTGACAGGAGAGAATGATCTTAGACATTTCCCAAAGCATGAAAAAGAAAAACAAACAATTTTCTTTTTTTACTTTCTCGAACTGAAAATCAGTAATCAGTTCTAAATTTCTAGATTAGCCTGTCATCGCGCCCCTTTTTTCTAATTCTAAATCGCTATGATTGAGATAGCACAATCCAATATTGATTAGAACTTGAGGTTGTATTCTGTCGGCAGTAATGCAAAAGGGGGAATTACGAATACTTTACATAGTTTAATAGCTTGGAATTTGCTAATTTATGCTTCCTCGCCAAGACATTATTGAAAAATTTTCAACTTTTATTCAGTTCGATCTTGATCGTTTTAGCGGTTGGGTGACTGATTCGCGCCTACGTCAGAGTATGAGATGCTGTTTTTCTCAAAGTTCCATGGGAAACAGTGCAAATTCTGATCATTTTTGGGCGCTTTATTGGTATAAATCTTGGCAACGCGATCGCGCTAGTTTGGCAAGAGGACATCTATCTGCCTATCTGCAAGAGGTTTGCTATTGGGCAGCTCACAAAACAATCACTGACTTTAGCAGTACTCAGTATTCTCTTTCGGATCGTTTCCAAGCCGCGATCGCGAGCATGGATAAAATTTTGAAAGGGTTTGATCCCAATCAAGGGTCTAAGCTGAAAAACTATGCGAGTATGGCGTTTCATAACCAAATTCGGGTGTTTCTCCGACAGCGTCAAGAAGTTGATATCTGCTCCGACTGGGGATTACTCCGTAAAATTAGTCAGAAGCGCCTTGCTGAAGCGCTCCAAAATGCGGGACTAACGTTTGAGATGCACAGCTATCTTCTCGCTTGGAATTGCTTTAAAACGGTCTATGTTCCCACTCAAGCAAGTTCAACTCGTAAGCTAGCCAAACCCACCCCAGAAACCTGGGAGGCGATTGCTGAGCTCTACAATAGCCAGCGTTACCAATCTCTTCCGTCTCCGGGACCAGACGCGAGTTCTGAACAAATTGAGCAGTGGATGCTCGCCTGTGCTAAAGCAGCTCGTGCTTATTTTTATCCCACTGTGACTTCAATTAATGCACCAAAACCAGGCCAAGAGAATGAGCTAATCGACAATTTAGCCGGAGAGGGAGAAGATTCGCTACTGACTGAACTCATTGTTGAGGAAGAAACTGAGAAACGGATGACTCAACAAGCTCAAGTTCAGCAAGTCTTAACAGCAGCCATAACTGATCTAACCTCAGAAAGTCAACAACTGTTGGTGCTGTATTATGCCGAACAACTTTCTCAAAAAAATATTGCTCAGCAATTAGGCATTAAGCAATATACGGTTTCGCGCCGTTTAACTAAAATCAGGGAATCTCTGCTGCAAACGCTGGCTCAGTGGAGCCAAGAAACTTTACATATTTCTTTGACATCAGACGTACTTAAATCAACAAGTGCTCTCTTAGAAGAATGGCTCGTCAGTTATTATCGTGAGCCACTAACTGAAACCAGCGAGTCCTAATCACTTGGACAGTTCTTACATTCAAATATCTAAAATACTTGGATTGACATTAAACCAATAATTTAACTTATTTTCTCTAGACTCATAAAGGAAAATCTATGATGACTTTTGACTCAATCTTATCTAACCCCACTGAGCTAACTTTAGCCATATCTTCCGACATTCAAACCTCTGCTTGGCAGGAAAGCCAGTCCGCAGCAACTGCTACTAGTCGCTGGAATTCTTATCTTAACCAGCTTTGTCTTCAAACCTTTTTGCCCTGGCTAAAACAAGAGCAAGATCCCAAAGCAGAACCTTGGCCCCATCCTTCAGCTCTCTCTAGTTTCTGGGAAGTTGTCAATGGTGTAGCGATTAACTTCAACCACTCCCGGATTATCCTAATTCCTAGTGAAGCAGTTGACTTGAGCGAATTAGAAGTTCCTCAAGAGTGGGTAGATATTCCAGGCTGGGTTGCTGATTATTATCTTGCGGTTCAGATTAACCCGGACGAACAGTTAATTAGAGTTTGGGGATATACCACTCATCAACGGCTTAAAACAGTCGCAGCGTATGATGCGGGCAGTCGATCCTATCTCCTCAGCGAAGAAGAATTGATTTCAGATCTCAATGTGCTTTGGGTTGCCCGCAGACTTTGCCCTGAAGAACAAACCAAAGCTACAATTACTCCCTTACCCGCCATTTCTTCAACCCAAGCGGAACAACTATTACAGCGGCTAGGGACTCCTTCAATTGTGCCACCTCGTTTAGCCGTTCCGTTTACCGTCTGGGGCGCATTACTTGAACATGGAGGGTGGAGACAGCGACTCGCTGAGAAACGTCGAGGAATCCCTGAACAATACTCTATCCTCCAGTGGTTAGAAACGGGTGTTTCTAGACTAGCGCAGCAGCTGGGATGGCAACGAGTCAATTTTCAACCCAACTTAGCGTCTGCTCGAGGAGAAACGTCGGAGACAGTTACCTCTGCCTTTGTCCGGGAGCTAACCGTTGCCAATCAACCTTACCAACTACAGCTTTTTCCCCTTAATAACCGTGCCTCTTCAGCATGGTGTATCGAACTCCGCAGTTTAGCTCCTGGTGGACGCATTCCATCTGGATTTAAACTCAGACTGCTCACAGAGGAACTTGAGCCTTTTCCAGGCAATGAAGTAACGGCTGAGACAGCCGTTGATCAGCTGACCCTAGAAGTGGCGCTAGAACCTGGCGAGGGATTGGTTTGGGAAATAGAACCCACTCCTGATTATTACGACCGAGAAATTCTACGTTTCTAATTGATTGAGGCCAGTGATTGAATTCAAATTCATTCGATTAAAATGATTTAAGTTACTAAAAAATGATAAATTCTGCCAAGATAGAGCAAAATGATCCTCTATGAAGAAGATGGCAGCTTTCAAATATCTTTTTCCTCACGCCCTAGTCAATGGACTCTTATTAACAAGTTTCTGGCTTTCTCCTGCGGTAGCACAATCGGTGTTAACGCGCGCTGAAATTTATAAAAAACAAAATCAAGTTGAATTAGAACGGCAAAATCAAGGCGTTTGGACTTCAGCAACAGTTGGAGATATTTTGGTTCCTAGGGATGCGGTGCGAACGGCTGCTCGCTCACAAGCTGAACTCCTGTTTAATGAAGGCACCTTAGTCCGCACAGGAGAAAGAACAACGTTTCGCTTCCCACCGGGCAAACGCCGTTTTGAGTTAGCGAAGGGAGCAGCTTTAGTGATGATTCGTCCGGGAATGGGAACGAGTACCCTGACCACTCCCCAAGCGACAATTGTTTCTGAGGGGACAGCACTTTTTATTCAGCATGATGCGACTCGAAATGCTTCACTAGTTGGAGTGCTCACGAATAGTCCTACAGGTCCAGTGAAAGTGATAGATCAGGAAGGTAACGTAGTTGTTGAACTGAGAGCCGGTCAATTTGTTTCGATTATCGATGGTGTTGTTGGAGTGGTGGAATACTTCATTCTGCCCATGTTTTATGACAGCATTGAACTAGCCGCAGGACTAGGAATGGGGCAAGAAAATTTAGTTGCTCAAGAAGCGCCTGAAGTACAAGTCACTCTTAATGCTGTGCGGGAGGAGGCTTTAGCTCCTTTAAGCAACCAAACAGCTTGGTTAAAAAACTTATGTGGTTTGAATGTCAATGCAATTCAAGCATCCCCGTTGCTGCAGTGGCTGTGGCCAACGACTGTACCAGCAGAGGAAATTACTCTCAAATTACCAGAAAGTGACATTTTTGTTACGCCTGTTCGCTCTTTAACAGGTTTAGTATGGCTGGAAAACTATTGCACAAGCCAATCGGATGATACTGTCATCCCCAAAGCGGTCAATTAAAGTTTGGTTTTTCTACTCGGAAACCTAAGGAGGGTCAAGCGAAACGGTTAAGCAAAATCCAATTGGAAGACGAGGTCGTTAAAGTCTTGGTCGCCGCCCCCCTTAAGGTCTTCAATGCCAAGGGTATTGTCACTTAAAAGACGGAAGTGATCAGCGCCATCGGCGTTAGCAGCGAGATAAGGGAAGTAAGCTTGAATGCCTTCCGGGAGTTCTGTTGGAATTTCATCAAGGTCTCCCCCTCGTGCGAGTAAGAAGGGCACCACAATCTCTCCTGAGGTCAACTCAATGGATCCAGTTTGTCCTCGTTTGAGAATAGCATCCTCGGCATTGGCCAAGGCGGCTTGGGTATATCCGTCTTCGCCCGGGTTAAGATCGGCGATACCATCATCATCTGTATCAATGCCACCAGCTTTATCAGCCACGGTATAGAAACCAACCAAGTTATTAAATACCCCACCAGCGATCACTTCGGAGGCTAAATTGGCAGTGACCACCTCTCCGGATGGTCCAAAGACATCTTCATTCGTAAGGTCAAATATTCCCGGTTCTTTTATAACAGGGGATGCAGGGGGATCAACTGCATGATCTTGCACAGACAAATTCACGATACGCTCATCTTCAGTAGGAGGCGTTTCAGCCTGATTAAAGGCAACATGGCCATCGACGGGGAAGTTCTCAATTAAAAACTCAGCCAGGGCATCGTGTTCACTACCAGGATCGGCAAATGTCGCTTGCCCCTCATCAGTTAGAACCTCACTTAAATTAACAATATCTTTACCAAAAGCTGGGAACGGATAGCCCTCTCCGCCAATAAAGTCACTATCGGAAAAGGTACCGCTAAGAAAGTCTAAGGTAACCAGGCGAATCTCACGGCTTGGATCGCCGATTAATTTACCCTCTTCAACAATGACATCATGGACACTGCCATCTGCATTGAGAATTGAAAGATTCTGAATACGCTCTCCTTCGCTAATAATATTCGCTTGCTCATCAAACGCGATCGCTGCCTGGCTGGGATCAAAGCTAAAGCTCAAACCACTCACTTGGGGAAACTGGCTGGGAGTCGCGCCCTCTTCGGTCGCTGCTACACTATGTTCTAAGAGGAGTTGAAGCTCTTGGGCGGTTACGGTGAGCAGAGTGAGATCATTATTAAAACGAAGACTGTTGACAATATCAAATTGAGAAATTTGTTCCTCTTCTTTGCCAGTCTCTAGATTCCTCTGAGGCGGTAAGAGTTGCCCCTGATCGTCAACTTCTCCAATGGCAGCACGAATTCCACCACTGTTGATGAGAGAGACCCTAACGCTTTCATCTACAGCTTGGGCAGCCGCAAGGTTGGCATCAGCGGTTAAGTTCCCAAGATTCGTTTCTTCAGTACGAATTGGTCGACGTCCCTCCAGAAAAACCTCGGTTTGACCAAAAACATTGTCATCTTGGCTATTGAAAATGTTTTCAACTGAGTTTTTTGCCAAAGTTTGAATGTTGGCATCTTTGGTTCCATCAGCAAGCTTGCTGGCAATTTCTTCGGAGAAGACATTCGGGAGAAGTTCTTGAATCTCTTCCTGAATGATGAAACCATTATCTCCAGTAATCAAAGCATCTTGGAAACTGGTTTGCGTTGCGATTTCAATTATCTCTTCGCTAATAATCTCCTCAATCAATGTATCGACAGGGAAGTTAGATGAAACATCAATTGGCTCATCCAAATGAGTAGAGATTATTGGTTCATCGCTAAAGCTAAGATTGAGTGCAATTGATTGGGTTGCATTTTGGCTGACTAAATTATTATCAACAATGGTCGTGCCATCACCAAGAAATATTTCCGGAAGAGATATCTGTGCGAAGTCAGTATTGTTGACAATCTCTTCTTCCTCTAAAAAGATAAAAGCTGTGATTGTCTGGTTGATGCTCTGCTCGATAAAATTATCGTTCCCTTCAATGATGATATCCTGGAAAGCAAATTGTAATGAGCTGAGCAATAAATCTTGAGCAACACTCTGTAAAAAATCTCCTAAGTCGCTACTTTCTTCAAAGAAAAAGAAATCGGCGACTAGCTGTTCACTGTCTTGTAAGAGAGCATTATCGTTCCCCAGCAGATCAACGGTTTGAAAACTGAGCTGAATTGGTGAGGTGCTTTGCTCGTCAGTGCCAGTGTTGGTAGCGGTTGCGCGATCATTATTGTTATTGTCCTTTTTCTCACCAGATTGCTCAGACTGCAGTGAGGTTTTATAATTATTTTCAATAATTGCTTGAAGAGAAGCTTGTAATGCTTCGTCTTGCTCAAAAGAATCAGGAATAGTAATTGGAACAAAGGTGAGCAATTGATTTAAGTCTTGAAAAACAACATTCCCAGTTCCTTCAAAGACAAATGATTCTTGTAACGATAGTTGGGGCGTAAGAAAATTAGTATCCATGGGTAATCTGGTAATAGTTAAATAATCCTCTTCTGTCACTACAGGCGGAGAACAACTGAGACTGCAAATTTCGTAACATGAAGCTTGATTTGATTTCCAAGGATTAGATTGAAGTGACTCAGCATTTATTTTCTACTCAGAATGACAAAAGAGGATAAGTTGACACACGACTATAGCATCTCACCAAAGTGCTCTTCTCCCTGATCTTCATTCTCCAAAATTAATAACATTGGGATCGTGAGCTGGGCTATAAGCATCGACCTGTGTGCTGACAGGCACTCTGATGGTGGGTCCACTGAGCCCATGGCTATTTTCGGTGCCACCACCAACATAATGGCTGCTGTTACGGCTTTGTTGCACTTCTCCTGGAGTAATAGAAGACTGAGTACCGTTGGATACTGTTACATTTCCAAAGCAATCTTCGGCACTTTGCATTTCAACATTGTTGCTTTGGGACGCAGGATTTTGAGAGCCGTGAATCGCTACTTGAGTATTTGTATCAACCATAACACAAGCTGCATTGGCCTGAGAAGTGATGGCAGGGGTTAGAGGTAACAGAGTGGAAAGAGAGAATAAGCCTAGCGAAAGTATATTCAACTTCATTTTGAGCTCCTATTTTTTAGTTTCTACTTGGCGTTAGTTATTGACAGGTTTGGATGGATACAGAACTTTGAGTATGCGATATTCCTGCAGAAGAATTGCTAGTTTGAGTATCTTGATGAGTGTAACTTCTTTCGCGACACCAAGGAGACTGCCTTGGCTTAGGAAGATTGAGAATCCAACGACGAGAAAGCGAAGGCGATGACTCTGGAGGAATGATCATTTCTTGAGGACCTGATTCAATTGTGATACCGTTATCGTCATCGATTATCACTTTTTGATCGTCAGTTTGGACATGAATGTTGTCTGCTTTAGCAATTCCAACCGGTAAAGTAAGTAAAGTCGGAATTACTAGTAAGAAAATTGACTGTTTAGTAAGCATGAGTTTACTCCTTCTCTTAGAGAAAAGAGGGTAGTGGTTTGACTTTTAAAGTGATGTTGAGAATAACAATCTTAAAGGTATGTTTGGCTCTCATGCATCAAAAATCAAACTGATTTTGACTATTGTGTTGTTCTAGACCACTAATTGCAGTACTTGACTCACCAGTAGCCGCCGTATTGGCATTGACTTGTTGCCCAGCAATCTGTGACTGTGGTGTAGCGTTTATTCCCCGCTGTCTTTGGCGACTAAATTGGCGAATATTATTAATTGCAGTGGCACGATTCCCCAAAGCTGCTGCAGTCGCATCAACCCGTTGCACAGAAATCTGTGACTGATGATTTGAGCGCATTCCTCCCTGTCTTTGATGACTAGATTGATGGATGTTATTAATTGCGGTGCTGCCTTCTCCACTCGCTACAGCGCTAGTATTAATTTGCTGTGAACTGAACTGCGAAGGCTGAGCGAAGACAATAGATGGAGAAAAGATAATAGCAGCAGCAGTAACAAGACTTAAAGAACAAGTTTTCTTTAGCATTTTTGTGGCTCCGAATGGGGTTAACCCGATTTTTTGAGGGTCTTAATTGAGGAAATCGGTAAAACCTCAAAAAAATTTAGTAGCCCAGGGGATAGGGATAGTAGCCCTCAGAGTCGACTTGCACTTGCTGATTGTTCAACTCGGTGTTAGAAAAGGCACTGGAGCCGTTGACCGCCGCATTGCTGGTGTTGGACTCTTGAATGGAAAGTTGGCCTTGAGGATCTTGATGGTAGAAGCCCTCGCGTTCCAACTGAATTTGCTGATTATTCAGCTCGGTGTTAGAAAAGGCACTAGACCCGTTAACCGCCGCATTATTAGTGTTCGCGCTTTGGACAGAGGTTTGAGATTGTTGAGCAGCAGCGGGAGTCGCGAAAGCAACGACAGCGATGAAACTGAAAGCAAGTTTTTTACTGATCATTTTTGAATTCCTTTGAAGTTAGTGCATTTGGTGTGTTGTTATTGAATATGTTGAGGAGAAGTTAGTTATGCACCTTTTCATCAGGAAATTTAGTAATCGAGCTGATATAGCGCTATGCGCTAGGGAATAGGCAGGGGTCAAGTTAGGTGATTGATTGAAAGTAAGAATCTCCCGTTAAAGCATCAACTTAGCGGGAGAGGTTCAATAAACAGAAAGATTAATCAGATTCACTGAGCGTCACAACCCAGTCAGCTATCCATTAATGATATAGCGCTATACGAAGCAGGAATAGAATAGCTGATATGAAGTTGTTTGGGATCCGAGTCTATCGGTTTTCTCTAACTCAATCTCGATTCCCTGTCACTTCGTAGATACTTTTTACTTCAACCTAATTAAAATCCCATTGCTTCAGCAACTGCTTCTAACTTGGAAGGAACACCAGATTTCACTTGTGCTTGGGCATGATCAATCGCACTTTGCGGATCTTTTAAACCATTGCCAGTTAAGACACAAACTATGTTGGTATTACTGGGAATCCGATCTTTGACTTTCAACAAACCTGCCACTGAAGCCGCACTTGCCGGTTCACAGAAAACGCCTTCTTCTCGGGCTAAAATCCGATATGCTTCTAAAATTTCTTCATCACTAACGGCATTGAATTCCCCTTGGCTTGCTTCTTGCACTGCTAAGGCTCGTTTCCAGTTGGCGGGATTACCAATACGAATCGCAGTAGCAATGGTGTTGGGAGACTTCACTGGATGACCTTGCACCATCGGGGCGGCACCTGCAGCTTGAAAGCCCATCATCCGCGGGAGTTTTTCTGATTTATTATGCTGATGATACTGACAAAAGCCCATCCAATATGCAGAGATATTTCCCGCGTTGCCAACGGGAATACACAACCAGTCAGGGGCTTCTCCTAATTGGTCGACAATTTCAAAAGCGGCAGTTTTTTGTCCTTCGAGGCGATAGGGATTAACGGAATTAACTAAAGTAACGGGATATTCTTCGGCAATGCCTTTCACGAGTTGAAAACAATCATCAAAGTTACCATCAATGGCAATCACTTCTGCCCCGTAGAGAAGAGCTTGGGCTAATTTTCCCAGGGCAACATAGCCATCAGGAATGAGAACAAAGGGCTTTAATCCAGCCCGAATGGCATAAGCTGAAGCAGCAGCAGAGGTATTTCCTGTACTGGCACAAATGACAGCTTGGGCACCGGCTTCTTTCGCCTTAGAAATTGCCATGGTCATGCCTCGGTCTTTAAAGCTACCCGTGGGATTTAAGCCATCATATTTAACATAGACTTTCACCCCTCTGCCAATGCGTTCTGAAATGCTAAGCGCTGGAATGAGGGGTGTATTGCCTTCAAGGAGTGTAACAACTGGCGTTGTCGAATTAACGGGTAAAAAAGGACGATAAGTTTCGATGAGACCAGACCAACTTGTCTGATCTTTGAAGCGATTTTGGTTCTGGTTTGGACTAACGGGCGAAACTCTAGTTGTGGTCACGGGTTCCTGTTTCAGTATGTTCAAAAATCACTAGCGAAGAACCAGGGAATTAAAACAGCAGTAGGGGAATCGAACTGGCAATAAGGTTGGTCGTGTTGTCACATTTGACCTTAACTCTGGCATACGCCGACGGGGGACAATCAACCAACCTGTTGAGAGATGCACCCTACATTGTTATGTGAGTTGGTGAATACTCGGATCTGATGTAGGTTAATCCCTAGAAAATGGCTCTCGCCAACAATTTACCACAAAAACCGAGCTGATGTGGTACGAACCATGAAATTAAGAACGCTCAGCAGAGGTAGAACGAATTGAAGGCTTAGAACTCCGCTTGTTCCGAGGTTTCGGCTTTGGCCGATCACTGGGAGGGTCTTGCCAGTTTTCATCCAACCACTGGGGGCGACTTTGATCGTAAATCATTTGTAAAGCTGCCGCCGCGATCGCGTGGGCATCATATTCATCACCCAGTTCTCGTACTAAGGGTAAGAAAGAAGCCATGCGTTCGCCACCAAGGCTATTTTGTAAGTCTTCCCGCAATTTTTCCAAGCGTTGGGCTTCAATTTCAGCACGACTGGGAATTGACAGGATATTCAACCGTTGACGTAACCGGCGTTCAATCTGACGGAGAGTATTCCGATCGCGATATTGACTTAAACTAATCGCAACCCCTGTTTTACCGGCGCGTCCTGTCCGTCCAATGCGATGAATATAAGTTTCAATATTATCCGGAAGGTCAAAGTTAATGACGTGGGAGAGATTTTCCACATCTAAACCGCGAGCGGCAATATCGGTAGCAACGACAAAGCGCACTTGATTTTTACGAAACCGTTGCACCAGTCGTTCGCGTTGACCTTGACTGAGGTCGCCATGATATTCATCGACACTGTAACCAGCGGTTTGTAGTTCTTGGGTGATTTCGCTGGCAGTCCGTTTCGTGCGCACAAAGATCAGTGCTGACTCTGGGTTTTCCACTGCTAAGATTGGCTGTAAGGTTTTGACTTTGGTCCAACCGCGAGGAACTTTATAAACCCGTTGCTCAATTTGATTCGGTGTTCCTTTCGGTTGTTCGACTTTCAAGCTCACAGGATTATCCATGAATTGATTAATCAAGTCTTGAATCAGCCGGGGCATCGTGGCAGAAAAACAAGCAGTTTGTCGTTGTTGGGGAGCTTGTCTTAAAATCTCGCGCACATCGTCAATAAAGCCCATGCTTAACATTTCGTCGGCTTCATCAAGAACGACAAAGCGCAGGGTATCTAGACGGAGGGCTTTACGATTGAGTAAATCAATAATCCGTCCCGGAGTGCCCACAACCACTTGCACACCCCGCTTCAGAGTTTGAATTTGCCGGTCAATTGATTGACCGCCGTAGACGGTTAAAATCTTCAGAGCGCGATCATGAGAAAAGTTTTTCATTGCGGACGCGACTTGCTGAGCCAGCTCTCGCGTCGGCGTCAAAATCAAAGCCTGCACGACTGTATCTTTAACATCTATCTGTTCTAGAATCGGCAGCGAAAAGGCTGCTGTTTTTCCGGTTCCCGTTTGGGACTGACCAACGACATCCTTTCCCTTTAGCAGTTCGGGAATTGCTTGTGCTTGGACGTTAGTCGGTTGCTCGAAGCCTAGTTTCTCCAGTTGTTGTACTCTTTCTTCAGAGATGCCTAGACTTTGAAAAGAAATCGTCATAAGTATGCTGTTTCGCAATATTTTGTTACTTTTATAATAGCTTATCGTTAATCCTCAAAATTGAATATTTTTTTAGGCTGCTTTTCTTTGCTCTCTCTACTGCATATTTTTGTGTGTTTTTATAAGCAAATTAAAATAAAATAGTTATTTTAATTTGTTTTAATTATATTTAGATTTGTAAATAACTACGAATTCACAGAATTTGAGGCAGCTAGTCGTAAAAATCAACATTTTTTTGCTAACTTATATAAGAAAGGATGGGGTAGTTTGTTTAAAACAGTTAAATCAAGGCAGCAAACTCCTAAAAATTCGTTACTCAGCTTGAAAACGATCCGCCAACATAATTCAGGCTTCATATGAATTTTTTGTTAAGCATCTGAGCACTCACTAGGAATACCGTTGACGATTGAAAATAAATATGCTGCATACTCAATCCTTCCCAAAAAGCAGCGCCTCCTCTTACCTTTGGTAAGAGGAGGCTGAAGCAAGGGTCTTAGGGGGAAAATTCAAAGGACAGGGCTTCTAAGCACTGACGATGTTTTTCTAATAACTCGTGTTGAGAGTTTGCTCCCAAAAGGAAATCTGCCACTTCATAACTGTAACTATCCTGATTCGCCAGTTCTGAGAGTCTCATTCCCGGTTTGACAAAAATATCAACTAAGGTATCAGGGATCTTTTGTTGTAAGGCTTCAATCTCTGATTGACTCGGCACTTTAATCACTGCGCCATCTTGAAACCGGCGTTCTTGGAATTTAGCCGCATACTTATATTTCCCTTCCCGGTGAGGAAATTCCGGTTGATTGCCAAGTGCTAAATCAATCATGATTTCGTGGTGAGGAGTCCCATCTACTTTTTCAAATAAGTCACCGTGAGATTGAGAAATACGAGGATTAATTTCTAAAAACCATGGTTTTTTATGTTTTTCGTCGTAAAAGAACTCAACATTAAAGGGGGCATTATCATAGCCAATCTGTTTGACTAAGCGCTCTGTAATTGCTGCCATTTCTTGTTGTTCATATTGGGGAAGCTTGGAGGGATATTGGTAGCGAGAAAAGGTTGAACTGTTGGGATAGCGAATGGAATCGACCACACCGTAAACGTGAACATCTCCCTGGAAAACATAGCCCTCAAGAGTGCATTGCCTACCAGCGATAATGTCTTCGGCTAAACAATAGCGTCCGGGGATATTGGCAATGGCTTCAGGAAGATTGAGAAATTCGAGTAAGTCATTAAACGGCTCAGAAATTTTCTCAATTTGGTCGCGGATGATCGCAACACTTTCATAAAATTGTTGCTCATTACTAATCTTAAACCCCAGAAAAGACCGAAAGGATTTAATCGGTTTAATCCAAAAGGGATAATCCAGTGAGATATTTTTCAGGGCGTTGTCATCAAAGGGATCGAACAACTCAAAACCCGGAATATGTTCTGGGATTGCTTGCTTTTGTTCGAGCCGACTCCAATATTTATGCTCACACTTGACAACACTTTCTAGAGAAGCAGAGGTTAAGCCCCGTTCACGACAGAGCATCGGTACCATGTCACTAATCGGAAAATCGAAATAGCCCACAATTGCATCAACCGTTCCGTTAAACGCTTGTAGTTTGGCTTCTGCTTTGTCTAAGAGCTCTCTAAACGAGTAACTCTTGACACCCCGAATCTCTTCATAGCGCAGCAAAGCATGAAAGTTATATTCTGCTGCACGGGGTAGGGATTTGAGCTTTACAAGATTAAACTCGTCGAGACCAACAACAAAAATATTTTTAGACACAATACTGAACCTCAATCCGTGTTTTTCCAAATCGCACTTGAGTAGGGAAAGATTGACCGCGGCTGGGCGGTCAGCGCAGGCACCGGACTTTGAGTCCGGTGTACCGCTGACTTCCCACGACAGTGTCGTGAAAGTCATTATGTTGAAGCCTGAGTGCTAAATGGTAGAGTTAGCTCACTCGGAACCTCTCGACAATACTCCCTGTATCTAGTTATACGGTAAATTAGTACCTAATCCATTAAGGGAACCTACATTTCTATCTTGCCCTGATGAAAGGCATATCATTTGACACTCCGCATGGCTACGCTAAAGCCGTGGGATTCTTCTTTCAGTGACCCATCTTGCTGATGCAGGATTGCTCCAACATCAGTAGAGGACAAATCTCCAGAAGCGTTCGGATTGATGATCCAAGTTCCGCCATGCCCTGACGTACTTAAGGCTTGATTTAGAATGTTTAGTGCTGCATTATGATCTCTATCCAATTGACAACCGCATTGACAAATATGCGTTCTTTGAGATAGAGATTTTTTAACAACAGCACCACAATTAGAACAATTTTGAGACGTATAATTAGGAGCAACGGCAATCGTTATCCTTCCATATTTAGTCCCAAAATACTCTAACCATTTTCTAAATTCATACCAACCCGCATCATTAATCGACTTGGATAAACAGTTGTTTTTAACTAAATTTTTTATTCTCAAATCTTCGTAGGCGACTAGATCGTTAGACCGGACAATACGGAGCGCGAGTCTCTTCGCAAACTCTTTTCGCTGCCTACTTATTTTGAGATGAGTTCGTCCTAATCTCTTAATTGCTTTTTTACGGTTGGATGAGCCTTTAACTTTTCTAGAAACTCGACGTTGATTTTTCTTCAGTTTGGGTTCTGATTTTCGATAATACCTTGGATTAGACTCTGTGTTCCCTTTTGAGTCGGTATAAAATTCTTTGAGTCCGACATCCAAACCAATTGTATTATGCGTAGCTGGTAGAGTTTCTTTGACTTCAATTGCCACACTAAGCTGGCAATAATATCCATCGGCTCTCCTAACTAATCTGACTCGTTTGATTTGGTCTTCTGAATAAAAACCCAAATCCCAAGTTCCAATAAGTTTAAGTTTTCCCATCCCTTTTTGATCAGTGAACTCAATGTGTTTTGGGTCTAAGAGTTTCCATCCTGACTGTTTATATTCAACCGAACGAGAGTTTTTCTTGAACTTGGGATATCCCTTCTTACCAGATATTTGTTTTTGGCAATTCTCATAAAAACGAGCAATTGAAGACCAACATCTTTCAACTGATGCTTGACAAGCTGTTGAGTTAAGCTCTTTAACAAAAGGAAATTCTTTTCGCAATTGAGTATTATAGCGATACAACAATTTGCGACTGATGTTTTCATGATCCATCCAATGGCGAAGACATTTATTTCGCACAAACTGAGCCGTGCGAATCGCTTCATCAATGGCTGAATATTGAGTTTTCTTTCCTTTAACTTTGAACTCAACAACTATCATTTAACGCTGAAGATGTTTGCGTAACTTGTTAAAGTATAGCACAGATTCATAGATGTTGTTCGTTTTCGGGCTGTCGTAGGCGCGAAGCGACTTCTCGAAGAGTAGCCCTCAATTCACCGCCTTATATCCCACGGCTATAAGCGCGTGGGCTTTACGGCGATTTCTGTAATGATTTTTTAAGTTTTATAAAGGAGAGCCTAGATCTTTTAGTAATAACCGCGCGGGGTCATCATCCAACCTTGATCGTTTCGGGTAGTACTATTGCCAATAATGACGACAGTGAGCATATCAATGGGATGCTCTAGCATTTCTGGGAGTGTGGTCAAGGTGATTTGTTCATCTGCTCGGGAAACGGAACGGACTAGAGCAACTGGGGTATTGGGTGTCCGATGTTCGCTCAAAATCCTTTGAGCCACTTTAATCTGTTCCGTGCGCGACCGCGATCGCGGATTATATAAAGCGGTAATAAAGTCCCCTTGTGCCGCGGCAGTTAAGCGTTTTTCAATGACTTCCCAAGGGGTCAACAAGTCACTGAGACTAATCGCACAAAAATCGTGCATCAGGGGGGCGCCCACTTTCGCGGCGGCGGCTTGCATGGCAGTAATCCCGGGACAAACCACGACTTGAGGCTGTTTGCCATCCCAATCTTGATGGGCAAGTTCTTCAAACACTAATCCGCCCATACCGTAAATGCCAATATCTCCCGAAGAGACGACAGCAACCTTTAAGCCCCACTTTGCCAGGTGAATCGCCCGTTCTGCCCGTTCTTTCTCTTGGGTAATCGCATAGCGTTCAATGATTTGTCCGGGACGTTGTAAGGGCTGAATCAGGTCTAAATAAAGGGAGTAGCCAATGACCACATCTGCTTTAGTCATGGCAGTGCGGGCAAACGGCGTAATTTGATTTAAGTCACCGGGACCGGTCCCAATTAGGTAAAGTTCTCCGGTCGATCCAATCCATTCCGTTTCTGAGCGCGCGATCGCGATTGTTACTGCCCCTTGCTTAGATTTGAAAATTTGTTTGGTCACTAACAGTTCACTGCTGTCAGCGGCTTTCAGGGCGGAGGCTTCTGCGACACTAGCTGTTCCGACTTCTTGTGCTACTACTGCAGAGGGAGTGGGAACACTCACTTGATTTAATTCTGCGGCTGAATAAATTTTCAGGGGATAGTTTTGCTCAGCAGCTAGGTCTAAAATTCCCGCTTCATCGGCTTTTAACTCAATCGTGGCTAACCCCGCGATCGCGCCTGAGGCTAGACTATACTGCTGCAACGTTGCTTGTAACGCTTGTTCAATTACCGCTTTCGCTGTTCCTCGTTCACAGCCTATGCCCACCCATAACACACGCGGATGCCACAACACTTGCGGAATTTGAGGATCGAATGCTTCTTCGCGATCCGCAATTAAAACCCCTGCTTTCGTCTCTGGTGCCTTTTCCTCAAACTGAAAACAATGATCGGCCGGGAGATGCCTTTGCCAAAGGGTAGAACCAACTTTTTGTATAATTTGTACCGGCTGCTGATGCGCGATCGCGCGACTCACACCTGTCCAATCTCCCTTTCCGCGGCGCCAACCAAAGGGATTCCCCAGGACATCGATGCCAGGAAACTCTAAACTGGCAGATGCCCCAGTTAAAACTGGATTTCCGCCTAAAGCTTGCGCTAACAAACGAGTTAACGCCTCGCCCCCTCCTTGATGACCCCCACAGAGGCTGATCATATTTTCTCCGGCTTCATCCATCACCACAATTGCCGGATCCTGCTGTTTATCCCTTAAAAGGGGGGCAATCAAACGCACAACCGCCCCGGTTGCCATGACAAAAATAATCCCCCGATACTGCGACCAAATGTTTGCCAAATGAACCCTAAGTTTCTCACGGTAGGGAATAACGTCGGCAGCATCAGTTTTTAAATCACTCGGCACAAATAAGGTAATCCGCTCTCTTTGGCACAGAGGCTGTAGGGTTCGGATTGCCTTGGGGGTTGGCGCGATCGCGCATAAAGGAGAAAACGACTCTAACAAAAATTCACTCATCCCATAAATAAATCTCCCCGCCACCAAGCGGGGGAAATCATCACACTCATTAAATTAGGCGCGAAAACGTTTCTTGCGTCGTGCAACCTCTTTACGTTTCTTTTTTTCGATTGGGGTTTCGTGGAAACGAGTGCGTTTAATATCAGCAAAGATACCGGCTTTGGAAACTTGACGTTTAAAGCGACGCAATGCCGATTCAATATTTTCATTTTGACCAACAGTCACCTGGGTCATAGATACTAACCTCCTTGATTTATAACAGTATGAGTCATAATAAAATTCTTCATCAACTAAGCCCAATAGAGTCGCTTGTGCTTACAATTTTTCGTCGATGAAGACAGCTAAAGTATTCTACAAAATTCTACACTGATCTCTAAGCAAAACTCCAGCTTTCACCTCGATCCTAGCATAGAAGTTCTGTGCGGGATATTTCTTAAACTGAGAAGGATTTCAATTTGAACTTAGAATCGATCCTCGCGAGTCCCTCTACCTCCCCCTCGATTTCGATTGTTATTTTCTTTACGAGGGCGAGCTTTGTTCACTCGCAACTCTCGTCCCATCCATTCCGCACCATCTAGGGCTTCAATTGCTGGGGATTCATCCGATTCAGTTTCCATTTCTACAAAACCGAATCCACGCACTTTTCCGGTTTCCCGATCAACAGGAATCGTTACACGCTTAACTGTACCGTATTCAGAAAAGACTTCATTAACTTCTTGTTCTGTAACTTCGTAAGGCAAGTTACCAACATAAATCGACATGAAACAAACAGGCTCCGAGAGCGAGAATAACTTTTAGTGGTGCTGGTTTACAAAGACCTCGTATCAAGTTTGATTCAGAACCTCTGTATCCCAAGTTATATCAACTATCATAACATAACTCTTTCTCAGAAAGCGCTTTCAGGGAGTTGCCATTGGGTTAAGATTCCGACACGACTGTCTTTACCTTGACGGGCATTTTGTTTCTCAATTTCAATTCGTAATACTATAACCGACTGCTAAATTCATTAACCCAACCTCGGTTTCTGCAGTGGGAGAAATAAAACTTTGGGTCAGTTGAATATCTGCAGCGCCAGTGCAAGATAAAACCAAACGCAGTTGCAAGCCTAAATTGAGTCCATCTTCAGTATAAGTTTCAGTTTTTAAGTAGTGGTAGCCCATGACGGGCGCAATATTGAAATAATGACCAAGGGGAAAGAAAAAGTAGGAAATATCACTTTTTAGATGAGCGCAATCATGATTTTAGCTTTCGTTGTAGCCAAAGCTCGCAGTGATACCGCTTTTCCCAAAAAGAGATCTTCAATACCAACTTGCCAACCCCCAATGTTATTACTAGAGGGGTACTGGACATAACCCAATTAAAACTGAGTTTTAAAACTGGGATCGGAACGAATTGCTTCTAAAAGATCCGGGACTTCAGTTCCCCAACGTTATAAAACCGGACTCTTTTCAATGAGTGTCGGATCTAAACTAATTCATCTGCTAAGTTAGGATTTGCTTGCGCTTTTAAGTTATCAAATAAAGGAACAAATAAACTTGCTATTGCTAGTAAAAATTGAATTAACTGCAAGCGTTGTTGAAATAAAATTTTAGGGTTCATTCAGTGGCAGAGTTTCAAGTGAGTTAAGTAGTGATAACTCATGAGTAGAGAGAAAATTAATTTCTCCCTACCCTATCCTTCTTTTATCTATCCTATTTTTAGTCTAAAAGAAAACGATTTGCCCTCATTTAACCGAGAGTTGAGCCATTCCATCCCCACATCGAACCTTTTGCTTCAGCAAATTCAATGTAGGTGCGATTAGCAGGAACACCCAAATTTTTCTCGACATCTTGACAAAATTCCTGACTCATTGCACTTGTTTTATCAGGGCTAATACTACCAACATTTTTAATTTCAATGTAGCAAACCGGATCGGTTGTTCCAGAAAATGTCATCGCAATTTCCGGCTGAAACGCTGTCATGACAAATGATTCTGGTTTTCCTAAGTGCTTTGATAATTTAGTAGATAAGGTTTTGAGTAAACTCTCAACGTCGCTAGCATTAGGCTTAGCAACAGAGGTATGAACTTTAATTAAAGGCATGAATAATCCTCCCAGTTAATGGTTCTAGCCTCCATATTGCCAGCCTGTGCTTTCTAATAAAAGTGCCTCTCCTTCGCGATGAACGCCAGCGCCAATGACTTCTCCCACAAAAATGGTATGGTCACCTTTTTCAACGGCATCAACTACCCGACATTCCACATAGCCGAGGGTATCTTGAATAATAGGACAACCCGTTTCTGCGCCGGGATAAAATTCAACATCAGCCAACTTATTGCCCACGCGCCGTTGCGGTTTAAAGAATTGGGCGGCTAGCTCTTTTTGTGTGCTATCGAGGAAGCTGAGTGCAAACACCCCAGTATTTTTAATCATGGCATGAGAACCGGAGTCTTGGCGAACACAATTGATAATTAAAGGGGGTTGAAAAGAGGTTTGCATGATCCAACTGGCGGTAAAGCCGTTGATTTCTTCACCATCTTTAACACCACAAATGTAGAGTCCGTGAGGAATTTTGCGAAGTATCGTTTTTTTGGCTTTCTCGTCTAGCAAGATGATTCTCCAATGAATGAACTGACAATTTCTTGCTTTAGTGTAGCTTAATGAGGTGAGTGAGCTGGAAGCAAATGATAGCAAGAGAGAGAAGATAAGATTTTCTGAGAGTGCAAGCAGTCCCTTTAAGCCTACCTTTATCAAATTTTGTTGGAGTCTAGTTCAGCCATTTCAGCTTAAAAAAAAGTGAGTGAATACTGTAAAAAACGTCAGTTAATTTTTGCTAGCGCTTATTCCTTTTTTATCATAATTTTATTGATAATTTCGCTAGTCGAGGTCGGAACTTCAACGGCAATTAATTTAATCTCTCCGCCATAGCTTTGTACTGCTTTCGCTTCGGGTAGCGTTTCTATGGTATAGTCTCCTCCTTTGGCATAAATTTCTGGTTTTAAGGTTTTAATTAATCCCTCAGCGGTTTTTTCTGAAAAGAGGACCACTGCATCGACTGCACTCAGTGCAGAAAGGACTTCTGCCCGTTGTTCTTCAGGAATAATCGGACGAGGCGGGGCGTCTTGCGGTTTGATGCTACTAACGGAGTGATCACTATTTAAGCCAACCACTAACCTTTTCCCTAAAGATTTTGCTGTTTGTAAGTATCGCACATGACCGACATGCAATAAATCAAAACAACCATTTGTCAATACTAACGGTCGCCACTGTTCTGGGTTCGTCCTAACCTGAGATTGCAGTTCAGCGAGAGAATACAGCATAAGGTTTATGATTAGTCACCGGTCATGGGTATTCGTTACTCCTTCTCTGTCCCTTGCGCTCTTCTCAACTGACCTCAAAAAGAGGAGAAGCTAAAATTAGCGAATTAATAATGGGCGGCAATGCTTTGACGAGTTGCCTTAGATTTCAGCCATTGGAAGGAAACCAAATTTAATAATAACCCAATTAACAGTAAGAGTACCATCTTCCAGAATCTTTTTAACTCGATGATTGGTCTGGAATTCTTGATATTTCGCCTCTCTCCTAGTGAAGACGACAGTTAATATAACTTAATATAATATGGAGATGCCGTTATGCAATAATTTCAGACGCAAGGAACTGAAAAACGATGCTCTTTTCATTAGCAACGCAAGACTTAGGACAACAAACCCTCAACCGAATTGCTGAATTTGCTCTCTCCACGCAGTTGGATGAATCGGAAAGCCTCAGGGTTGATATTCAAACGGATCCCAGCTTACTGGCGCAAGGGAAACTGTCCTCACTGACGATTGATGGTCAAGGCTTGGTCATGCAAAAAGACTTGCGGATGCAACAAATGCTGATTCAGTTGGAAAACATTGCGGTGAGTCCCATTAAAGCTTTAACCGGAAATATTGAATTAACAGAAACCAGTCGGGGTCAAGCACATATTCTTCTCAAGGATAGTGACATCAACCGGGCTTTTAATTCGGAAATGTTACGCGATCAAATGCAAAACTTACAGATGCAGTTTGATCAGCAGTGGGTGACAATTGATGTTTTAGAGGTGGAGTGTCATCTTTTACCGCAAGGTGCCATTGGCATTGATGCTAAAATTAGAATTCAAGAAACTGAGGAAATTCAGCAAACTTATTTCACGAGCATCCCCCAGGTGAGAGATGGCGGCAGAGGTGTTTCTCTGGATCAGGTGAGTTACGCAGAAGGAAAAGAGTTATCGCCCCAGCTGACTGACGCGTTATTAACAGAAGCGAGAAATATCCTGAATTTAAAGAATTTTGAAATGGATGGTATTGCTTTAGAAATTAATCAGTTAAATGTGAAAAAAGGGGAATTAAAACTGAGCGCGATCGCGCAAATTACGAAATTTCCAAAAGCCTAAAGATGAAAAAACTCTCGGTTAAAGTTAAGCCAAATTCTAAACAGCAAACAATTGAAGTTGGAGACGATGGGGGATGAACCATTTAGCTTCAGTCTCCCCCCGTTGAGGGGAAAGCCCAGGCGGAATGAATTAAACTTTTAGCCAAAATATATGGTGTGAGGAAATCGCAAGTCCAGACCGAATCGGAAGTGACCGCCAAAATCAAACAAATTGAAATTAATTAAGTTGTGAATGCTGAAAAGTGATCACTTAATTCATCGCCAAAATGGGGAAAGTATTATCCCCAAGCAACTGCTGATCGAAGAAAATAATAGTGCCGTTCATCTGGCTGAGGAATTAATTGCTTGCTTTGAAAAAGCAGTGGGAAGCCCGCAAAAAGAGCTCGATCGCGCCCTCGCTGACTTAGAAGGAGATAGCACCGACTATCGTATTCAACGGGGGTTAGCCCACCTCCTCAAAAATCATTTCTCTACGTTTGAAATTGTGAGTCCTCTTGAACCGCAAGCCCTACGAGAACGGGCTTTTACTCAAGCTGCCCACACAACGCCCACTCCCCATAATCGTCAAATCACCCTGGAATTAATCGCTGATCAACTTAGCGAGGAACTGAACCGCACAGTGATGGTTTCTGAAATTACGCAAGGACTCTACGCCGACTTACAAGAAAATCGCATCCTCACCCAATTTGAAACACCTGCACCGGAAACTATCCTGCACCGCTACAATCTTGCCCAAGTGCAGGGAATTCTCTATCGCGCAACTTATATCGAAATTAACGCCCATCGCAATGTTCCCGGTCAATATAAACTCCTCTTCCGCTACTTGAAACTGTTTCAATTAATGGCCTATATCGAAGGGGATGCCGATCATGGCTTTACCATCACCATTGATGGACCTGCGAGTGTGTTTAAGTCGAGTACCCGTTATGGCTTAGCCTTGGCAAAACTGCTTCCCGCCTTGTTGCACGTCAGTCGCTGGGAATTGAAAGTGATTTTAGAAACACGCGATCTTTATAGCAAAACTCTTAAGAAAGGACGCTTTAGTCTTGATAGTCACTGCGGGTTAGTCAGTCACTATGCACCAGGAAAGCCTTATGACAGCCTACTCGAAGAGTCATTTGCGAAGCGATGGGAAAAAGAAAAAACGGAGTGGAAATTAGAACGCGAAGTGGATCTCATCCCGATTCCCGGAAGTGTAATGATTCCCGACTTTCGTTTAGTTCATCCTCATGGGGAGGAGTTTCTCCTTGAAATCGTCGGCTATTGGCGACCAGACTATCTCCGCAAGAAATTTTCGCAAGTGCGCAAAGCGCAAGTAGACAACTTAGTTTTAGCCATCTCGGAACGACTCAACTTAGACAAAGCTGGGGTGAACTTTCAGAATGTTCCCGCAAAACTGGTGTGGTTCAAGGATAAATTATCTCCTAAGGCAGTCTTAGCGGTTTTAAATGAGGATTAATATAATAAGGAATTGTTACAATCCTTAACGAGAACGAGAGAGAGGACAATTATGGATTTACCCGAATCAGTCAAAGTGTGGTCGCAATTTTTCCACCCTGCTTTCATGTGGGTTCTATTGGGATTAGCGGTTTATACCCTGTATTTAGGACTACAATTTCGTCGTGCCCGTTCTGGAAATGCCGACGAAGAAGTCAAGAAAAATAAAGGAAAATTAAGAGAAAAACATTACACGTTAAGCTCAATTTTGTTGGCTTTGGTTGTCTTAGGAAATTTGGGAGGAATGGGCATTACCTATATCAATAATGGTAAATTATTTGTTGGGCCTCACCTCTTAGTTGGTTTAAGTATGCTTGCTCTTTTTGCAACTTCTGCCGCTTTAGTGCCTTGGATGACGAAAGGGAATAATTTAGCCCGTAATGCTCATATTGCACTTAATGTTGCTGTCCTTGGGTTATTTAGTTGGCAAGCCTTAACAGGAATGCAAATCTTGTTCAAAATTATCGGTAGTCTAGGCGGTAGCGAATCCGCGTAAATTATTGAAGCGTTCCCCGCTTGCCCTGAGCGTTCGACTGAACTCACGCCGAAGTCTTGTCGAAGGGTGACCCGTTCCCCTAAAGCTTAGGAGAAGAGTCTAATCAAGTTTTAACTAGTTACTGTGAAAATTGATATTGACTAATTGATTGAAAACCAAATATATTTTTCTCCGCTTCTAGATTTTTGATAATTTAGAAGCGTTTTTTAAATGAATACTAGAATTGTGAAATCAAGTCTATTTTTGATTCTAAGTAGGGATATTTCAAAACTTCATACTGTAATTCTAAAACTGTTGCCTATTCCCTATTCCCTGTTCCCACCTTTACCAAGGACAAATGACTCATGAGCAAAATCTTCTCAAATCCCCATGAGTTAACCGATTTAAGTTATAATAGGAAGGTAAATTGCACAAATAAGTAGCATTGATCAGAAAAAATTGGGGAAACCCCCCTTTTTTGTCTTGAATTCTGATTAAAACGGAGTTTTTTTAAGTTATGGCCCCTTCCCAAGAGCGGATTATCCCGACCGAACTGCGAAACGAAATGTCTCAATGTTATCTGGAATACGCGATGAGCGTCATTGTCGGTCGGGCGTTACCCGATGCGCGGGATGGTTTAAAACCCGTCCATCGTCGCATTTTGTATGCAATGTATGAATTGGGACTCACTGCGGATCGTCCCTTTCGTAAGTGCGCCCGTGTGGTGGGGGAAGTTTTAGGGAAATATCACCCGCACGGAGATACGGCCGTTTATGATGCGTTAGTGCGCATGGCGCAACTCTTTTCCATGCGCGACCCACTGATTAATGGACACGGGAACTTTGGGTCGATCGATAATGATCCCCCAGCGGCGATGCGTTACACGGAATGTCGCTTGCAAGCCCTCTCCACCGATGCGCTACTGCAAGATATTGAGTCCGATACCGTTGATTTTATTGATAATTTCGATGGGTCACAACAGGAACCGATGGTTCTTCCCTCGCGGATTCCCCAGTTATTGCTCAATGGATCATCGGGGATTGCGGTGGGGATGGCAACCAATATTCCCCCCCATAATTTAGGGGAATTAGTGGATGGCGCGATCGCGCTGATTCAAAATCCTGAACTGACCACAACGGAGTTAATGCAGTATATTCCGGGTCCTGATTTTCCCACCGGTGGGCAAATTCTGGGACGCAGCGGCATTAAATCCGCTTATGCAGAGGGACGGGGTTCCATTACGATGCGGGGAGTGGCTGACATTGAAACCCTCTCGCAACCGGGACGACAAGAGAAAGAAGCAATTATCGTCACGGAACTGCCTTATCAAAGTAATAAAGCGGCGCTGATTGAAAAAATTGCGGAACTGGTTAACGAGAAAAAAATCGAAGGCATTTCTGATATTCGCGATGAAAGCGACCGCACTGGAATGCGGATTGTCATTGAACTGCGTCGCGATGCTTATCCCCGTGTGGTTCTCAATAACCTTTACAAGCAAACGCCCCTGCAAATGAATTTTGGGGCGAATATGTTGGCGTTAGTGGAAGGAGAACCGCAACTTCTCAATTTGAAGAAGTTTCTGGAAGTCTTCGTTGAGTTTCGGGTGGAAACCATTACCCGTCGCACTAACTACCTATTGCAGAAAGCGCAAGAACGGGATCATCTCTTACAGGGCTTACTCATTGCCTTGCAAGATATTGAAGCCGTCATTCGCATCATTCGTGGTGCAGCAGATACCCCAACCGCAAAAACGAACCTCATCGAACACTTTGGACTCTCGGAAGTGCAAACCGATGCGATTCTGCAAATGCAGCTACGACGGTTGACCGCCTTAGAAGCTGAAAAAATTGAAGCGGAACACCAGGATTTACTGGCAAAAATTAGTGACTACCAAGATATCTTGGCGCGACGAGAACGCATCGAACAAATTATCCAAACTGAACTCACTCAAATTAAAGAAAAATATGCTACGCCTCGGCGTACCGTCATTGAAAGCGCAGAAGGAGAAATTGTTGATCTCGATTTAATTGCCAATGAACAGGCGATTATTCTGGTCACGGAACAGGGTTACATTAAACGGATGCCAGTGAATACGTTTGGGTCACAAAATCGGGCAACGCGAGGCAAGTCGGCGACCAAGATGAAAGAAGATGATGAGATCGAGCATTTTATTAGTTGTTGCGATCATGATCATCTCTTGTTTTTCAGCGATCGCGGCGTGGTTTACGCCCTCAATGCCTATCAAGTACCGATTGGTTCTCGCACTGCCCGAGGCACTCCTCTACTTCAGATGTTACCCATCTCTCAAGAAGAAAAGATCACTACTGTCTTAGCAGTGCGGGAATTTACGGAAGAAGACTATTTGATTATGCTCACCCGCCAGGGGAACATTAAAAAAACGTCTCTTTCAGCATTTAGTAATATTCGCACCAATGGCTTGATCGCCATTTCCCTTGCGGATGAAGACCAACTGCGCTGGGTGCGCTTAGCGAAAGAAAGTGACAGCATTATCATTGGTTCTCGTAGAGGCATGGCCATTCATTTCCGTGCTAGCCACGAGCAACTGCGACCTCTCGGACGGGCAACTCGTGGCGTCAAAGCAATGAAACTGAAACCCGATGATGAGTTAATCAGCATGGACATTCTGCCGGCGCAAGTCATTGCTGAAATGAAAGAAGAGAGTAGTGAGGAAGAAGAGACAACCCAAGAGTTTACCCAGCCCGAAACCCTGTGGATCTTAGCGATCACCAAAGGCGGCTATGGCAAACGAGTCCCCATTACGCAATTCCGCTTACAAAATCGTGCCGGTAAGGGCTTAAGTGCGATGAAATTCCGCAAACAAGACTGTTTAGCAGCCCTCAAAGTCGTCCATGAAGGAGAAGAATTAATGCTAGTGACCAATCGCGGCATTATTATCCGTCAAGGAAGCGATGCCATTCCTCGCCAGTCTCGTCAAGCGACCGGGGTGCGAGTGCAACGCTTAGATGAAGACGACGCGATCGCTGCTGTCGCACTTGTTCCTCCCGCTGAAGAAGAGGAAGAGGAAGCAGAAGCGAATTGAAGTTTAAGGCAAGGTTAGTTTGACACTCAAGGGTATGGGCTTTCATGCCCTTGCTATCAGCGTTCATTAAACTGGTTGGCAATACTTCTCGAAAAACGTTTAGCCAGTCATTGCGTGAAAAATACAGTTTCATTTTTGGGGAAATTCAGAAAACTGAATCCGAAGCTAAGCACAAGACAAAAATTGGGAGCACTCAAGAAACTGAGCGTGTTTGATATCTCAATCATTGACAATTGAACACAGATGGTTATCACCATAACGAAAAAGACGTTTTTCTCTTCGACCATGTTTCTTAACTTTAAAGGGAGTGTGAGCATACAGCCATTCTCACAGTATAAGTTTACGAATAATAATTTGTATTGATTTTTCCTAAGCTTTATGATTCTTAGCTTAAGGTGAAAATTTTAGCCGATAAAATAGTTATAGAACAAGGAAATTTTTCAATGATTCATTTCAGTTGATGGGACTTAAAAGGAAGATCCCAGTCAAGAGGTAGAAGTGCTTTCGCTTAAGATATTGAGATCAAAGATCTTAAAAGAATTCATTTTCCTCCCATAGCGAAAAATCCCCGAATTTAAAGTAAAATATCCTTCTCTCAAGAAAGAGAAGTGAGGATTTTAAAAACTATTCAAGAAGGAATTTTGCTTGACTTAAGTCCCGTTAATTCAGTTGTTTAAAAGAATAAGAATTGACAGAATGGGAGAAGGAAAAAATGAAACTTTGCTTAGAAGAAAATGGGGAGTTTCTGACAACTCCTCCAAGTAAATTATTGGAAGAGGTAATCCTCAATAGCACTCCATTATTAACAGAATTTGTCCAAAGCGATCTAGTCACTCGCCCAGACATCAGCTTTGGAAGTAACAATGATAATGGTATAGAAAAAGAGGAACCTGCTTTTCTCAGGAATGAGCTCCCAGAAAATACGCTTGCACCAGCGCCAGCCAGAGAAGAAACCTTGTTGTTTCCTCTTTCAGACTTCTCTCCTTCAGTAGAAACCCTTGATGTACTCGGTACTGATAACCAGCTCTTAAGTAAATCGGGTACAGAGATATTCATTAATAGCCTCAAGACTTCCAGAGGAGTAGCTATTGATAGTCAAAATAATGTGTTGGTTTATGACTTTGATCTCAATGACTCCTTTGAGCTTGTTGATATCGTTAAAAAATTCGATCAAGAGGGGGTTTTGGTTGATGAAATTGAATTAAGTATTTTCAGTGATAGTATCAAGTTTGCAGAGTTGCCTAATTCAAATAGTTTTGTAGGCTTAACCAAAGATGGAACATTAACGCTGATCGAACCAGAACCTCTTGCTGTCAATTTTCTAGACCATCTTCATATTTCTTCTTTGGAAGGAGTAGAGACAAGCCCTGTTTATCACATTACTTGGGAAGATTTAATTTCGGATCCAATGGTATTGCTGTCAGATTCTATCTATAACGATATTGCAATCAGACAAAATGGTAATTCAGTTGATTTATTCATTACTGGCGCTTATCTTTCTGGAATGCATCCCTTTGTAATGAGGGTGGAAACCAGCTCCGACTTGACTAATTTCATCGAAGCGCAAGTACTAATGGTTGGCGCACGCGGGTTCCCAGAAGATCCTAATGAACCTCCGCTTCCTCGCGATCCGTCAGCACTCATTGGCCCCGGAATAGCAGTTAACGCTGATGGAACTGTTTTAACAGCTCTACCCACCTTTGAAGGTGGTGACGGATATGCCTACCCAGATTTAGTCGCTTTTCCAGCAAACTTTAATCCGACAGATGTGTCAGATAGTGATCCTAGTAATGATCCAATGATCTTGCCGAATGGATTGGGCATTGATAGCTTTGGGATGACTGCTGATGACGGGGGCAATTTTTATATCCTCACAGACAGCGTATTGGAATCAAGGGTTATGATTTTTCCTCCAACACTAGAGCAACCCTCTCGAGTAGAGAGTCTAGGAACTTTGCCAACTGGTTTTTGGGCTTGGGGGGATATAGCAGTTGATCCGATGAATGAAAAAGCTTATGTCACATTCAGAGATAATTCGGATTATGCATCGGTAGTAAGGATTGATGCTGTAAGTCAACCTGATTTAACTCCCTATCAACCCAGTGGATGGGATGATAAGATAGTACTTTCAACGGTGGCGGGAACTCATACTGATGCCTCTCAAATTACCGCTAACGACGACATTTATGTGGATTGGGCTTTTATTAATCAAGGAGATAGTGCAACGAGTAATGTCATACCAATCCGCTTGTTACTGCAGA
>CAZAYV010000032.1:0-29785 GCA_964489465.1 uncultured Dactylococcopsis sp. | reverse complement strand
AATAACAACCCAACAAAAGCAAGAGAGATTGACTTACGGGAAATACTACTACAAGGGGCTGAAGTCTGGAATCGTTGGCGCGAAGATAATCTAGATGTTTTTATTGACCTGAGGAGAGCCGACCTCAGGAGAGCCCAAATCATTGATGCCGACCTCAGGGGAGCTAAACTCAGTGGAGCCAACCTCAGGGGAGCCTTCCTCATTGATGCCGACTTCAGGAAAGCCGACCTCATTGATGCCAACCTCAGGGGAGCCTTCCTCATTAATGCCGACTTCAGGAAAGCCGACCTCATTGGAACCGACCTCAGAAGAACCAAACTCAGTGGAGCCGACCTCAGGGAAGCCTTCCTCATTGATGCCGACCTCAGGAGAGCCAAACTCAGTGGAGCCGACCTCAGGGGAACCTTCCTCATTGATGCCGACCTCAGGAGAGCCGACCTCAGGGATGCCCATCTCAGGGAAGCCTTCCTCAAAGAAGCTGACCTCAGGGGAGCTGACCTCAGGGGAGCTGACCTCAGGGGAGCTGACCTCAGAGGAGCTAACCTCAGGGGAGCTGACCTCAGGAACGCTAACCTCAGAGAAGCTAACCTCAGGGACGCTAAGCTCAGGCTCAGGAAAATTGATTTCTGGAGAGTTTTCCTTTGGAGAGCAGAAAACTTAGAGAATGTGCAACTTAAATCCGCTTGCTTCTGGGACGAAGCCATCTATACGAAAGAAGCGGAGTGGAATTCAGAGAAGTGGAGTTGGATTCCCAAGGATGAGGAAGCTAACCAACGGAGACTTGAAGCTATTCGACAAGATAAAGCCTCAAACCCTCCTAATTGTAACGAACTGAATCATAATCGCGCGGACCTGAAATTATCCGTTTTTTGGGACCAGATTAAGGCTTTTGCTCACTTTTGGTGATTAGTTATCTTTTCATGTATCCGTGCAATGCGATAGGTAATCTCTTGCCAGCGACGAGAACCTTTCTTCTTGTTCTTGAGCTTTCGTTGTCGCACTTTCAGCCAACCTTCAGGAGGGGCTATCATCTGGGGAAACCCCAGATGTTTATACGCCCCGTATTGCTTTAAGAACTTGTGATCTTTGATCAGTTCTCCTTCACTGGTAGCTATGAACTTGTCTAGTCCCAGATCAATTCCAATTGGATACCCGTGAGCCGGAACATCAGGAACAGATCCATCACAGGTAGAGCAGACAGAAATATAGTACCCACTCGCTTTTCTAATGACTCTAACTCATTTTGGTACCTCAATCGTAAGGTTTAAAAAATCCCTCGCTTTTACTTAGGGAAGGATGTCAACTAGAACAATCGTTCGTAGCGAACCTTGAACTCACTAAACACATAGTCGTAACCTACGCTAACAAATGAATCTTCTTGTAGCTGATAAATTCCCTCTAATTCTGGATAAATTAGTGCTTGATCAACGCCAATAATCGGTTGTGCGAATTTCGTTGCTTGCTCATTAACTGAGAAAATAATGTCTCTTGTCAACGGTTCGATCAGAAATTCTGCAATGCCAAACTGTAACAGTTCTTCACCACTACTTTGTTCAAGTTGTTCAGCTAGCTCAAAAAATTGCTGTGCTAAGAGTTCGATGATTTGACCTCGATCGCGAGGAGGGCTACTGCTTAGGCTAATGGCTGGAGATTCCAGTAATTCTTCATTAGAACCGCTTTTACTCGCGAACGCCGCGTTACTCAGGCATTCTTCTTCTCGTTCTAAATTTTGTTCAGACAGTCCGCTTCCTGACATAGAGAGAAACTCTTCTGCACCCGCTTCACAGGCTTCAGGCTGAGAAAGTCCGGTTAGAAAAGCCAGCAGTTGTTGAGCCTGGCCTTGCATCACTAAGTCAATTGTCACCGAGTCAGACCGACCAACGCGGATGGCATCGTCGCGGATTTCGTTAGGAGAAATTTGTTGACCAATTCGACTCGGATCGGAAACCGTTGTTCCCATTTCAATATCTAACTCCGGATTGAGAATCGAACGAGAAGCATCAAACATGACTCGGTTTTCGTTGAGACGGGAGAGGAAAAAGTCGGTGTTAAAAAGGGTAATCTCTCCCCGTTCGAGAACGATTGCCCCTGAGGATCGCAAACTGGGAATCTCTAGAGGGGAACCGTTTAAGACCAAGTCTCCTGACAGGGAAAACCTGTATAACGGAGAACTGACGAGACGAAAGCCATCATTGAGGACAACACGGAAGTCATCCAGTTCAACAGTTACGGGGGGATCGCCTTGGAGTTGGGCAAAATCGCCAAACCAACGATTATAGGCTGACGATCGCGCTTCTTGGTTGCGCTGGGGAATCGAGACTTGTCCCTTATAAAGACGGACTTCTCCACCAATAATCGGATTGAGCGCCATGCCTTGGACAGTAATATCAGCATCAGCGCGACCTTGATAAAGGTTTGCGATGTCAATCTCTCCTTGATCGATGGTTATAGTTAACGGAGAAGCATTGGCATTTTGTTCACTCAAGGGCGTAAAGAACGGAAAAGTCCCCGCGATCGCGATCTCTGTTTCATCAACCATGCCTTGTAATGCCTCAATTTGAATGCGATCCTCACTCAATTCGACTGCGCCATTAATTGTCACTTCTTTTTCCAGGGCGGTGGTCAAAACAACTGCATCCTCAAAGGTGATGTCACCATTAACCTCTAAATTCTCGATGGCAGCGGTCGGATCATCGACGTAACTGGTTTCTGCCGCGATCGCGATGTTTCCTTCTCCTTCGATCCATTCCGCTTGACCTAAACTCAAGGCTCCCAATAATTCAAAGCCACTTTCCCCAATATTGATATCGGCAACAATCCGATTTTCAAAGCCGGGCTGCGGAGGCAGGGCAATCTCCCCGTTCACTTGCACGTCAATATCCTCGGGATTTGTGGTTTGCAATTTGACACGGGAATTAGCGTAACTGAATTCTCCGGCAAAGTTGTCTTCAATGGCGCGACCTTGAAACGACGCATTTTCAAATGAGAATTCCCCCTGCAATTCTGGATTTTGCAGACTGCCAGAGATAGCAGCATCAACCCCAATCTCACCTGTCGCATCGACCGGACTGGCGGCAAATTCAAGGAGAGTCGCTAGGGGTAAGTTTTCAATGCTAGCATTGCCAGATAGCTGCGCGGCATCCAATTCACCGGAAGCGGAAACCGTCCCTCGACCTAAAATGACACTGGCTTCTTCTAAAGTGCCAACGCCATTTTCGTAATTGCCAGTAATCGTTAATTGGTCAACGGAAATCCCTCCGGCATCTTCGATGAATAAACCGAGTGAGGGAGCGTAATCTATAAAGCTTGAGCGAGGGCGAATATCCCAATTGCGACCAGCAACGGCTAGATCAAGCTGGGGATTGTTGAGGGTTCCGTCAACGTTGGCTTCTAGTTCTAAACCGCCGCGAATATCGATTTGGTCAATGGTTGCTGATTGACGCCGTTCAGTGGCTCTGGCTTGGATTTTGCGGACTGTTTCTTGATAAAGCGCTAATTCAGACCCTAAGTTGGCTTCGGGACTCCTCAGAGCCAGGGTTCCCAAATCAGAAGCACTGCCGGGATCCAGGGGTTGGGTCAACCGCGAGAGGTCTTGCACAGTCGATATGTTGGCAGCGGCAAGGATGTCTTGGATATTACCCTCTTCTAAATTGAGATTACCGCCAATTGCTCCTGAGGCAACATTATAATTTCCCTCAAAATTGAAGCGGTTTTCTCCTACTTGTAAACGCCCTTGCGAGAGACGGGCTTCCTGATCTAAATAGGAAAACCCGATCGCGAGAAGTTCCGCTCCGATTTGACCTACACCAGGCTCTGCAATTTCAAGATTCCCCTGAGTGGCTAATGTTTCTAGATCAAACCTTGCTTCGGCGTTAACCTTGCCCACAACCGGTCCAGAAATCCCAAAGTCTTCGGCGGGGGCAATCCTAAAGACGGAGAGCGGGAAGTTTTCCACTGTTGTGGCAATGCGATTTTGTTCCCCAGTTGCCAACACGAGAATGGGATCATCCTCGCCTTCATTTTGTTGCAATTCCAGGGTATTTAAACTGTAGGGGGCGACACAAGCTGGATCAACACAAGGATCGAGGGCAGCAAGAATAACATCATTTTCTCCTTGTAAAGTCAGCTCGAACTCTTCTGCTGTGGCAAAGTTAAGGTTACCCGTCATCACCGGATCAAACACTAAATCATTAAATTGAAAGTTGGTTAATCGGAGATCGCCCTCTAAAACAATACTATTCGGTGCCGTTGGCGCTTGCAAAAGCTGTTGAGCAATCACGCGACCGTTAAACTCACTTTCTCCAGCAATTTCCAAAGATTGGGGTAAATACTGCCGGTCAACAGGAACTAAATTGAGAATGTCTTCAGTCGGTAGAACATTAAAATCTAAGCTAGCATTCACCGCCAATTGGGCTTCGGCAATATCCGGGGCGGTGAAGAGATTGGCTAGGATTGCTTCGCCCCTAGCAGCAAGGGTTTGTTCGCCCCAGTCGAGGTTGGCGCGGTCAATATTGACGGTAGCGCGATCGCCTTGTAATAAGGGCTTAGCTGCACCCGAGAAAGCTAAATCGGCATTGAATTCAGGAAACTCCAGTGTCGTTGCCTCTGGGCTCAAGTTGGCTAAAACGGGGCGACCGAATTGGGTTGTATTTACATCAGACACTAAAATATTGGCATCCCAAAAGCCCTCTTGCAATTGTCCTGCCAGTGCCACTGCCCCCTGAGCCACAGTTAAATCTAATGCAGTTTGTGCGGTTAATCCTGCTAAATCTTGCTCATTGGCTACCCTTTGCAATGCAGCAACGGTTCCCGAGACACTGGCGGTTCCTCCTTCAAACGTGGCTTCTACCGGTAAATCAGGGACGATTTTCGTTAGTGCTAAAGGAGATGTGGTTACCACATTGGCATTAACTTGACCGCCACGAGCTAAATTGCCCTTGACATCAATAAGGGATTGATCGATTTGTAAAACCGTGTTTAATCCCCCTTCTAAGCGTTCTAAAGTGGCAATGAAATCTTCTTTTCCGGCTAATAAAGGGGCAATATTACCACCGACATTAGCTTGTAATTGTCTGACCCCTAAAGGCAAATTCAGCTGAGGAACAAAGGGAGACACGAAAGGTTGTAAATCGAGTCGTTGCGCTCTGGCTACTCCTTTTACAATTCCTTGCTGCAAACTACTTTCGAGATCAAGGGCGCGTCCACCGAGGGCAACGGTAACATCCGCTTGTCCTTCCACTGCTTCTGGGGTTAAAGTATCTAACGCACCAGCAAGACGGATATCAATATCCAGGGCTTCTACGGATTCTTCTAATTTTCCTTGAGCAATTAATTCCGAGATAATGGGATCGAGGGTAACTCCATCACTTTTAACACTGGCTTCCCATTGGTCTGTCTCTAAATCTCCAAAGCCAAAGATATTAATATCTCCTAACCGGGTTTCCAAAGCGGTATCTTGGAGGGAGAAACGAGTGCCATCAAACCTGGCTTTGCCTTGACCTGTAATTTTCCCAATGGACTCAACAAAGGTTTCAAGCAGTTGCCAATTGGCACGAATATTAGGAGTTTCGGCAGTGCCCGCCACTTGCACTTTGCTGTTGAAAGAACCGAGGCGAACTTCTGGGGGAAGGGTAGCGTAAGCAGCAGCAATCCCAGAAAGGGGCAAATCAATTCCGGCTTGCAAATCAACCGGCATGGTTGTAATATCAACGCCCTTCCCACTTTGAATCGTTTCTTTTAGATTAGTTTCAATGCGTCCTTTAGCGAGAATTTCTCCCCCCGTTGCCGGTCTAATTTCGGCGCGATTGAGCACAATTTGCTCAAGATTAGCACTGACTTCCACTACTGTTTTGGCGAGTTCAATTTTGTCAATTTGCGTGGGTTGTGTCGCGTTGAGCACTGCACGCAATTGCGGTTGATCAATCGCACCAAGCACATTTAAGTCAATGGCAAACTCACCTTCTGTCGGAATCGGCAGTTCTCCATCTGGAACTAACGCTAATACAGTATCAAGAGTAAAAGGAGAGACGGCAACATTTAGATCATAGCCAGTCTCTAAATTGGCACCGCCGAACAAATTGATGAGAATATTACCGAAATTAATCTCGCCTTGGGCAACAGAAAGCGCTTGTTCTTGCAGGCGTAAACTGAGATTAGCCAATAAAGGAGCGGGATTGTCTTCATTCAGGGTTACTTGGCCCGTTACTTCGCTAATATCAATGGTGCCATTCACTTGACTGGCTTGATACTCTTCTAGGCTGGGAACATTGACATCAAGATCGACATTGAGTTGACCTTGATCTAAGCGAACCGGTAAGTTATCCACTAAAGCAGTCAGTTTGACCAGTGATAAATTCGCGATCGCGACTTGGGCGTCGGTGGCAAACTGGTCTAAGCGTGTCTCTCCTTGAATCTCAATTGGGGCATCAGCAAATTCGGCATCAATATCGTAGCGGATTTGTTGCTCTCCTTCTCGCGGATAGTCTAATCCTCCCTCGACATCAGCACGGATTTCTACTGGCGCAGCTAGGGCTTGAGGAACCAAAACCACTTCCGCTTGTTCAATGTTAGCCGTTGCTTCCAAATCAAAGGGTAAATTGGGGAGTTGCAAGGGTTCTTCCCGAGGGGGCAAATCTAATTCCAACCAAACTCCCTCCTCATTCTGATCAAGATAGATATTCGGGTCAACAATGGTAACAGCGAGGGGTAGTTTCCATTGTGTCAATAACGAACCCAAATTATATTCAATCCTAATTTCCGCTATAGAAACGCGACCAGCATCCATCTCAGTTGCTGGCATTTGGGAAGCCCCAATGTGAATTTCAGACAGCGACAACTCCTCAAACTCCCCAACACTCACGGGTCGCTGGACAATGGTTTCCAGTTGAGATTCAATCAAAACAGGCAGTTGTCGTCGGGCAACCACATAAGCAGCGATCGCGCCCCCCCCCACCACAACTCCTAGAGTTCCTATACCAATCAGGGTTGAAGGTCGTCTTAGCCACTGCCAAAATCGAGCCGGAAGAGATCGCCGCGGTTCCGGGGGGGTGGGTTCCCGATTATTGGGTGAAGAAGGAGAAGAATTCATTGGTATTATCTTGTTATAAATTCAATATATTAATCCGTGCCGTCAACCTCTAACACCCTAATCTTTCTAAGAACCCAGATCAAGGGAGATCTGGAAATGTGGAGGTGTTAACGATTAGCTGCACCCCTTAATCACTATCAAGAATTAAGTTAGATTCTACACGAGGCATTTTTGGCATTATTAAATTGCCACTTGCAATTAATCTAAGATGTAATTTTATTTGCCTTATCTGCTCCTATATTTTACTTGCATATAGAGCCTTGTATAGAGATTCAACCTCAATTCTTAATTATGCAATGCACTCATGGTAACCATAGAATGGTAACTTGCTGCTGCTTCGATCAACACTATTGAGAACTGCGAAAATAATCTCGGGTTCCCTTGGCATCCATGGCTTCTCCTAAACGGTTGAGGGCATGAATATAAGAAGCCGTTCGCATGGAAACGCCAAATTCTTGGGCAATTGACCAAGTTTTTTCCGTTTCGACGGTGATGCGTTCTTTCAAATTTTGATTCACTTCTTCACTGGTCCAATAGAGTCCACTGCGGTTTTGGACCCACTCGAAATAACTCACGGTGACGCCACCGGCATTGACTAAAATATCAGGAAAAACCTGAATGCCTTTCTTGTCTAAAATGGCATCGGCTTCTGAGGTAATGGGACCATTTGCCACTTCAAAAATATACTTGGCTTTGATTCTCTCCGCATTCTCAACGGTAATTTGCTTTTCTAACGCAGCCGGAATTAAAACATCCACATCTAAGGTCAGTAACTCAGCGTTACTAATCACTTCATGTTCGACGATATTACAAACGCTACTTTCACAATAAACCGCTTGCAGGCTACGACTCGACATTTTATAACGGCGGATACTGGGAATATCTAAGCCTTGGGCAGCGTAAATTCCGCCTTGGGAGTCACTCACCGCGACGACGCGATAGCCAACTTGGGAAAGGAGTTGCGCTAACATGGCACCCACATTGCCAAACCCTTGTACCGCAACGGTGGTCTTTTTCGGAGACTGGTCAAATTTCGCTAAAAGGGTATTGATGACTTGAAAAGCCCCAACAGACGTGGCTGTTTCTCGTCCTTGGCTGCCCCCCATACTAATCGGTTTTCCCGTGACCACACCCGGCGTAATCTGTCGTCGAATGATGCTGTATTGATCCATCATCCAGCCCATAATCGTGGCGTTGGTGTACATATCGGGTGCAAGAATGTCCACATCAGGACCAATAAAATCGGCAATGGCATCAATGTAACTGCGACTAATTCGTTCTAGTTCATGTTTGGAAAGGGATTTGGGATTTAAAGTAATGCCGCCTTTTGCCCCTCCATAGGGTAAATTCATCAGGGCACATTTGAAGGTCATCCAGAAAGCAAGGGATTCGACTTCATCGAGAGAAACGTTGGGATGATAGCGAATGCCCCCTTTTGCTGGTCCTCGGGTGTCATCATAGCGGACGCGATACCCCCGAAAAATTTGCAATGACCCATCATCTAAGCGCAGGGGAATGGAGACCGAAACACTGGCTTTGGGATATTGTAAGCGCGCGATCGCGTCTTCTGAAATTTTCACATACTTCAAGGCGTTGTCTAAGCGGGTACTTGCATCTGCTAGCAGCGAAGAGTCAGCCATTGCCAATAATCCTTAACCAGTGCTCTCATTCAAATTATCATTGATAATGTTCCTGACATTCATCAAGAGATAAAAAACTTCTCAATTATGGCTGAAACTCCCGAAACGACCGCTGAAATTGTCGCTGCTTTGGAAACTCCCACCGATTTAGAATTCCAACTTCCTGATCCCGAAGATGAAGAGATTGAGGAGACAGAATTTGAACAGCGTTTGGATGAGGCGTGGCTGGTGTGTGAACGCTTCGACTTGCAAACGGATATTTGGCGCGGGAGAATTTTAAGAGCCGTGCGCGATCGCGAGAAAAAAGGCGGAGAAGGACGGGGGAATGGCTTTCTCAACTGGTTAAAGCAACGGGAAATTAGTAAAAGTCAAGCCTATGCCCTGATTCAGTTAGCTAATAGTGCGGATACACTGCTCGAAGACGGGCAACTGCAAGCGAGTTCGATCAATAATTTTAGTAAGCGCGCCTTTGTCGAAACCGCGAAATCTGACCCAGAAGTGCAAAAACTCGTCTCCGAAGCAGCAGATAATGGAGATCGCATTACCCGCCGGGAAGTGAAAGAATTGTCCGATCAATGGACGGCGATGAGTTCGGAGTTGGTTCCCCCGATTGTCAAGGAAAAAGCTGAAAGTGGATCCCTTTCTCCCAGTCATCTCGCACCATTAGTCAAGGAAATGGAGAAACTTCCGGAGTCTCATCTCAAGTCGATCCAGCAGGAAGTAGAAGAAAATCCCGATGTGGATACGGTCAAACACTTAACCTCTTCGGCGAAAAATCTCTCGAAGTATCTTGATGCAGCCGCCCAAGTGCAAGCCATTCATAATGCTAATTTAGATATGGAAATGGCGTTAGAAGAAGCGCTGCGTCTGGACTGTTTGAATACCGCTGCCGATTTAGTCAAACAAGCCACGAACTTAGAACAAGTGGTGGGAAAACTCTATACCACTTGGAAGCGGGTGGGAAGCCTAGCGGATCGCTTATATGTCGAAACCGGGGCAAGTAACCCGCATTTGCGATCATTACTCAGTGCCCTAGAAAAACTCAGTAACGATACCATTGAGGTGCCTTTAGATGACAGCAGCGATCGCGTAGTTCGTCTGAAAATTGTCAATGAAGATTAATGAATCATGGTAAACTATAGCGCGATCATTTAAGAAAGTTTCGATTATGCCTTACCAACTCCTCTTTGTCTGTTTGGGGAATATTTGTCGGTCTCCTTCGGCAGAAAATATCATGCGCTATCTAATCGAAACCGAAGGGCTAACTCATGAAATTATTTGCGACTCGGCGGGAACAGGAGACTATCATATTGGTAAACTCCCGGATCCTCGTATGAGAAGTGCTGCCCAAAAGAGGGGAATTCAATTAGACGGAAGGGCACGTCAATTTCATCCCAGTGACTTTGACAAATATGATTTAATCTTAGCCATGGATCGAGAGAATTATTGGTCATTAATTGCCCTTGATCCTCATAAAAAATATCGAGACAAAATCCAAATGATGTGCGATTACGTTCGCAATTATCAAGATCGGGAAGTTCCCGACCCTTATTATGGCGAAAGCGATGGCTTTAATTATGTTATTGATCTGCTATTAGATGCCTGTGGGGGATTATTAGAAGATATAAAAAAAATTCGGCAATATTAAAGACTTAATGAACGACAATTGTCAAGGTAATAACGCTAGAAACGGCTGATGTTTTTAGAGGTAAAAAAATCATTTCACTATTGCTAAAGCGTTTCCCCTTGCCGCCTTAAGAGAGGTTTAATTTTATTGGGACCCAGCGATCCCCGTATTAAGGTGAAGGCGAGTCGTATGTAGGAGAAATAATGAAAGTTGCCCTCTTCGGAAAACAACTGGATGAGCGTCGCCTTGTTGACACTGCGCACGAATCTGTAAAAACGAATTCACTTTACTTGGCACCTCACTTACCAGAAAAAACTGCACTTTTAGCCTAAAAGGCCGAAGCGGTTTGTGTGTTTGTTATTAGTCATTGGTGAAAAAATAAAACCATGAAGATTTTAGTTTTAAATGCGGGTTCAAGCAGTCAAAAAAGTTCACTTTACTACATTCCAGATGATAGCCGTTCTCAGGATGTGATTACTCTCTTATGGTCGGGCAGTATTGATTTTAGTCAGCAACAAGGAAGTGCCAAGCTGAAAGTTGAAAGCAATGGCATTGTTTTTGAAGATGACCAAGAAACCGAGGATCGCTTGGTTGCGATGGAAGGCTTATTTAATACCCTTTGTGAAGGGGATACCGCTGTTTTAGCCTCTTGGGAAGAAATTGATTTTGTCGGTCATCGGGTTGTGCATGGGGGTAGCCAATACCAACAGCCAACGTGGGTAACCGAAGAAGTGAAAAGCGCGATCGCGCAATTAATTTCCCTTGCCCCTAGTCATAATCCGGCAAATTTACAAGGGATTGAGATGATGGAAAAATTGCTTCCTCAAGCCAGACAAGTGGCGGTTTTTGACACTGCTTTTCATAGTCAAATCCCAACCGCATCCGCAATTTATCCTCTCCCTTATCAGTGGTATGAAGAAGGCATCCAGCGCTATGGTTTCCATGGGATCAGTCATGAATATTGCGCCCAAAAAACGGCTCAACTTCTGGACCAACCTTTAGACAAGTTAAAATTAGTGACCTGTCACCTCGGCAATGGGGCATCTTTGGCAGCAGTGCAAAACGGACACAGTATTGATACTACAATGGGTTTTACTCCCCTCGAAGGCTTAATGATGGGAACTCGCTGCGGTTCCATTGACCCCGGCCTTATTATCTATCTCTTGCGAGAAAAAGGATTCAGTGCCGATGAACTGGATACTACGCTGAACAAAGAATCGGGCTTAAAAGGACTCTCGGGCATTTCTGGGGATATGCGTACCGTCACCGAAGCAATGGCAGAAAACCATCGCGCCCAACTCGCTTTTGAAACCTATATTCATCACCTCTGTCGGCAAATTGGGGCAATGGTTGCCAGTTTACAAGGCTTAGATGTGCTGGTGTTTACCGCTGGTGTTGGAGAAAACTCAGCCATTGTCCGTCAAGAAACCTGTCAACGCCTCGGGTATCTCGGGGTGGAAATTGATCCAGAGAAAAATCAAAAGCGTCCCCAAAATGAAGACATCGCTACCGCTAACTCAGCCGTGCGGGTTGTCGTCTTACATACCAATGAAGACAGCGCGATCGCGCAAACGGTTTGCCAATTAGCGCAAGGGAAAAACGTTTAGATGCTAACTAGATCTGGATCAATTCCTTATCAACGGTCAAAGATTACGCCTTCCTAAAAGGAAGGCGTAATCTTTGACTCTCATAACTTTTGGGCCAAGGGATCAGCCAGTTTTTGTTCCTGCTGTTGCTATGCAGCAGGAGTCATCTTGGTTCACCTTGTCAAGCCAACACCCTTGTTTCTGATTCGTTTAGAATTCCAGTTAATCTCGAAAATGAACTGATTTTAAATGGGATTGATCAGCGTAAGCAGTCATGACATAGGGCAGTTCACTGGGATGATGAATTAACGCATCCGGTTCCCCTTTTGTTAAAGCAGCGACAGAATTGAATCCCCAACTCACCGCAATCATTCTAACTCCGCTTTTTCGCGCTGCTTCAATATCACGGGTTTCATCACCCACATAAGTTGCCGCATCCGGAGAAACTTTTTTTTGACGCAACAACCGTTGAATTACTTTATCTTTACCCAATAAGTGAAAACTGCTCTCAATGAAATTAAAGTAATGTAAAAGTCCATGTTGCCTTAAAAATTGACTGGCATTGTCTTCAGAATTGGAAGTAATAATGCCGAGCTGAAATTGATATGCTTTTAATTCTTCTAAAGCTGTTTCTATACCAGCAATGGGTTGAATGGTTGGAATTTCTTGCTTGAGTTCCCGCTTAACCCGTTGAATTAAGAAAGGAATTTTCCACCAAGACACCCGCGATTCTTTAATCAGTTCCCGTGCTGTTAGATCTTGATAACGAGCAATCTCGATTTCATCTAAAGGAGAAAAACCAAATTCGGGTGCTAAACGGTTGGTAATTGCAATGACAGTTTCTTTGGTATCCGCGATCGTGCCATCAAAATCAAAAATAATAATTTGAGTATTCATGCTTACAAGGATGAAGTGGGGTTTCGATTCCCGTCTTTCTCCAGATTAGCACGAGCATTTCGACGCCACATGTCCGCTTTAATCCGACGTAGTGCTGATCCCCGCGTTTTGCGATCCCAACTTTCGGCTGGCAATTGGGCTAATTCAACTAAATTGGGCGCTAAATTCTCTGAGCGCGGTTGGAAATCTTCACAGTCGGTTTCTTTAGCAAATCTTTCGTTCCAGGGACACACATCTTGACAAATATCACAGCCGGCTACCCAGCCTTTGAGATCAATCTCTTCCGGGAGCGTTTCATCACGATTTTCAATGGTATGGTAAGCAATGCAGTGATTGGCATCCACGACAAACGGCTGGGGAAACGCATTAGTGGGACAAGCTTCCAAACAACGCGTACAACTGCCACAATGCTCAGTGTGAGGAGAATCTGGGGTTAAAGGTAAGGTTGTTAATACTTCCCCTAAAAAGACCCAGCTGCCATACTCCCGAGTAATGACATTACTATTTTTCGCAATCCAGCCTAATCCCGCTTGCTGTGCCCAAAATTTGTCTTGTACCGGTCCCGTATCCGAATAATAGCGTGATCGCTGCTCGGGTGCTTGTTCTTGTAGCCAACGGGTGAGCGCTTTTAGCTTTTTCTGCATTACTTTATGATAATCTCGCCCCCAGGCATAACGGGAGACTTTTCCTTGTTCTGGGTTTTCCGGTTGAGCATAAGGCGTATAGTAATTAAGGGCAACAGCAATGACTGACTGCACTCCGGGCAAGCACTTTTGTAGATCAAACCGTTTTGGATTATCCATCCATTTCATATCAGCCTGATAGCCAGCTGCTAACCAGTTTTTGAGGCGCGTTTGTGCTTGGATTTGTTCTTCATTATTGGCAGCAGCAATTCCCACTTTATGAAAGCCGAGAGAGGTTGCTTTTGCTTTAATTTGTTCACTCGTTAAACGCATTAGTCATTCGTCTTAAAAAAAGATTAGAAAAGTTATTAGATTTACAATTTTTATCGATCAAAATATGAATGAAATTCCTCATTTAAAAAATTAACGTATTCAAGGAGTGTAGTATTCTTGATGTTACGGTAGGATAGATTCGGATTGAAAAGTTTTGGCTATTTTGTGAATTCTCGAAGAACAAATCACCAGTGAAAAGCCGTGAATAAGACAGAAGCATGGGCCAATCAACTCCGTCGCCAATTGCAACGGGCTAACTATGCCTATTATTTGCAAGATGATCCGATTATGCAAGATGAAGTGTATGATCGGCTTTATCGGGAGTTGCAAAGCTTGGAAGAGAAATATCCAGAGTTAGTGACACCGGATAGTCCAACCCAGCGCGTGGGGGGTGGTGTTGCTGAAAGATTTGAATCAGTCAAGCATAATATTCCCCTGTATAGCTTGGAAAATGCCTTTGATTTAGGAGAATTGGCGCAATGGGTTGCCCGCTGGCAGAATCAAGTTCCCGACGAAACAGCCGTTGATTATGTTTGTGAGTTAAAAATTGATGGTAATGCTCTGGCTTTAACTTATGAAGATGGAATTTTAGTGCGTGCAGTAACTCGTGGGGATGGAGAAACCGGAGAAGAGATTACGAATAATGTCCGAACGATTCGCACCGTTCCCTTACGTTTAAATTTAGAGCAGCCACCGGCGCGAGTGGAAGTGAGAGGAGAGGCATTTCTCCCCCGAAAAACTTTTGAAAAAATTAATCAAGCCCGTGCCGAAAAAGGAGAAGCCCTCTTTGCTAATCCGCGCAATGCAACCTCAGGGACATTAAGACAACTCGATCCGAAAGTTGTCGCCCAGCGTCAGCTCGATTTTTTTGCTTACACGTTGTATATCGTTGATGAAAACACCACCCTTCAACCGACTACCCAAGCTGAATCGTTGGATCTTTTAGAAGAGATGGGGTTTAAGGTCAATCCCAATCGGACCATTTGTCACTCTCTACAGGAAGTGGGGGCATTTTTCCAAGAATGGGAGGAGAAACGAGACCAACTTCCCTACGAAACTGATGGGGTTGTGGTCAAGATTAATTCTTATCAACTGCAGCAGAAACTAGGATTCACACAAAAGTTTCCGCGTTGGGCGATCGCGCTGAAGTTTCCTGCCCAAGAAGCCCCCACCCAGTTAAAAACCATTACTGTTAATGTCGGGCGTACCGGCGCGGTTACCCCCCTTGCCCATTTAGAACCAGTTTCCCTGGCGGGAACCACCGTACAACGGGCAACCTTGCACAATACTGATTTTATCAAGGAGTTGGATGTCCGCATTGGCGATACGGTAGTGGTGCGCAAAGCGGGGGATATTATCCCGGAAATTGTCCGCGTGTTACCTGAGTTACGTCCGGAAGAGGCAGCACCCTTTATCATGCCCACACATTGCCCAGAATGTGGGTCACCTTTGGTGCGCCCAGAAGGGGAAGCGGTTACGCGTTGTGTGAATGTCTCTTGTCCGGCAATTTTACGTGGAAGCCTTGTGCATTGGGCCTCTCGGGATGCCATGGATATTAATGGATTGGGCGAGAAGATGGTGGAAAATCTGGTCAGTCAGGATTTAGTCAAATCTGTTGCAGATTTATATCACCTAACGGTTGAGCAACTAACCGAGTTGGAACGGGTGGGACAACAACTGGCAAGTAGTTTGGTTAGCGCGATCGCGCAGTCGAAAACCCAACCTTGGTCCCGCGTCTTATATGGCTTAGGCATCCGTTATGTGGGGAAAGTCAACGCCGAAGCTTTAGCAGGCCATTTCCCGACCGTGGAACAATTAGCAGCAGCTAGTGTGGAAGACTTAAAAGCCGTAGAAGGCATTGGCGATGAAATTGCGCGATCGGTTCATCAATGGTTTAGAATCGAAGCCAATCAAGTGCTGATCCAACAATTACAAAATGCTGGGCTGAATCTCCACTCAGACGTTCCAGAAACATCTGCTTCTGATACTGCTGCCCAACCTTTTGCAGGGAAAAAGGTTGTGCTGACGGGCAAATTGAGTGGCTTGACTCGCAGTGAAGCCCAAGCACTCATTGAACGCGGTGGGGGAAAAGTCAGTTCCTCTGTCAGTTCTAAAACGGATTACGTTTTAGTCGGCGAAAAAGGCGGGTCAAAACAAAAGAAAGCAGAAGAACTCAATATTCCGCAACTAACAGAAGCAGAATTCCAAGCCATGCTAACAGAAGCAGATTTGATTTAGCGTTAGTCATGGGTCATTAGTAATTGGTCATGGGTCATTAGTAATTGGTCATTGGTCATTGGTCCACCCTCTCTCCTTGTCTCCTTGTCCCCTTGTCTCCCCTTTCTCCCAAATCAATCTGAAAAACCTTTAGCCACTTCTCCTAGGGCGTTGCAATCAGCTGTAAAATGTGGTCAGCGTTATCCCACTCGCCAACAATCCGGCGCACGGGTTCGGGATACAGGCGTACCAAGGTAGGAGTCGCCGATACCTGATTCAACTCCGCCTGTTCCGGATGCTTCATAATATCTACCACCTTTAAGGTGTAAGAATTGCTGAGTTTTTGTTCTAACAAGCGATGCAAGGTTGTCAAAGCTTCGGTTGTCCCGTGAGAATGTCCGGATACAAACAAGCGCAAAATATAGCTTGTTGGGGCATTTTCAGTTGTTTCAGCTGTGTTCGATTCACTCGAAGGATCACCAAAGCGAAGATTGGATCGCAGGGACTCTAAATTCACCACTAAATCATGATGTTCCCAGAGTTGGGGAAATTGTTCGCGATAGGTTTCCATAATTCTTGGGTCACCGTACCCTTCTTGCCAGGGTAATACCGTCCACCGCTGCTGAATCCCAAAAATTGCATTCAGTAGTGGTTGATAGCGTTGGACTAAGGGGTAAACTTCACAAGAGGCTTGAGTTCGGTTCTGTGTGGGATCAAACCACTGATCCAGGGTTGCGGTATAAGCCGGCACAAGAAAATGGGGAGATTCAGGAAGAGCGAGTAATTCCTGTAACCCTTCACAAAGGTCAAGATGCCAGCGTTTGCTTTTATCGGCATCAAAGCCATAAATGACATCTCCCCCTGGTGTAAATAAAGCAATACCTTTATAGGATTGATCTTCACTCATTGTTGATTACTTAAACTCGTCCGCGAAGCATTTGCGCCATTTCATTGGGAGAAGGCGACCACTCCAAAGCGGTTTCTTCGCTAATTCGTCCTTCCTGATACAGTTGATAAAGGGATTTATTCATGGTGATCATGCCATCATATTCTCCATCAAGCATTAATTCGGTAATTTCGTCGTATTTGCCATCTCGGATGTACTCTTTGACGGTTTCCGTATTGATCAGAATGTCATGGAAGGCAGCCCGCTTGCCATCCGTAGTGCGACATAACCCTTGGGAGATGACCGAAACCAGGGATTCTGCAATAGCAACTCGCATCGCAGGTTGTTCTTCTGGGTTATAGAGACTCAAAATCCGCTCGAGGGTTTTCACCGCACTGTTGGTGTGCAAGGTTCCCATGACAATGTGACCGGTTTGCGCTGCTTTGAGAGCCGTATTGACGGTTTCGCGATCGCGCATTTCCCCAATCAGAATGACATCTGGGTCTTCCCGTAGAGAGGCTTTCAGCGCTTTGTCAAATTCCAAGGTATGCATTCCCACTTCCCGTTGACGGATCAAAGCTTTGCGACTGCGATGGACAAATTCAATGGGATCCTCAATGGTAATAATATGCTTTGGCATCTCTTGATTCATGTAATCGACCATAGCCGCCAAAGTTGTGGATTTACCGGAGCCCGTGGGTCCGGTCACCAAAATCATACCTTTATGATAATGGCAAATATCTTTAAACACCGGGGGTAATTTCAACGCTTCCAGCGTCAAAATTTTCAATGGAATCAGTCGCAGGACCATTCCCGGACCATTGAGAGTATCAAACACATTAATCCGCACCCGCGCAAAGTCATATTGAGTTGCCCCATCAAACTCAAGGGTACTCTGGAATTTTTCCACTTCTGCATCCGAGAGCACTTCCTGCAACCAACTCATAAAGGTCTGGTGATCAGTTTTCGGATAATCCGAATAATCCATTTCTCCTCGGTTACGGAAGCGAGGAATTTCCCCAACGCCCAAGTGAATATCAGAAAAGCCTTCCTCATTGGCTTTATTGACAATTGCAGCCAGTGTGGGTTGTCCTGGAGAGGGAGCAGGGGTTTGCCGCGGCTGCAACGGGGCTTTCTCAGGGGATGAAGGAGAAGAGGAAGCTTGCTGGGTGAGTTGGCGGGTTGGAATCTCGTGCTCTCGGGGAGCGCGAGGTGGAGGTGGGGGTGGTGTCGCACCAGGATAAGATTGCGGTTGTTGAACCATAATTACACGTTTTCTCAGTTCAAGGGATCCTAAGTCCCTATTTTGCCACTGATATTGATTTTTGTTATCCGTAAGCAGTGATTTGAGAAAACTTTTTAAAGTTAATTTATCCTAAATACAGTCACCGCAAGGCTTGTCATTACTCTAGCCCCACCAATTGGGCACTCAGTTCCCACAGCCGTTTGGCTTTGGCTTCATCTGTTGCTTCTGGAGACATTTCTTGGACAAAAGATTTGCCATCTTTTTTCTGACGATTGCCCCAACTCCAATAGGCACCAGATTGTTTATATTCTGGATCTTTGACAACAGCAGCCACCCGCTTGCCAGCCTCTTCTTCCGAAATATAACCGCCAGTGATATTCTTTTGGAACCAAGGGAAGATTTTTTGGAAAAGCGAATAGTGATTGCGGAAGAGGGGACTTTCTGCAACACAGCCGGGATAAAGCGAACTAAAGGTAATGCCTGTTGCGTCGTGGTAGCGTCGGTGCAGTTCCTTCATCGTCAGCACGTTACACAATTTGCTGTCTTTATAAGCTTTCCCGGGTTTGAATTTTTTGCCATTAATCATTGCAATTGGTGGCTTAAATCCCTCTTCAAATCCTTTAAGATCACCTAAATCAGGCGGTGCCGGGATTGGAATTTTGCCCCCCAGTTCTTTGCGGTTAGCAGTTACTGTTCCTAAAATCACCAGTCGGGGATCGGGAGAACTGGATTGTTTCAGGTCTTCTAGCATTAAATTACAAAGCAGAAAATGTCCGAGATGGTTCGTCGCAACGGTGAGTTCATAGCCATCCGGGTTGCGTTTCGGTTCTTTGAGAATTGGCATATACACTGCAGCATTACACACCAGGGCATCGAGAGATTTACCCGTGGAGCGGAAATTATTCACGAATTCCCGTACACTATCGAAATTCGCCAAATCAAGAGGAATAATGGTGTAGCGATCCTTCGGAATTCCCACTTGTTGGGCGGCTTTTTCGCTTTTTTCCAAGTCGCGACACGCCATAACAATATCCCATTGATTGGTATCGGCGAGTGCTTTTGCCGTGTATAACCCCACTCCTGATGACGCCCCAGTAATCACAACTGTCGAACGTTGATTGTCTGCCATGTTGCTCTGACTCCGTTAAGAATTAGCAAGTTGTTATCTGATTTGTGTTCAAATTTTACCGTCAGTAAAGGGAGGAATCAGCAGGAAGACAACAATTATTAATTTTTTGTTAGGGCTTGAGAAAGGGTATCCGCTGCCACTTCCACCAGCGCGATCGCGTTTTCGTAGAGCATTCGCGTCGGACCAATTAACCCGACACTGCCACTGGGGAATTCTCCTTGATAGTAATTGGCTGAAATTAAGCTACAGCTTTGCATGGGTTCTAGGGGATTTTCGGATCCGATACGGACAGTGACGCCTCCTTCCTGACTCCTTGCTTCCACCCGATTGAAAATGACTGAACAGAGGCGATCTTGTTCAGCTTCTAGCAAGTGCAGTAAGGTTTGAACTTGTTGCAGTTGGGAAAATTCGGGTTGCCGTAACATTTCCGAAATCCCTCGCACTAAAATTTGGGAAGAGGGACGAGTTTGACAACGTTGAATCAGTTGTTGGCAAATCTCTTGTAAGAAAGTCTGATCTTGCTGCCATTCTTTTTCTAATTCCGTTGCTTTTAACTGGGCTAACTCTGATAAAGGTTGACCCTGTAGCCTTTGATTCAAGAAATTCGACAAAACCTCGAGTTCCTCTTCAATCCCTTCCCCAGCTGCTAATTTTTCTGCAATGCGAGGCGGCGGTTCAATTAATCCTGATTGGGTTTGATAGGAGTCGGTAATAATAATCAGCATAATGCGCTGATGATCTAGGGGAAGCAATTGCAGATGACGTAAATATGACGTTTGTTGTTGCGGAAAGGTAATAATCGCCATATACCCGCTTAGGGTAGCTAAGAGCTGTGCAACCCCATAAAGGAGGGCTTCTAAGCTTCCCACTTCCTCTTTAATCGCATTGCTCAATAACTGATCCAATTGTTCCCGTAGGGCTTGATCCGGTAACATGATCTGGTCAACATAGGTGCGATATCCAGAGTCTGAGGGGATGCGTCCGGCAGAGGTATGCGGTTGATACAGTAATCCCGCTTTTTCTAACCATCCCATTGCGTTACGGACTGTCGCGGAACTGACCGTAAAATCATATTCATTCACCAAGGTTTTAGAACTCACCGGTTCTGCGGTTGCAACATAATGACGAATTGTTGCAGACAGAATATTTTGATGACGTTCTTTGAGGCGCATGGTTTTTCGCATCTTTCAAATAAAAATTCAATAACGAGGAATGGACGAATCAATAGCGAGGGAATACGCATCAATCCCACCGATGATGTTTTTGACATTGCGAAAGCCTTGTTGGTTCAACCAGTAACACATCTGGGCGGAACGGATGCCGTGATGACACATCACTAAGGTTTCTTTTTCAGCATCAAAGTGATCATGAATCTGAGTCGCCCATTGTTCGTATTGGCTTAAAGGAAGATTAATAAAGCCCGGGATTGCTGCGGTTGCTACTTCTTGCGGTTCTCTTACGTCGATTAATTGCACGGTTTCGCCACCATCAGTTTGTAGCGAGATCGCGAGTTCTTCAACGGAAATTTGTTGGAAAGGAGTATCAGCCATCTTGCACTTAATTACACGAATGTTTCTTCTATCTTGACATTTTGCAGGAATTCTTAAAGTTAAAGGTCAAAGCAACGCCCTCTTCCTGAAATAATAGTAAATGCGACAAAAGTTAATCATGACTGCTGACTTATAATGAAGTTTCGCTCTTTTTTACTGACTTTAGTTACTTTTTCTATTATTTTCCTTGCTATATTCGGGGCTAGTCTGAATTGGTTGTTACAGGAAAGTCCACTAGTGTATCGAAATGGCGGTGTTATCGAAGCTCCAACCGCTGTCCAATTTGTGCCAAAGCAAGCACCCGTTGTCGCTTCTTTGGTGGTGGATGTAGAACGCTTAGAGGCGTATCGTCAACTTCGTGCCCCACTCCGCATTCGATCGCGCTCGCGTCAAGAATTAGATCGGATTAAAGCACAATTCCTTGCCAGTCGACAACTGGATTATGACCAAGATATCAAACCTTGGTTAGGAGAGGAAGTGACTTTGGCAGTGACAGCGCTCGATTTTGATCGCGATCGCGCCAATGGGGTACAACCGGGCTATCTCCTGGTCACCACGACCAATGATGAAGAACTTGCCCGCGAATTCTTGCAAGCGTATTATTCGCGACAAGCGGTCTCTCCCAATACGGATCTCGTTTTTGAACGCTATAAAGGGGTAAATATTACTTATCGTCGCCCCTTACAGAAAAATCCCGATCCCAATGTGGGGGCATTAGCCAGTGCAGTGGTCGGCAACCATGTGCTATTTGCCAACCATCCGAAAGTATTGCGGGAAGCGATTAATAATGTACAGGTGCCCAGTTTGAGCTTAGAACAAGCCCTTCCTTACCAAAAAGCCCAGAAAACCATTACCAATCCCCGCATTGGTCAACTTTACTTGAATTTACCGGCAGTTGCCGCTTGGATTGCTGAGCAACCGGCGCTGCCCTTACAAGATAATCAACCGACTCTCACCGCGGGTTTTTCCATCACCCCCGATGGTTTAACGGCGCAAACGGCTTTGTTGGGGGTGGGTAGCGAAGAAAGCCGCAGTCCTGCTTTATCCCAACCGGTTAACGCTTTGAACTATCTCCCAGACAATAGTGTGCTGACGGCAGCAGGGGTGGACTTAAATCAACTCTGGAAAAGCCTGAATGACTTAGCGGTGGATGATTCTACAGCAACGGTATTGCAACAGCTTGCCTCTGGTTTACAGGAACGATTTGGCATTTCAATCCCCGATCAGATTTTCCCTTGGGTGAAAGGGGAATATGCAGTAGCCTTATTGCCCCAAGATGAACCAAACCAAGGAGATTGGGTGTTTGTGGGGGAAGAAGTTTACCCTACACTCGTGAAGAAGACGATTAAAGAACTGGATGAACAAGCCAAAGAAGGAGGATATAGCGTTGGCAACTTAAACCTCGCGAACCAGAAAGTGACCGCTTGGACAGTCATTGAACCCCTATCACAGGTGGACTTTAACCCAAAAGAAAAACCGGTCCGCTTGAATGCGGAAGTGAAAGGAATCCACAGTGAAATTGATAACTATCAGGTTTTAGGAACCTCTCTCGAAGCCATTGCCCAGGCCATTCAGCAAGGAGAAACCGCGTTAGTGAATAGTGAAGCCTTTCAACGCGCGATCGCCCCCTTACCCACCGAAAACGATGGTTACTTCTATCTCGACTGGGAGAAAAGTCAACCCCTCCTCGAACAGCAATTTCCGCTAATTCGGGTAGTAGAACTTGCTGGAAAACCTCTATTTGACCACCTTCAGGTGTTATCTCTCGCTAGCCAAGGAACCGAAGATGGTGTTAGAAAAGCGACTCTGTTCTTACAACTGACATCTCGACGGTAACGGTGAGAGGGGATAATGCTCTTTATAATGGTTAATAGAATGAAACAATTTTAAAGATGCCGTGGCGCGATGCGCCTTCGGCGCCGGCGAAGCCATCGCTCCCGAATGCATTGCAGAATGAATCATAAAACGCGCAGAACGTCAACAAAAAGGAAAAACTGATCTATGGCAAAGATCGAAACGAGAACCGAGCCGATGGTGTTAAACATGGGACCGCACCATCCCTCAATGCACGGCGTACTGCGCCTCATTGTCACCCTTGATGGGGAAGACGTCGTGGATTGTGAACCTGTCATCGGCTATCTCCATCGCGGCATGGAAAAAATTGCCGAAAATCGCACCAACGTTATGTATGTTCCCTATGTCAGTCGTTGGGACTATGCAGCGGGAATGTTCAATGAAGCAATTACGGTCAACGCGCCGGAACAACTCGCGGATATTGAAGTGCCCAAACGCGCTCAATATATCCGTGTTATCATGCTCGAACTGAACCGGATTGCAAACCATTTACTGTGGTTAGGACCCTTCTTAGCAGATGTGGGGGCGCAAACGCCCTTTTTCTACATTTTCCGTGAACGGGAACTCATTTATGACCTTTGGGAAGCAGCTAGCGGTTCCCGCTTAATTAACAACAACTATTTCCGCGTCGGCGGCGTTGCCGTTGATTTACCTTACGGTTGGCTTGATAAATGTATTGACTTCTGTGATTACTTTGCCGATAAAGTTGATGAGTACGAAAAACTAATCACGAACAACCCCATTTTCCGCCGTCGTTTGGAAGGCATTGGCGTTATCACCCGTGAAGAAGCGATTAATTGGGGCTTATCCGGTCCGATGTTACGTGCATCTGGGGTGAAATGGGATTTACGGAAAGTCGATCATTACGAATGTTACGACGATTTTGATTGGGATATCCATTGGGAAACCGCTGGCGACTGTTATGCCCGCTATTTAGTACGGGTACGCGAAATGCGAGAATCGATTAAAATCATTCGTCAAGCCTGCGCCAATATCCCCGGCGGTCCTTACGAGAACCTAGAAGCCCGTCGCATGGCAGAAGGAAAAAAATCCCAGTGGAACGATTTTGACTATCAATATATTGCCAAAAAAATGGCACCCACGTTCAAAATTCCCGAAGGAGAACACTACGTTCGTCTCGAAAGTGGGAAAGGAGAACTGGGTATCTTTTTAGTCGGTAATGATAATGTCTTCCCCTGGCGTTGGAAAATTCGGGCGCCCGACTTTAACAACTTACAAATTCTCCCTCACCTCTTAAAAGGAATGAAAGTTGCTGACATTATGGCAATTTTAGGGAGTATCGACATCATCATGGGATCCGTTGATCGTTGATTGGTTACGGTTAAAAATTCCCCTTCACAACTGATCGTGAAGGGGAGATTGATTTTCAAAAATTTATAAATCTTCTGGCTTTAATCCTGTTGATTTCGCAATCCTTGATAGCATTTTCGGTCCAATTTCTTCTCCGTCATGAAAGGCAAATACGAAATTATTCCAACCTGGGCGTTCTAGAATTTTGTGCGAGCCTCTCTGTCTTTTAATTGTCCATCCGATGCGAACAAGTGATGCTAAAACATCTTTAGCTTTTGTGGCTTTCCAATGACTCATGCTGCAACAAAAGAAAGATTTAATAGTTGTGAGGTTTCTTCCTCATGTTCTAATCGATCTGCAATAACATACAAAGCTAGAGCCTGTACTTTATGAACTGCTTCTTCTTTTGTTTTTCCGTAAGCTAATACACCCGGTAACTCGATGACTTCTGCAATAATTCTTCCATCTTCTTCTTGTTCAATTTCAATGGTGTAATTCATAGTTGAGTGTCTCCCAAGTTTCAATGAGCCAATCAATCAAGTTTATTGGACAAGATAATTATTTCTATTTTATATGAAATTGATTAATCGCTGCTACATCTACAATGCTGATTAGCTATTGCTTAAAACTTCTCCCTTGTCTTTTACTCTTCCCATTGACTTAATTAATCTGTCCCAATTTGCTATTACATAATTATTAATTATTCGTTTTTCCTAATGCAACCAATCAGCCTCAATTTAATTGCAATTGGCATTTTTGCCATGACGATGTTTGCGCTACTGTCTCCCATTTTGAATATTCCTGTGGTTTTTCCTGCAGGAACAACATTTGCGGTAATGGGATTACTAACGTTTGATACTTTAGCGTGGGAAAATCGGGGCGTAACCTTATTTCTTGATTTATTTTCCACTGCACAACAGCGAGAAAGAGTTTTATATCATGAAGCCGGTCACTTTCTCACCGCTTATTTTCTGGGGATTCCTATTCAAGGGTATAGCTTAACCGCTTGGGAAGCCTTTCGTCGCCAACAACCTGGGAAAGGAGGCGTACAGTTTGATACCACTGCCTTAGAAAAAGCAGGAACACAGCCTAACCAAGTTAATTTGATGCTCGATCGCTTCTGTACCGTTTGGTGTGCCGGAATGGCAGCAGAAACCCTACAATATGGTAACGCAGAAGGAGGAGGGGACGATCGCGCGCAATTACAATCGGTTCTCGCTGACTTCGGTTATCCGCAAAATCAACGTCAACAAAAAGAAGAGTGGGCAAAACTGCAAGCAAAATCTTTGATTGAACGTAACCAAGAAGCGTATCATGCTTTAGTAAACGTCATGCGGGAACGAGCTTCTGTGGAAACCTGCGAACAAATGATTCAAGATCATGTTTAGCTCAAGTTAACTCAATTTGTGAGTCATCCCCAATCAGAAAACGCATCGCTTTTGGGCGTTTCGGAGCAACTTTTAATTGTACCCGTTCTCCAATTAAACTATCGACAATGCGTTGATGAATATTGAGCACTTTCGCTTGTCTTAAAATAACACTATGTTCTAAATCCGCTTCGATTAAAGTGGTTTCATTAGCAATACTACTATAAGGACCAATAAAACAGTTTTCAAGCAGACAATTTTCACCAATAATCACCGGTCCTCGAATGGTTGAATTTTTAATTTTAGTCCCTTTCCCAATTTTAACCCGTCCAATAATTTGGGAGTGCTCATCAATTTCTCCTAACACTTCAATCGCGAGACGAGTATCGAGAATAATCCGGTTCGCTTCTAACAAATCGTCTTTTTTTCCAGTATCTAACCACCACCCTTGCAGTTGACGGGAGGCGACTTTTTTTTGCTGATCAATTAACCATTGAATCGCGTCTGTAATTTCTAATTCTCCTCGGGCTGAGGGTTCAATTTGTGCGATCGCGCTGTGAACCGTCTGATTAAAAAAGTAAATGCCAACCAAGGCTAAATTAGAAGGCGGATCTTTGGGTTTTTCAACTAACTGTAAGACGTTTCCTTGGCTATCTACTTTCGCTACACCAAAGGCACTCGGTTGAGAAACCGGACAAAGTAAAATCAGAGAATCTTGCTCTTGCTTTTGAAATTCGCTCAAAAAAGTGGTTAAATCCGCTTCCACTAAATTATCCCCCAAATACATAATAAAAGGGGAATCGCCTAAAAATGGTTGAGCAATCTTCACCGCATGGGCTAACCCAGCCGGTTTATTTTGAGTAATATACGTAATTTTTGCCCCAAATTGAGTACCATCGCCAGTTTTCTCTTTAATTTCCTGCCCAGTTTCCGGGCTAATAATAATGCCAATATCAGTAATTCCCGCTTGAACAATTGCCTCTATTCCGTACCATAAAATAGGTTTATTAGCAACAGGAACCAGTTGTTTTGCTCCGGTATAGGTAAGAGGGCGCAGTCGGGTTCCTTTACCGCCCGAAAGAATTAATGCTTTCATTTTTGAATCGACAGTTGGGTTAACATTTCTCTAAGACTAATGCGCCACTGGGGTGGACGTGCTCCTAAAATTTGACTAATTTTTTCTCCAGATAAAACGGAGTAAGCAGGACGTTTGGCTGGTGTCGGATATTCAAGGGTAGTAATGGGAGAAACACGATGGACTTTTAAAGGAAAGTGGAGAACTTTTGCTTCCTCAAAAATAGCAATGGAAAAATCATACCAACTCGCCACACCACTATTGGTAAAATGATAAATTTCTTGCAGCGGAGTACTTGGCAACTTCATGATTAATCCGACGATGGCTTTTGCAATATCATTGGTCCAAGTTGGCGTCCCAATTTGATCGGAAACGACTTTTAATTCTTCTCTTTCTTTTCCTAGACGCAACATTGTTTTCACAAAGTTCCCATTTCCGTATGCTCCATAAACCCAAGCTGTCCGCAAAATAATATAATTACTACAATTTTTTTGAACCCCCTGTTCTCCAGCCAGTTTTGATTGACCATAAACGCCGAGAGGATTCGGTTCATCGGTTTCTGTATAAGGTTTATGTTTTTGACCGTCAAAGACATAATCTGAAGAAAAATGAAGCAGTCTTGCCCCAACCTTTTCTGCACTTTCTGCTAAGATTGCCGGTGCATCACCGTTAATGGCATAAGCAAGTGAGGACTCTGTTTCTGCTTGGTCAACCGCTGTATAAGCACCCGCATTGACAATTAAATCAGGTTGATAATGATTAACGGAATCTCGAATTTGATCGGCGTTGCTTAAATCAAGTTCTTCTTTTCCCAACCCAATCACTTCACCAATTTGAGTCAGTAGTAATTCTAACTCTTGACCCAATTGCCCGTTTTTTCCAGTTAAAAGAATTTTAGTCATAGAGGTCTGCCTCTCTTAAATATTTTCCAGCTTGGTCTTTCGCAGACAAAATGGGTTCTGTGCAATTTTCCCAATCAATTTTCAGCTCAGGATCATTCCAAATAATACATCTTTCCTGTTCTGGTGCATAGTAATCAGTGGTTTTATATAAAACTTCTGCGACATCAGAAACAACATAAAAGCCGTGGGCAAAGCCACCCGGCACCCATAATTGTTGTTTATTGCTAGCACTTAAGTAACAACTGACCCATTGCCCAAAAGTTGGAGAGTGGCGACGAATATCAACTGCAACATCTAAAATTTTGCCCACAATTACTCGCACTAATTTTCCTTGCGGTGGTTGAAGTTGATAATGGAGTCCCCGCAAGACATTATATTGAGAACGAGAGTGATTATCTTGTACAAAACCCGTATTCATTCCAGTTTTTTCCTGAAACTTTTTTTGATTGAAGCTTTCTAGAAAAAAGCCGCGCTCATCACCAAATACCTTTGGTTTAATTATTAAAATATCTGGAATTTTAGTCTCAATAACATCCATCTGTTTACACTCAATTCCATCAGCAATTTCTCTTTAAGGGAATCTCAAGCTTCGCTGGCTTAGTTGTGAAAGATTTCTCCTTCCGATACATTCAAACTATAGAACATCTCACTGTTCAGTCTTATGACATTTTCTCACTTAATTGGTCAAGAGCAAGCAGTGGAATTATTAACCCGTGCGATTTCCTGTCGACGGATTGCCCCTGCTTACTTATTTAGTGGTCCTGAAGGTGTAGGACGCTATTTGGCTGCCCTTGAATTTAGCACGTTAATCCTAGCCGGAAAACAAGATCAATCCTCAGTGCGGCGTAAAATTAATCAACATAACCATCCTGATTTCCTCTCCGTTGAACCCACTTATCTCCAACAAGGGAAACTCCTGACAGAAGCCCAAGCCGAAGCAGAAGGATTGAAACGAAAAGCTGCGCCACAAATCCGGGTCGAACAAATTCGGGAAATCACTCAATTTCTATCGCGTCCGCCTCTTGAAGCGTCGCGCGCAGTTGTAATTATTAATGAAGCACAAACTATGGCGGAAGCTGCAGCAAATGCCTTGCTGAAAACCTTGGAAGAACCAGGACAAGCAACGATTATTTTAATTGCCCCCAGGGCAGATGCTTTGCTACCCACCTTAGTCTCCCGTTGTCAACGGATTCCTTTTTCTCGTCTGGCGACAGCGGAACTGAAACAAGTGTTAGTCCAAACGAATTATCATGACATTGTTGAACAAGACACCATTCTCGCGATCGCGCAAGGAAGTCCCGGAGAAGCCATGAGCGCAACAGAGCACTTAAAGTGCCTTCCTTCAACCCTCTTAGAACAACTCAAAACTCTCCTTAATCATCAAGAAAACGCTTCCCTAGCACAGATTCAACTCGCTCTTACCCTAGCAAAAGAGATTGCACAAACCCTTGATTTCAAAACACAAATCTGGCTGGTTAAGTATCTTCAACAAGGGTATTGGAACCATGTTCTCCAAGGAACTTCTCCTCTGATGATACGCTCGAGATTAGAGCAATTAGAAAGCAGTCGCAAACTACTTTTAAACTATGTCCAACCCCGTCTGGTTTGGGAAGTAACGTTCCTCAACCTGATAAAACGGGCAAGGAATTAAAACCTCAATCATTATTTTTTGTTGATTGTCAGAGTTAACAAGAAGAATAACGGTTTCTGCGTATTCTTGCTATCCTAAAACATAATGTGGTTAAACCCAAACTGATTCTAATGTCTAATTGGTTTTCTTGGATTATTCCTAATCGGCTTGCTGTTGGTTCACTCCCTCAATCAGATTATGCTATTGCTTACCTGAAGCGCATGGGGATCACTTCTGTCTTATCTTTAACAATGCCTAGAGAAGTGAAAATTCCGCAAGCAATTCATAATCAGTTTGTTTGGAAAAATGTGCCCATCCCAGATGGGGCAAAGGGAGGAATTCCAGACATCAAACATTTCCAACAAGCCTGTGCGATTTTATTGCGGTGGCAACAAAAAAATCATGTGACTTATGTTCACTGTTTAGCGGGAGTGGGGCGCTCTCCTTCGGTTTGCGCTGCCTATATTGCTACGATAAAAGGAATTTCTTTAGCCGATGCGATCGCGCACGTTCAGGACAGACATGCGAATGCCCATCCTGATCCGGCACAAATTGCAGTAATGTACCAATTTCTCGCCCTCTCTTCTGCCGAGAAAGCTAACTTTTAATTATCTATCCCTTCGGTGGGGGATTATTACTCCGATAGAACGGTTTTTTCACGACTTGGGCAGGGTATTTTTTGCCGCGAATGGCTACTTCTAAGGGTTGTCCGACTTTGGCGAGAGATTTCGGGACATAACCGAGAGCAATGGCTTTACCGAGCGTCGGTGACAAGGTACCACTGGTGACGATTCCCACTTCCTTCCCTTCACATAAAATCGGATA
>CAZAYV010000031.1:0-30050 GCA_964489465.1 uncultured Dactylococcopsis sp. | reverse complement strand
ACAACTTCCCCTTAGACTTAGCGGCAGGTGAAGCGACTCCCGTAGCGATGCAAGCTCCTGAAATCAACGGCTAATTTTCAAGAGATAGCTAAATATTATTAACTCTCTCCTTCGGGAGGGAGTTTTTTGATGAAGTGTCCACAAAACCTTTTCTTGATTGAGTAAGTTTCAGTTTATCAGCAAAAAAGGCTTTTTTTAACCTGACGGATATTTCCGCCAGGCTGCACTAGTGCCTTGTCAATTTCCAATTGACGGGTCAAAGGTAAGGGGGAAAGGACAAAGGAAGGACTTAATCGGTTGATCGCCACTCGTCAAAATCAGTGTGGTTGAGTACTAGTACTCTACCAAGGAAGTTATGACAGGTGGAAAAGCTCTAGAATGATTATCATGTCAATAGATTAGAAAGGAATTACCTGTCAAAATCAGTGTGGTGGAGTACTAGTCCTAATTACTTTAAATACGATCGCGCTGTTATTGTTCATTGGACAAGGCTTCACAGACCCCCGAGATATCTTTGAAATTGGTTTATACACCCCAACCCCACCACCAGGATTACTTTTTCCAGGGCTTTAAGCCGAAAGCTAATCCCAATAAAAACAGCCAGCCCATCACTCCTGCAATTGGATTGCCATAAATTCCGGTAATGGCAGGAGAAATGATTTCGGTATAGTTAATTAACTGCCCCACATCAACAATATAATAGCCCCAAACTAAGCCAGCATGTAAACCAATTGCCAAGCCTAATCTTCCTTGATTCCTGCGCCTTGCCCAAACTAATACCAAGCCTAATAAAAGCAATCCTGGAAAAGCCGGTAATGTTTCTAGCATGACAGGAAGCGGTTTTAAGAAATGAGAAATGGCAAAAATAATCCCATTTACCCACAAAGCAATGCTAAGAGAATAATCCCGTTCTAATTCATTTAATAACCAACCGCGAAACACAGATTCTTCTGCAATGGCGACCCCAATTCCAGTCAACGCCCCTTCCAAAATTAACCGCCAAAATGGAAGGGCATTCCCTTGCCAATTTAACCAGCCCAAGCTCCCTTGTAAGGCAAATAAGGTAAACGTTAAAGTGAAAGCGATCGCTAAACCCTGTAAGATTTCTTTGCCATTACGAGAAGTCAAACTTAAACCAATATTTTGATAGGGCGTGACTTGTTGGTAAATCTGCTCACCGATAACTTTAATCAGGATAAAAAATAGAATAAACAGCCATCCCATCACTAAAATCGTAACCAAATTGGGATCATTGTTTAAAAGTAGCTGCACGGGAATCGCCACCGGCAGCCAAAAAATAACGAGTAAAATGAGGAAAAATCCGATCCGAAAGGGTGCAGGAAAGGATTGAATTTGAGTCAAGCGTGTTTTTGCCATAGCCTTTTTAAACTTTACAAATATAAGAATTGAAACTGATCGGGCAACCACGATCTAAGACGCATGGTATAATGAACTACCTAAAAGATTAGAGGATGAAGATCACGGGTGTGTAACTCGGATCGATGTCGTGGTTTTAAAATAAAGTAGGCTGAAATTATGAAAGTAGTTATTCTCGGTGGCGATGGCTTTTGCGGATGGCCCACTTCCTTACATTTGTCGAAAGCTGGTCATGAGGTGATTATTCTAGATAACCTGTCTCGGCGCAACATAGACAATGAGTTAGAAGCAGGTTCTCTAACTCCCATTTCGCCGATGGGCGTTCGCCTCGCAGCGTGGCAAGAAGTCAGCGGTCAAACAATTGAATTTTACAATCTTGATATTGCACAAGAGTATGATCGCCTCCTCAAATTACTCTGTGACGAAAAACCAGATGCAATTGTGCATTTTGCTGAACAACGGGCTGCCCCTTATTCCATGAAATCCCCCCGTCATCGTCGCTATACCGTTGATAACAATATTAATGCCACTCATAATGCCTTGTGCGCGATCGCGGAATCCGGATTAGATATCCATCTTGTCCACCTGGGAACCATGGGCGTTTACGGCTATGGAACAGCAGGGATGAAAATTCCAGAAGGGTATCTCGATATTGAAGTCGTAACCGAGGAAGGAAAACGAATTCCCCAACAGATTCTGTATCCGCCAAACCCGGGAAGTGTCTATCATATGACCAAAACCCAAGATCAGTTGTTGTTTGCTTATTACAACAAAAACGACGGCGTGCGGGTAACCGACTTACACCAAGGGATTGTTTGGGGAACCGACACAGAAGAAACGAAGTTGGATGAACGCTTGATTAATCGTTTTGACTATGATGGCGACTATGGAACGGTTTTGAATCGCTTCTTAATGCAAGCTGCTATTGGTTATCCCTTAACCGTACATGGTACTGGCGGACAAACGCGCGCCTTCATTCATATTCAAAATACTGTCCGTTGTATTGAACTAGCCCTCCAGTATCCCCCAGAGAAAGGCGAACGGGTAAAAATTCTTAACCAAATGACGGAAACTCATCGCGTTCGCGACTTAGCGAAACTGATTGCGAGTTTAACTGAAAGTGAGGTTGCCTATGTGGAAAATCCACGTAAAGAAGCCGCAGAAAACGATCTCAAAGTGGATAATAGTTGTTTCTTAGAAATGGGCTTAAAACCTACGACTTTAGCGGAAGGTTTACTCCATGAAGTCACAGAAATTGCGAAGAAATATGCAGCCAATGCTGACCTATCCAAAATTCCTTGCACTTCAGTTTGGACAAAAGATCAAAAAGCCGGTATTCCTGAAATTAAAGAGCAAGTGACCTCGAGTTCCAGTAATGTCTAGGTGTGGTGTCAATTAGAAAAGTGTCACCTCAGACGATACGACTTTAGTTAGAGCTCGTTATTCTATAGCTAGTGGTGAGTGAGGAGTAATCGAACGGGAAGGCTCTAGGGGTCGAAACAAGGCAAGACTCCCTCGAGCCTTTTCACTTCTTTCTTAACGGCTCTTTGTTTGCTACACCCACTGGTCGAGGAAAACGAGGATCTGTGGGCTCAATTTTTTGTAAGTAAAGACAGTGACGCTCACTATCTGTAATCGGTGTCGAAAAACGCTCCACCTTTTCCATTATACCGCCTAATTCGGCTAGCGCCTCATTTAAATCCGCCTCTTCTTCCACTGTCCAATGACCGCGATAGAGAACAGCCTTCCCCCCCACCTTTAGGAAAGGAAAAGCATATTCAGCACAAACCGGTGCAGCTGCCAGTGCCCTGGTCAAAGCGATATCATAGCGTTCTTGCTGTTTTTGTTGTTGTGCGAAGGCTTCCGCGCGCGCAGCGATTGCTTTGACTCCTGATAGGTCTAACTGAGAAATCAGGGTCTTGAGATAAACAATTTTCTTTTGTGTGGAATCGAGAAGGGTAATTTGGGCATGGGGAAGCGCGATCGCGCAAGGTAATCCAGGAAAGCCGCCCCCCGTCCCAATATCAATGAACGAGGCAGCGGTTAAGTTCTCTAGACCGAAAGGAATAATCCCTCGCAAAGAATCCCACAAATGCTTCTCCCAAAAGGCTTCTGCTTCCGTGATGCGGGTTAAATTACATTGCCGATTTCCCGCTAAAATCCCTTGATAAAGCTGCTCAAACTGTTGCTGTTGTCTAGGGGAGGGCGACCACCCTAACGTACTTTGCCAAAGGTCTGTTAACTGAGGAAGCATGGTAATATCCAATCCAATGGGTAAACATTTAGAGTGAGGAAACAATCATTGGCTGGGCGGTCAGCGCAGGCACCGGACTGCCGACCCAACTGGAATCGAATTCCAGTTGGAAAGTGGCCTGGAGCGAGGAGCGAAGCGACGCAGTGAAGATGCATTCCGCACTTTGAGTCCGGTGTACCGCTGACTCCCAGTAGGCTAATTTTAAGACGTGTTCGAGTAAACGGGTCAGCAAACTCAGGAGAGCGCGTTTTTCACTTTTCCCCATGCTTTCGAGTTCTTCAATCAAGTGATTCCAGTCGATCGCGTCAAAATTACGCTTCTGAAGATGATGAACCATAGTTTGCAACCAACGCTGATAGTCCGTTTCATAAAGGGATGATGGCATGAGCAAAACCTCCTTCCATTGCCGTTTTTCCGCAACTGCACCCTAAAGATTCATGATTTCGACCGGTTCAATGGCATCCGCCGGTGTAAACCCAAACACTCGAGAATAGAAATAAAATTCCCCATCCAGGGCTCGTTTAATATTTTCCGCCCGACGGAAGCCATGTTGTTCCCCGGCAAAAGGCACATAGGCAACGGGTAGTCCTTTCTGCTGAATGGCTGACACCATTTTTTCGGCTTGATTGGGGGGGACGACTTTATCTTCTAGCCCTTGGAAAAAGATCACCGGACAGGATAATTGTTCTGTATGGTGAATCGGCGATCGCGCATCATAGACAGCTTTTTCTTCGGGGTAGTCTCCCACCAACCGGTCTAAGTAGCGGGACTCAAACTTGTGAGTTTCTTGGGCTAATGCTTCCAAATCACTCACCCCATAATGACTAGCCCCGGCTTGGAAAGTATCCCGGAATGTCAGTGCGGCTAAAGTGGTATAACCGCCCGCACTGCCGCCAGTAATGGCCAGACGGTTGCCATCGACTTTACCCATCTTAGCTAAATATCGCGCGGCATTGACACAGTCATCCACATCAACAATGCCCCAGTTTTTTTGCAAGCGTTGCCGATATTCGCGTCCATAGCCCGTGCTACCACCATAATTGACATCAACAAAACCGAAGCCACGACTGGTCCAATATTGAATTTTTAAGTTAAAGCGAGGACTTGTCGCTGCAGTGGGACCGCCATGACTTTTCACAATTAACGGCGGTAACTCTTCTTCGGGTGCGGTATAGTCCTGATTTTGGGGTGGATAGAACCAAGCATAAGCGGTTTTCCCAGCGGTTGTCGGGAACGCGATCGGTTCCGGAACTGATAAATAGCCGCTATCAATTTCTAAACTCGTCGCCCGCTTGAGAACGCGACTTTCTCCAGTGGATAAGTTGAAGTCAACCACTGCGGTGGGTTCGGTTGCTGACCCGCCAATGAAAACAACCTCATTCCCTTGGGCATGAATCGAACCAATATCCGTATAGGGAACCTCTAACGTTTCTAAAGTTTTCGTCTTTGTATCTAACGTAGCGAGATACCATTGTCCATTTTGGGTATAGGTGCAAACAATCTGTTCTGGGGAAATAAAATCATATAAAGACAAACCAAAGACCCAATGGGGCGATCCAAATTCGGCTTCCATTTCATAGAGGGCTTCAATCTTCCCTTGCGAAGTGAGACGGTACAAATTCCACCAATTATTCCGGTCAGAAACAAAATAGAGTTGTCCATCCGGTGACCAAAGGGGATGACAAACCGCTTCCTCTTTGCCACCAGCAATCACTTCCATCTCGCTGACACGACCTTGATCGTTTACTGTTCCCACACATAACTGTGTATCATCCCAAGGCATATTCGGATGATTCCATTGCACCCAAGCTAACTTTTTCCCATCTGGGCTGAGGCGAGGCGAGACATAAAAATCACAACCGGAAACAAGACAACTGACATCTCCTGTTTTTAAATCAACGCTGGCAATATAGTTTTGCGCTTCGGCATCGACGGTGTCATGGTCTTCACAAATACAAATTAAGCGATCGCGCTGCTGATCCAACAGCGGTTCGGCATAACAGCGATTGGCTTCATTGGTGAGGGGTTGGGGATCGGCTTGAGGAAATTTTTGGTAGAGACGTTGATCCGAAAAATGGGAGAAATAAACGGTTCCCTCTGCCACTAAAAAGGCACCGCCACCGTATTCATGAACACGAGTCCGAACATTATAAGGAGGGGGCGTTACCTCTTCTACGGTTCCTTGAAGCGTGCGTCTGACGAGAACATATCGTCCCCCTTCTGAGGGTCGTGCTTCCAGCCAATAAATATCTTGGCGATCGTAAACAACACCACCTAAACCAATACTTTCTGAAACAATTAGATCTGAACTAATGGGAGATTTCCAACTGCCGTAGGGGCTAACCTTTAAATTGTTCATCTTAATATGATGGAGATTTTCTGCCTGAACTATATTATCAATGCCGGATAGAACGTCATTCAACTTTCAACCCTCTGGTCTGATTAATTTGAGCGACGAAGTAGAACCCGTGACACATATAGCAGTATTAATCACAATTATTTGTGATCTTCTAACACCAATAACGTTAATCTAAACCGATGGGTAGCAATCGGTATGGAAAGATCGAAAATTGCTCAAGCGCGATCGCACTCAGCTGTCAAAGGGAAAACTCACCTCCATCAGATGGCGACGAAGGTAAAGGTGCGATCAAGACATATTCATCTTAACAAGTGGAGGGATTAAGAAGGTGAATCATCATCACCTTGCCTGTTTCACCCTCTCTCGCTCTTAAAAAGGAGGGAGATAGCCGAGGGCATTTTTCACTCGGGAAAGGGTTTGTTGCGCGATCGCGCTGGCTTTTTCTTGTCCTTCTTTTAAAATCGAATCGAGATAGCCTTGTTCACTCATCAGTTGCTGATATTTTTCCTGAATCGGACGTAAGGCTTCCACGGTTACCTCTGCCAGTAAGGGCTTAAATTGTCCCCAGCCCATCTCCTGACATTCTTCTGTCACCACTTCCTTACTTTTCCCGGATAGCAACAGATAAAGGCTTAATAAATTATCACATTCGGGACGTTCGGGATCATCAAAGGCCAATCCTTTAATCGGATCCGTTTTGCACCGTTTAATTTTCTTTTGAATGACATCTGGCGGATCGAGTAAATTAATCCGACTCATTTCTGAGGGATCAGATTTTGACATTTTTTTTGTCCCATCGAGTAAACTCATCACCCTTGCCCCTTCGTTGCGAATTAACGGTGTCGGGAGTTTTAAGACCGGTTGGTCTTTTTTGCCAAATTGATCATTGACTCGCTGAGCAATATTTCGGGTTAATTCTAAATGTTGTTTTTGGTCTTCTCCAACCGGCACTTTATCCGCATCATATAATAAGATATCCGCTGCCATTAAAACTGGATAATCGAGCAAACCCGCACTAACATTTTCCCCTTGTTTCAGTGCTTTTTCCTTAAACTGAATCATCCGTTCTAACCAGTTTAAAGGGGTCATACAATTTAACAACCAAGCCAGTTCACTATGGGCGCTCACGTGGGACTGCACAAAGATTGTAGAGTAATCTAACTCAATGCCACAAGCGAGATACAGCGCGGCAATGGTGTAAGTGTCTTGAGCAAGGGTTTCTGGGTTATGAGGGACAGTAATGGCATGAAGATCAACCACACAAAAAAAGTTATCATAGTCTTGTTGGGTCTCAACCCAATTCCGAATTGCGCCTAAGTAGTTTCCTAAATGAAGATTTCCGGTCGGTTGAACTCCCGAAAGGATCCGTTGTGCCATAAAATTTCCTTGTCATTCCTTGAGAAAATTATATAGCATGAAAAGCTATCGCTTAATGTTGTTGTTTTAGGCTGAGTCAGTAGATGTCTTCTGTATCTAATTCCGATTCTGATCGCGCTTATAAAAGTCGAATCTTAAACTTTCTCAATCGCCAATGGTTACGCTTCGGTGATCGCGCAAAAACGGGCTTTCGACAACTGCAAACAGCAACGGTATGGAGTCTGCAACTCCTTGCTTATCCGATCTACTTACTCGTCCAAACCTCAACCGTCGTCGGGAAACAACTCCAAACCAAAGCCGTGAAACTTCTCTCTCCTGCTGAGGAAAAACAAACGGCTTCTGTGGGGAGTCAACCGACAGCAGTAGTCTTAAATAGTCTTCATCCTTGGTTAGAAGGAACCCCTTATCAACTGCTGCCCCTTCCCCAAAGCCGCCGCAGTCTTGGGGAAAAACTACAATTTTGGCGTCAACAGCAATCCTCACCAACCCAGCCGAACCCGATTAACGTTCCGGCTTCTGCGCAACGCCAAGCAAGGCTCAAAAACCTTTCCTTTCTTTCCCAAAGTAGCGCTACAAAAGTGGGAAAAACTTATCTGATTCAAGGGGTTGCCACCTATCTCGAAACGGGAAAACTCGTCCTCATCACCACCGAAAATCAAGCTATTGATCTCCTCTCAGAGACACAACATGAACAACTCAAGCAACGGATGAAAATTCTCCTCGAATGCTATGAACAGTTGCAACAGCCTTGGTGGTGGCAAGTTGCTTCTCAATCTAAAAGGAAACGATATCATCCCCTACATTGGTTGTCAAAGTTAATGATTTGGATTCAAACCAGTCCCTTAGCCAAACGCTTAAACTGGTTCCAAGAATCCCAGTTGGGGTTTACCTCAGGCTATGAGTGGATTTCTCAAACTCCCCCCTTAACTCCCCCACAAGCCGGATTTTTAGATCGGCTTGATCGCGCCCTTTCTCGCTGGGAAAATACGCAACTGAGTCCGGTTATTGACAAAATTCGATCTTGGAAAACCAATCTTGACCCGCGGAATGCGGGTCACGCGCAGGCACCTTCTTCAAAAGAAGGTGTACCGCGTGACCAGACAGAAGATAATGCGATTCTCTCTTTAATTCGCTCAGCAGTCGATTATTTTTATGGCGTGAATCCCAAAAACAGTCTGACAGGAGACGGGAGTGGGGAGAGAACGGTGAATCAACACCCAAAATTCCTTCGGCCAGTGTACCCCCTCATTCAACAGGGAAAAGGAATCATTCAAAACTCTCCGATTGGGAGCCGCTTCAATCGTATGAGCGCTCCTGATCAAGATCCATTTACCGTTCAGCAACTGATTCAAGCCGCAATTGACCACTTTTTTGGGAAATCCGATGCCCACACCATCACTTCTTCTATCGAAACCGAAACGGAAATAGCGAGTGAACCCTGGCTCACTCGGGCTGATCTATTTCGTGAAAATGAGTCTTCGCAATACTTAGCCTCCACCTCCACCCCTAATGAGGAAAATGAAGATTTTTCCGTGGCTGTCAGCCGTTACTTAACAGATAATTTTTCTCCCCCGAAAACTCTCCTACAAGCCCAAGCGGAGAGTCAAGCATCCGATCAAAGTGCAGAATGGTTACAAGCAGAAGCGGTTTCTATGGGATATGACAAACATATCCTCGCTAGAATCTTAGAATGGGTGGACCGGGCTTTAGTCTGGCTAGAAGAGCAATTCCTGAGGCTTTGGCAGTGGCTTTCTTCGTTTCGTTGATCCAAACTACGGTTCCTGTGTCAATGAGGATTTTCCTCCAGTTTTTTTGATGACGCGAATCGACTGAATCGTCATCGTTTTTTCCAATGCCTTTGCCATATCATAGAGGGTGAGCGCCGTAACCGAAACGGCGGTGAGGGCTTCCATTTCAACTCCGGTTTGCGCAGTCGTCACGACTTCCGCTTGAATTTGATAACCGGGTAAATTCAGATCGGCAGTTAAATCAACTTTCACGTTTTGTAAGGGTAAAGCATGACACAAAGGAATTAATTGTGCGGTTTGCTTGGCGGCCATAATCCCAGCGAGACGGGCGGTAGCTAACACATCTCCTTTCGGGGCATTTCCCGCTTCAATGGTCTCTAAGGTGCGTGACAACATCCGGATTTCTCCTTGCGCGATCACGCTGCGTTTGGTCACCGCTTTATCTGAAACATCTACCATGCGCGCTTCTCCGCTAGCATTGAGATGGGTTAAATTTTCCTCTTGTGCCATTACTGAACTTTGTGTTATATTTAATTACTGTTGGCAAAAATGCTGGCGCTCGGGCTTGTAGCTCAGTGGACTAGAGCACGTGGCTACGGACCACGGTGTCGGGGGTTCGAATCCTCCCAAGCCCGCTTGTAAAATCATATCAAGAATTGAAAAAGGAGAGGTAGTCGCCTTTCCTTTGCTCAGTTTAAACCGAAAAAATTAACCTTCTCTCTTGACATCTAAAAAAATGGGCTGCTATATTAGTAGAGGTTTATTAGCCAGCCTATTGGGGTGTAGCCAAGCGGTAAGGCAGCGGGTTTTGGTCTCGCCATTCCTAGGTTCGAATCCTAGCACCCCAGTTTAAATGATAAAAAATAGATAGCCCATTCGCATTATTTCTGCTGCCAGGCAACGAGTCACAAGTCCTCCGAGGACATCAAATTCAGAGCGATGGAACCGAGCCATTGCTATAAAATTGATAGGGTAATCTTGAAGTCAGCAGGTTGGTGTTAGTGTCAAACTTGATCGTCCCTGAAACTCTCGCTTTAGACTTTGATGGTGTCTTATGTGATGGTCGCGCTGAATATTTAAAAAGTAGCTGGCGAGTTTATCGGGAAATTTGGGATCCGTCAGCAGTGAGTTTAGAGGCACTCAGACCGCGTTTTTACCAATTGCGATCAGTGATTGAAACCGGTTGGGAAATGCCGTTATTACTCAGATCGCTGCAAGAAGGCATCTCAGACGAAGCAATCTTAGACAATTGGTCTTCGCTGGTTAGGGAAATTCTCGAAAAAAATAGTTTAACTCAGCAAGAAATGGCGCAATTATTGGATCAAAAGCGCGATCGCTGGATTGAGACCGATCCAGACAACTGGTTAGCTCATCATGAGTTTTATCCCGGTGTCATTGCCAAGTTGCAAGATATCTTACAGCAATCCATGACACAGGTTTATATTATTACGACAAAAGAAGGGCGTTTTGCCAGAAAATTGCTTGAACAAGCGGGCATTACTTTTCCCAGTCACCACATCATTGGTAAAGAATCTCAACAACCAAAACGAAAAACGCTCAATAGGTTACTGCAAACGCAAAATTATCCTTCTCTCTGGTTTGTAGAAGATCGGCTGAAGACTTTACTTTCTGTTGCTGACTCTCCTGAGTTAGACTCAATCCACTTATTTTTAGCAGAATGGGGCTATAATACAGCGCGATCGCGCCAAGAAAGCCAAAATCATCCCCAAATTCAGTTACTAACACTGAAACAATTTAACCAAGACTTTTCCCATTGGTCCTCGTAAGTTGCTTCTCCAGCCCAAACTGAATCATCATTGCCCTGAGTTTGCTTTCAGCAAAACCCAGAATTTTATTCACTTGATTCAATAAATTTTGTTCCCCCCTCCCGTGGGATTTGACGATCCCAGCTTTGAGAATACACCCGCTGATCTCCTTCATAAGCATCAAGGGTCGCATCGATGTAATAGTAAGATTCGTCAGAAGTTAAGACGGTGCATGTCACCGTTTTTACCGACCAATCTTTCCGCTCAAAAGTCCGAAGACAGTAAGTTTCTCCCCGGGCAGAGTTGAAATCATTATCGCAGAAGGTGTACCACTCTTTCGTTTGCCAGCCCAGCGTTAAGTCAATGTGCTCCAGGTAATATTTGCCCTCGTCTTTAATTACCTCCAAAGTAGACTCATCTTTCGCAAGATCCCGAATCACTGTCCATCGTAAATCAGCGGGTTGGATCATCTTCTTTTCAATGGGAGGAGCCCCTTCTGGTTCTTTGAAGGGAGGCAAATTCTTGTCACTCTCTCGAGGGTTACGTATTGGTAGAATGAGTGAGCTATTCCCTGTGTAAATTGTTAAGCGCGTTGATTTCGGAGGAATCCAAGCCAGGGGCCAATAAGAGGTAGAAATAGAGATGCGAAAGCGATGCCCTTCCGGGAAACTTTGGGCAATATCATTGAGTTGGACACGGACTCGATAGCGTTTTCCGGGTTCTAGGAATTGGGGCGTTTCGTTGCTATCACGATGGATCAAATTGAGTAAGCCGTAAGTGACTCGCGTGGCGTTGTCATCAGGAGCAATATCAGAGAGTCGAATTGCAATCATCGCTACCGGTTGGCTAGAAGATAATTCCAAGTCCACAACCGGTGCCCCTAAAATTTCTAAGGGCTCTTGCAAGTAGTCACTATCAAAAACCAGAGAACCGCCATCTTCTTCTCGTTGATCATGAGGTAAATCAGGTGGGGCGCTATAAGAACACCATTTCCCTGCAAATAGCCCGACACTCAAGGGAGATTGGATGGTTAATTCTGTCTCCGGAACGGTTTCTCCTGGTGCAGCAATTTCACAAGAACCAAGAGGGTAAACCTGCTTCTGGATATGAGAAGAGGGCCATTCTGGTTCTGCGACCCAGCGACCGGGACGAATCGTATACTTGGTGGTTGGCGGGACACTCTCTTGCATCCAAACTCGTAACATGGGCTCGTCCATAATGCCTGTTTCAATTCCTTTGAGCCACTTATCCCACCAACGCAATGCTTCCTGTAAAAATCCGATCGCGGGACCGGGGGTTGCCATGTGAGGATATTTATGACTCCAAGGTCCAACTAAGCCCAGTCGCGGAACGTTTAGATTAGCCAGCAGGCGAAAAACGGCATTAGAATAGCCATCTGCCCAGCCACTAATTGTCATCACGGGGCAAGTAATCGCATCAAAATCTTCGCAGATTGAACCGTGTTTCCAGTAATCATCGCGGTCAGGATGACTTAACCAGGTTTCCAGCCACAAACCACTCCCCTTGAGGCGTTCTAGCCACATTTCTCGCCACTGTTCACCCACCACTTCTGGATCAGGTGGACAAGAATTATAGGCAAACATTACAGAAGCCCAAGACAAATTATCCCCCAGCAAGCAACCGCCCATGTAGTGGACGTCATCGGCATATCGATCATCTGTCGAGCAAAGACTAATCACAGCTTTGAGTTCTGGCGGGCGTCTTGCTGCGATTTGCAAGCCATTAAACCCGCCCCAGGAAATACCAATCATCCCCACTGCACCGTTACACCAGGGTTGCTCAGCCAGCCAACGCAACACTTCAATGCCATCATCTTGTTCCTGTTCCAGGTACTCATCGGTAAGTACCCCATCGGAGTCACCACTACCGCGAATATCAACGCGGACGCAGGCATAGCCATGACCGGCAAAATAGGGATGAGTGCGTGCATCTCGTTCAATGGTGTGGTCACGTTTGCGATAGGGGATATATTCTAAAATAGCGGGAACAGGATTGTCTTCTGCCCCTTCTGGCAACCACACCTGAGCAGCTAAACGACAACCGTCGCTCAGTGGGATCCAAATATTTTCAATGGTTTTTACCGGATAGGGGAAGGATGTGACAGTCTTCAACGGGCAGTCTCCTCTACTAGCCATAGCGCAACGAACGTTGATATATTATTATACTTTGTCTTTTCCAATTGAGGTGTAGCAATGACCAAGAGACAAGGAGAGAGGGTGGACCAATGACCAATGACTAATAACAAAAATCAAAATTGCTACGCTGTGTTTAGACATTACATCAGCACTCGAAAATGATTGGCAACCCTGATCTCCGTCTTTCTTCTCAGTACACGGTACGTTGGCAAGAACAAATCAAAAATATTTCTCAATCGCAATGGGATGCTTTGGCTTTACCCCTGGCGACACCTTTTTTAGAGTGGCAATGGTTGCACACTCTGGAACAATCGGGAAGTGTCAGTCCACGTCGCGGCTGGCAACCTTGTCATTTAACAATCTGGAAACAGCAGACTTTAGTTGCTGCTGCCCCCCTGTATTTGAAGGGCCATAGTTATGGGGAATTTGTCTTTGATCAACAGTGGGCAAATTTAGCCTATCGCCTGGGTGTTGACTATTATCCCAAACTGTTGGGCATGACACCATTGACGCCTGCAGTTGGGTATCGGTTTTTGATTGCTCCCGATGAAGATGAGGAGATGCTGACAGAACTCATGGTTCATGCGATTGATGAATTCTGCGATCGCGAAAAGATTGCCGGTTGTCATTTCTTATTTGTTGATCCCGAGTGGAAACTTCTACTTGAAGAATGTGGCTTTCGGGCTTGGCAACACCATAGCTACATTTGGGAAAATTCGGGATTAAGCAGTTTTGACGACTATTTGAAACTTTTTAATGCCAACCAACGGCGCAACATTAAGCGAGAACGGAAGAAAGTCGAAAAAGCCGGTTTAGAAATGAAAGTTCATGCGGGAGAAGATATTCCCCATTGGATGTTTCCGCTCATTTATCAGTTTTATAGCAGCACCTGCGACCAATTTTTTGGCATGAGTAAATATCTGAATCGGAAATTCTTTGAGCAACTTTATCCCCATTATGCCCATCGGGTCGTCGTCTTTGCCGCCTATACCGAAGATAATCGTCGTCCCGTGGGCTTATCGTTTTGTCTGCGAAAAGGGGAAAATTTATATGGACGCTATTGGGGCTGTTTTGAGGAGTTTGATTGTTTACATTTTGAAGCGTGTTACTATCAACCGATTGATTGGTCGATCGCGCAAGGGATAAAGATGTTTGATCCCGGGGCTGGCGGTCGTCACAAACGTCGCCGGGGGTTTCCCGCAAAAGTTAACTACAGTTTACATCGCTTTTACCATCAACGGATGAGCCAGATTCTCAATGCTTATATTGAGGAAATTAATGAGATGGAACAAGCGGAAATTGAAGCCATTAATCAGGATTTACCGTTTACGAAAAAAGAGATTGAACTCGATCCCAATCGCGTTTAATTCGTCATTCGTCATTCGTCATTCGTCATTCGTCATTGGCATCTCAGATAATTGACCAGGATGAGAGAGAAATCAGAAATAATCTCTTTCATCCTTTTTCTGAATTGACCAACAACCAATGGTTATAAGGTCGTGTATCCTAACATTCCACGCAGGGTAAAGAAAATCAGGAAAAAGCCACTGACGAGAATGCCAATTAAAGCGGTTGCTGTGACCGGGCGATTAAAAAGGGGTTTGAGCCGTTCAAAAAGGGCAAAGAAAATGCCTAAACTAAAACTAATTAGATAGCGGGGATAACGAGAAACATTCTGAAAAAAATCTTGCATGGCCAATCAATGGGGTGATTAAGTATTGCTCTTTCTATTTTAATCTGGAGGGTTGCATTGTTGAAAACCAACCCTTTTTGGTAGGGGTTTCAACCGGATCTTTTTTTCAAAACTGACTAAGATCATTAGTAAATGGGAAAGAAAAGTTCGATTAAAGAAAATCCTTTAAATGAAGGAGGTTAATTCAAAATGCAACCTACCAATCCTAACCAATTTACAGAAAAAACTTGGGAGGCAATTGTCCGGCTTCCTGATTTAGCCAAACAAAACCAACAACAACAAATTGAAAGTGAACATTTGTTGAAGTCGTTGTTGGAACAAGATGGACTCGCCAGTAGTATTTTTACGAAGGCGGATGTGAGTGTGCAACGGTTGCGCGATCGCGCCGATGAATTTATTGCCAAACAGCCGAAAATTTCTAATACAGGCGGGTCGGTTTATTTAGGACGAAGCTTAGATGCTTTATTTGACCGGGCGGATAACTACCGCCAAAAACTTGAAGATGAATACATTTCCATTGAACATTTGATCCTCTCCTTTGCCCAAGACGACCGCTTTGGCAAAGCCCTCTACAAAGAGTTTGGACTCACTGAAGAGAAACTGAAAAATGCAATTAAAGAAATTCGCGGTTCCCAAAAAGTAACGGATCAAAACCCAGAAGGGAAATATGAAGCCCTAGAAAAATATGGGCGTGATTTAACCGAATGGGCAAGGCAAGGGAAACTGGATCCAGTGATTGGGCGGGATGATGAGATTCGACGGACGGTACAAATTTTATCGCGACGGACCAAAAATAATCCAGTACTGATTGGGGAACCCGGTGTCGGGAAAACTGCCATTGTGGAAGGCTTGGCACAACGAATTGTCAGTCGGGATGTGCCGGAATCGTTGCGCGATCGTAAACTCATTGCCCTCGATATGGGCGCCTTGGTTGCCGGGGCTAAATATCGCGGTGAATTTGAAGAACGCCTGAAAGCCGTGCTGAAAGAGGTCACCGATGCTGAAGGTCAGATCATCATGTTCATTGATGAAATTCACACAGTTGTTGGTGCCGGGGCAACTCAAGGGGCAATGGATGCCGGGAACTTACTGAAACCGATGCTAGCGCGAGGTGAATTGCGGTGTATTGGCGCAACCACCTTGGATGAATACCGTCAACATATTGAAAAAGATGCAGCCTTAGAACGGCGTTTCCAAGCGGTATATGTCGATGAACCGGATGTAACCGATACCATTTCTATTTTGCGTGGTTTGAAAGAACGCTACGAAGTCCACCACGGCGTAAAAATTGCTGATCGCTGTCTGGTCGCCGCAGCCGTGTTATCGGATCGTTATATCAGCGATCGCTTTTTACCGGATAAAGCCATTGACTTGGTGGATGAATCGGCAGCGAAGTTAAAAATGGAGATTACTTCCAAACCAGAAGAACTTGATGAAATCGACCGCAAGATTCTACAACTGGAAATGGAACGTCTCTCTTTGCAAAAAGAGGATGATCCGACCTCCCAAGAACGTCTAGAAACCCTAGAAAAAGAACTGGCGGATCTCAAAGAAGAACAAGACGAACTGAATGCGCAATGGCAAGCAGAAAAAGAGGTCATTGACCAGATTCGCAGTATTAAAGAAACCATTGACCAGGTTAACCTCGAAATCCAACAAGCCGAACGGGATTATGATCTCAATCGTGCTGCAGAACTGCGCTATGGTCGTTTGACCGAACTGCAACGGCAACGGCAAGAAGCCGAAAATAAATTGGAAGAAATGCAAAGCAGCGGACATACCCTACTGCGAGAAGAAGTCGCTGAAGCCGATGTTGCTGAAATTATCTCGAAGTGGACCGGAATTCCCATCAGTAAATTGATGGCATCCGAGAAAGAGAAACTCTTACACCTGGAAGACGAACTCCACGAACGGGTGGTCGGACAAGAAGAAGCAGTGCGTGCCGTTTCTGAGGCAATACAGCGATCGCGCGCTGGCTTATCTGATCCCAATCGTCCCACCGCTAGCTTCATTTTCCTCGGTCCCACCGGGGTCGGTAAAACAGAGTTAGCGAAAGCCCTGGCGTCGAATCTCTTCGATACCGAAAACGCTTTAGTGCGGGTCGATATGTCCGAATACATGGAAAAACACGCGGTTTCTCGTCTGATTGGTGCGCCTCCAGGCTATGTCGGGTATGAAGAAGGGGGACAACTCACCGAACCCATCCGCCGTCGTCCTTACTCGGTGATTCTCTTTGATGAAATTGAGAAAGCCCACCCCGATGTGTTTAACGTCATGTTGCAAATCCTTGATGATGGTCGTCTGACTGATGCGCAAGGACGAGTGGTGGACTTCAAAAATACCATTATCATCATGACCAGTAACATCGGTTCTGACCTCATTCTCGATGTTGCCGGAGACGATTCTCGTTACGATGAAATGTACAATCGTGTTATGGGAGCCATGCGAGACAGTTTTCGTCCCGAATTCCTCAACCGCATTGATGAGATGATTATCTTCCATGCCCTGCAGCGCGATCAATTACGAGAGATTGTCCGCTTACAAACCCAGTATCTCGAAGATCGTCTCAGCGAACAAAAACTTTCCTTGAAACTCTCGCAAGAAGCGTTAGATTTCCTCGCTGATATTGGCTACGATCCCGTTTACGGGGCACGTCCCTTAAAACGGGCGGTGCAGCGTTATGTGGAAACCCCAATCGCGAAATCCTTACTGAAAGGAGAATTTAGTGAAGGAGATACTCTCTTTGCTGATGTCGCTGATGAACGACTGACCTTTAAGCGCTTACCGATGGAAATGTTAACGAATCGCTAATTTTCATCGAGAGAGATTGAGTTGCAGTAAGGGTGAACAGCAGTTTGCCCTTACTTTTTTTGCAATGCGCCACGCGAAACGGATTTCTGCAAGATCGCTTTCTTGGATATTATTCTGATTGGTAATTGTTATTAATGATGGCTTCCAATTCTTTAATGGCTTGAAGGCTTCCTACTTGCCAAGAGCGTTCAATAGCATGAGGGATCAGATTAACTAGAGGAAGATGAGGAAATGTGGGGCTAACATCAGACTTGATGTAGTTTTCATTTTGGAGAATGTAAATCGTTAACTGTCCACTATCGTAAATCCATAGTTCGGGTACTTTGATTGCTTGATAGGCATCAAGAGTCGTTTTGGAAGTGACATCGCATTCAATCGCTAAATCTGGTGGCGGATCGTTCGATTGTAGGCGACGACGACTAATCATCCGTTGATAATTTTGGATATAAAAGCAAGCATCTGGCTCTACTCCTGCGATTCCTTCTTGCTTAAAAGTAGTCGAACCAAAAGGCTCGTATCCTTGACTGGTGGCTTTTAACAAAATTTTGACAAGATCAGAAATTAGTTCCTTTGGTCTTTCATGTTCGGGTAAGGGAACCATAACTTCTAACGTACCTTGACTGTAGCTCAATCTAGCACTACGATTTTCTCCCAATTCTCGCAGCACTGATTCAAATTCCGACCAGCTTATATCCGAAATGGTAACTTTACTTCCAGGAGCTAATTTAATCTGACTAACGGGTTTCGTAAAAGGAATCGTAGCAGTCATAATTAAAAGTAAGCAGGAATTGGTATTGCCTGAATTAATCTCATCTTAGCAGTCCAATAGTTAAGGAATTCAGAAAGAACTATGTTGTTGAAACTGCTGTGATCGCTTATTAGCTCAAGTTCGATAAAAATTGGAGTTGGCAAGTGCGATTGAACGCTGACTTAGCTAGTGGTCAAGGAAAGCAATTTGCTCTTGCCTGATGAATAATTATTAAGTAAAAAACATATCAATGGAGAGATTATCTCTGCTGAAAAACATTTTAAGATTAAATCAAATGGATTCAGTAGAGTCAATCAAATATTGATTAAGAGGTGCTATGGGACACGCAACACTACCCACAACCCTCCGCAACTGGTTAGTTACGGCTTTGCAAGACTTTCCTCATCCGGTTACCATTCAATTTTGGGAAGGGGAAACCTTAAATTTAGGAAAAGCGGGAAATTCTGCGATTCAATTAAAGTTTCTTCATCCCGGTGTTTTACGTTCTCTGGTTTTAAGGCGCGATCCTTTAGTTTTAACGGAAGCCTATTTCAATGGTTGGTTTGATTTCCAAGGTGAAGCGGAAACGATTGTTAATTTGGGACAACATTTGGCTTGGAAAGGATTAAAACGCAGCCAAGGCATCAAAGCATGGCTACAGTCTTTATTACTCCCGCGTTTACCTGTGAAAGTTAACCCTGAAGGTGATCGCGAAGGAGAAGTTCACAGCAAAGAGCGCGATCGCGCTGCCATCCAACACCATTATGATGTGGGAGATGACTTTTATCAACTGTGGCTTGATCCTTGGATGATCTACTCCTGTGCCAATTTTGAGCATCCCTTAATGAGTCTTGCCGAAGCCCAAGAACGAAAATTAGACCTTACCTGTCGTAAACTCAAACTGGAACCAGGAGACAAACTCCTCGATATTGGTTGTGGTTGGGGGGCAATGCTGCGTTGGGCGGCAAAATATTATGGCATTCAAGGTTATGGAATTACTCTCAGCGAAAAACAAGTAGCGTACAATCGAAAACGCATCCAACAAGAGGGGTTAGAGGATCAATTAGAGGTTAAACTCCTTGACTACCGAGACTTACCGCAAACCCCAACCTACAATAAAATTGTCTCTATTGGCATGATCGAACATGTGGGCTTAAAACAATATCCTGCCTATTTCCAACACGCTTATCAATGTCTCCAACCCGGAGGATTATTTCTGAATCATGGCATTACCTCTACCGATCAATGGCGGGGTTCTAGTGTTGGGGAACGATTCATTAATCGCTATATTTTTCCCGATGGGGAACTCATCCAACTGACACCGATGTTGCGAGAAGCAGAAAAAGCTTGTTGGGAAGTGGTTGATGTGGATAATTGGCGTCCTCATTATGCCCTAACTTTACGGCGTTGGGCAGAGAACTTAGCGCAAGCGAAAACAGAAGCGGTTCAGCTCATTGGCGAAAAACTCTACAATATTTGGCAACTGTATTTGATCGGGTGCGCGATCGGATTTGAAAGGAATCAGATGGGCATTTATCAAACCTTACTGCGGCGAAAAGAGGATAGTGAGTGGAACTTACCGCTTACTCGTCAAGGATGGTTCATTTAAGTCAGCTTTTTCTAACCTAATCACGCTGGATGCTAACTTTAGCTCAAATCTCTCATTAGCTAATGATCCCCTTGTTCAGAAATAATATCAATTAATTCTTAATTAAACATCCATTCTTCTAAGATCGGCTGAATGGTCTTTAGCTCATCCAGAGAGAGGAGTTCTAGTTCACCATCTGGTTGTGCTTTCGCAAAGAAAAGTAAAGGAACGAGAGGGGTATACACCCCATATTCTTGATCATCGTGGATGAAGGTGGCTAGGAGTTGGAATTCTTCAGCTTCCCAGGCACGTTCCGTTTCAATTTCTAAAGTCAAAATGTCATCATCTTCGGGTTCTGGTAATTCCCCTGCAACTGTCAAAGTAAAGGAAGTACGCTTTAGCGTCAGTTCCTCTTCAGCTAAACTGGCTTCTGCTTTGGAGAAAAGCCGATCAATTTCTGGTTCGTCTTCAATTAAAATTGCTTGTTCTGCATCTTCGTCCTCATCCAACATAATAATTGAAACGGGAGAATCGATTGGCATTAAAAGATAGTATTGAACGCCTTTAGAAGTAAAAGACTGTTCAACATAACAATATAATGAACGCGCATCTTCATCAATCAGAACTTTAATTTCTGGGGAGGAAGGTGGCTGATCTTGAGAAAAAGGAGATGAGGACATAGCAGAAAAGAGAATATAGCATTCTTCAAAATATCACATAATTAGTTGTTAATTATGGATAAGTTTGTGGTTTGTCATCCGATGTCTCCCGTCATTTTCTGCCTCAAGTTAAGTAAAAATTCGGTTTAACCAATTTAGCATTAATTGATTAACTTGTTCTGGTTTTTCATCATGGGCGCAATGTCCAGCTTGCGGAATCGGATAAAATTCAACGTCGCGATCATTTTGACTCAAATCTTGATAAATTTTTGCCCCTTGAATCGGTGTCCAGGGATCATCTTCTCCCCATAAAACTAATAATGGACACTGGCGATGGGGTAATAAGTCGTCTGGTTTTGGTCCTGGCGGTGCGCTGAGTACGGATGCAAAAACATTTTGCGCCCCTGGATCACAAGAGGGAAGATATAGTAAGTCTACTAATTCCTCAGTAATGGCAGCGCGATCGCGATACACTTGCTTGAGGGTATTCCGAATTTGAGATTTACGGCGAACTTGATTAAAGACAAATTCACCAATTCCCGGTGTATTGACTACCTTGGTAAAAGTTCCCATGACCACATTTAGCGGAAACTGCAATTCTTCTGGACGATGATTTAAACCGCCAGCACTGTTAATTAACACTCCTCCTGCTGTCAATTCAGGATATTCAGTCATCATCATTAAGGCCAGTAAGCCACCAATGGAGTTGCCGACAAAGACTGTGGGTTGGTTAATGTGACTTGCCCAAAAATCATAGAGTTGTTGTTGCCACAACTCAACGCTATAGTCTAAAGCAGGCTTTTCGGATCCGCCAAAGCCCAGCAAGTCTAGTGCGAAGACTTGATATCCCGCATCCGCTAAAACGGGAATATTTTTTCGCCAATGTCCAATGGAGGCACCAAAGCCATGAATGAGGAGTAAGGGTTGTCCTTCTCCTTGCACAGTATAAACACTCTTGTAGCCTTGCCACTCCCAAGAATACTGCGTTAAGGTTGTATTTTTTGTCAGGGATTGCGTCATCAGCGTTTTTGTAAAGGATTGTTAACAGTTTTCCTCTATCTTAATCTAAGATCGGAGGAGGTGATGGCGAGGGGGGATGCAAAGGACAAATCATGAGTATAGACTAATCAACTATGGCTATTTTTACGCTGAAATCAGTCAAAAAAGACTTTGGCATTAAAGAAATTCTTCGGAATGCTACCTTTAGCATAAATGAAAGGGAAAAAGTTGGTTTAATTGGTACAAATGGTTCCGGTAAATCAACGCTTCTTAAAATATTGGCTGGACTCGAACCCATTGACAGTGGCGAATTTAAAGTCAACCAGAATGCACGATGTGTTTATCTTCCCCAACAACCCGAAGTAGATGAAACCAATACAGTTTTAGAGCAAGTTTTAGCCAGTAGCGGCGAACAAATTAAACTGATTCAAGAGTACGAAACCCTTTCCGAAAAACTCGCCACTGATCCCAATAATAATCAACTCCTCTCTCGTTTTTCTACCATTACTCAACAAATGGATGCGATGGGAACGTGGGATTTAGATACGAAGGCTAAAATTATTTTAAATAAATTAGGCTTAGGTGATCCCCATACTCCTGTCAAGAATTTATCAGGGGGAGAACGCAAGCGAGTGGCTTTAACAGCCGCCTTACTTGCTGAACCGGATGCGCTTTTAATGGACGAGCCAACTAACCATTTAGATGCTGACGCTGTCGAATGGCTACAAAACTATTTAAGCAACTTTCGGGGAGCACTCTTATTAGTCACTCACGACCGCTATTTTCTTGATCAAGTCACGACTCGCATTATTGAAATTGACCGTGCTGATTTATACACCTTTGATGGCAACTATTCTTACTATCTAGAAAAGAAAGCTGAAATAGACGCAGCAGAAGCCAGCAGTTACCAAAAATACAAAAGTGTGCTCCGGCGAGAACTCGCTTGGCTAAAACAGGGACCAAAAGCGCGATCGACGAAACAAAAAGCGCGAATTCAAGCGATTGATCAACTCCAAAACAAAGAGTTCAAAACAGCCAAGGCTAATGTTGATATTTCCACACCTAGTCGCCGCATTGGTAAAAAAGTAATTGAAGTGGAAAATATTAATAAATCTTATCAAAACCGGCAACTCATTAAAGACTTCACTTACGAATTTAGTCCTGATGATCGCATCGGAATTATTGGTGAAAATGGGGCTGGAAAGTCAACATTAATGGATATTGTCACCGGACGGATTGCACCTGATAGTGGAAAAGTAGAGATTGGGGCAACTATTCAGATTGGCTACTTTGACCAACATTCAGAAAATCTCCTTAAAGCAAAAAACGAGAATCAGCGCGTCATTGAATATCTCAAAGATGTGGCTGAGTATGTCAAGACTGCTGACGGAACCTTAATCACTGCTTCCCAAATGTTAGAGCGGTTTTTGTTTCCACCAAATCAACAGTATCTCCCCTTACATCAACTATCAGGAGGAGAAAAACGACGCTTATTTCTTTTAAAGGTTTTGATGAGTGCTCCTAATGTTTTAATCCTAGATGAACCAACCAATGACTTAGATGTTCAAACCTTAAGCATTTTAGAAGATTATCTGGAAGAATTTAATGGTTGTGTGATTACTGTTTCACATGATCGCTATTTTTTAGACCGAACCGTGACGCAAATTTTTGCCTTTTCTAAAGGAGGAAAAATTAAATTTTATCCCGGCAACTACTCCACATATTTAGATTATAAAGAAGCAGAAGAGACCGCACAAGTTAGTACTGAAAAAGCCGCGCCAAAAGTCACAAAAAATAAATCAGCAGTTAATGGAAAAAGTAAGAAGCAGAAACAAGATAAACCACGGCGACTTTCCAATTGGGAACGACGAGAGTTAGAAGACTTAGAAACAAAAATACCGCAACTGGAAGCAGAAAAAACAGAATTAGAAAATGCCCTATATAATACGCCTTCTCAAAAATATAGCGAACTGCAAAAGCTATCTGAACAAGTAGCAACCTTGGAAAAAGATATTGAAGATGCAACCGCCCGCTGGTTAGAGTTAGCAGACATGGAATCGTGATTGGAAAGGAGTTGAAGAGAGTACATCTAGAAATGCTGTGGACTGCCTATGGCATGATCTTTACTCTCTGGATAGACTTAACTTTTAATCCTTATCAGCCTAATAATAGATTTTCTGTAACTAAAGTTACAAAAAGGTAACCAAATGCGAAAAAATTGGGCACACTAGAAGAAGAAAGACTTTTAATTTACTTATAGTAAGAGAAATGCTGCGTCATCCCTTAAAATTCTTAACTCGTCTTGAATCGGCTTTAGAGCGATTTTTTGATTCATCAACTCCGGTTATCCCTGTCATTGCTGAATCGGGTTACTCACGATTAAAGTTGGGTGAAGTCATTTATGCTCAGGGCTGGAGTGCCCCCTACGAAGTCATTTCCGGATCATTTAATCGGATTTACTATTTTCGTTGGCAAGGTCATTTAGTCTCGGCTTGTGCTGATCCTGCAGACACGGTCAATTATTATCTACAACGTTTAGGAGGTCAGCAAGTGGTGCGTCTCCATCTCAAACCACAAGTCAAATAATCTCTATTTTTTGGTCATGATTGGGGAAACTGATTCAATTCAAATCAAGGTGTTTACAACCACTTTTATCTTCCAATCCTGATGCTTTAATCATAAAGGTTCAGCTGATTACGATGATGAGCCGACAAAAATGTTAGGCTTGCCAGAAAGTGTTTGAGGAGAGGCTCGATTAAAATTGATTTTTAATCTTGCTCCCAATTCAGTCGCCAATGAAAAGATAAAAATGCCTTATGCAAACGATTGATTATCTTCGCATCAGTTTAATTGACCGCTGCAACTTTCGCTGTCAGTATTGCATGCCCAGTGAGGAAGAACTCACTTATCTCCTGCAAGAAAATCTCCTCACCCAAGAAGAAATCGTTACTCTGCTCAAAGAAGTTTTTATCCCTCTTGGTTTTAATAAATTTCGCTTAACCGGAGGCGAACCGTTATTGCGTCCTGATCTAATTGATATTGTTGAAGCAATTACTGCCCTTCCTGAAACGCAAGATTTAGCCATTAGCACTAATGCTTTTCTGTTAGAAAAGTTTGCTCAACCTTTGTATAATGCAGGATTACGACGCATTAATATCAGTTTAGATTCTCTCAATCCAGACAATTTTGACAGTATCATTGGTAACCATGGGCGCAGTCGCTGGCAACAAACCTGGAATGGCATTTTAGCAGCCCATGCCGTTGGATTTGATCCACTCAAACTCAATGTTGTTGTCATCCCGGGAGTGAATGATCAAGAAGTATTAGATCTCGCTGCCCTTACCTTGGAGAAAAACTGGCATGTGCGATTTATTGAATTTATGCCCATTGGCAACCGGGAATGGTTCAGCGATCGCGCTTGGATTCCCTCAGAAGAAATCCGTCAAGACATTCGCCAAAAATGGGGCTTAGAAATCTCACAAGTGCCCGGAAATGGACCAGCAGATGTCTTCCAAATTCCAGGCGCTAAAGGCACCCTTGGTTTTATTTCCCAAATGTCAGAATGTTTCTGCGATCACTGCAACCGGATGCGTCTCTCTGCTGATGGCTGGCTGCGCCCTTGTTTACTCAATGAGACAGGGCAAATTGATCTAAAAACAACCCTCCGTCACTCTCCTAACTTCCACCAAATGCGTCAGCAAGTAGAACAAATCATTGCCATGAAACCTGAAATCAACTTCAAAGAACGGGATAATGGTACAGTGACAGGAAATTACACCCGTACAATGTCCCAAATCGGCGGTTAACTTTTCTTTGCGCTTATCAATAATTAAAACTTGTTGCAAGTGAGCCGATTAACGAGTATCATTTTCAATATATAGCATTTATTGCCAAGAAAACTATGGTTAGGCAACCCTATACCTCATCCTCCCTGAAAGCAGAACTGAACTCTCGCGGTTGGCGACTGACCCCCCAACGAGAAACCATCCTTCATGTCTTTCAAAACCTGCCTCGTGGGCATCATCTCAGTGCAGAAGAACTCTTTCATTTGCTGCAAAAGCGAGGGGAAGAGATTAGCTTATCTACTATTTATCGCAGCGTCAAACTGATGACACGCATGGGGATTCTGCGAGAGTTAGAATTAGCCGAAGGACACAAACATTATGAACTGAATCGCCCCCACCCCCATCATCACCATCACATTGTCTGTATTCAATGTAATCGCACCATTGAATTTAATAATGACTCGATTCTCAAACAAAGCCTTAAACAAGCCGAAAAAGAAGGACTCCAACTCATCGATTGTCAGTTAACCATCATGACCATTTGCCCTGAGGCAATTCGGATGGGATGGCCCTCAGCATTACCCAGCAATTGGGTTTGTACCCGTGCCATCTCCGAAAGTCATGCTGACGAAGGAATTGAAGAAATTGAGCAAGAAATTGCTGAAAGTGAATCCTCTCAACAACAAACCATGAATGAGTAGTTTGATCGGGGATACTGAACCAGTTAATTGGCAATGAGTCATAGGTAGGGGTCATCCAACCCTCCTTCACCTTGTCTCCCTCTCTCCCCCTCAGTCCAATTAATTAAACATTGACTGATTTAAGATTACTTAGTCACTGGTGAATCAACGTAAATCATCGGTTCTTCCATGGAAAATTCCAGTTGGTTGTTTGATAACTGCTTGCTAATTTCCTGGTTCGCCACTTCCACTAACCGCTTACGGAGGTTGAGGGAGCTACTACTGGAACTGAGAAGGAAAAAGCTCACCCGAGCCCGAGTTCCCGGTTTATCTTCCGGTTCAAAGGTGGCAATGCGAATACTTCCCGGTTCCACACCAAAAATTTGACTAAGACTATTTCCTAAAACGCGATCCACAAATGCTCGCTCGGCGTCACTAAGTACTTTCTGAAAATCTAAATAGAGTAACGCCATCACTTTTGTGCCCCGAGAAATATTTTCCACATCCATACTCGCCATTAGCGAATTGGGAACAATCAAAAGGGTGTTTTGCGCAGCAAGTCGAATTTTAGTAGAACGAATCCCAATGGACTCCACACGACCGTAAATATCTTCTGCTGCTGGGTTAAAGTTGGCACGAACATATTCCCCTGGGACATAAGGACGATCTAAGTAGAGGACAATGGTGCCGACAATCTGCGATAAAACTTCTTGGGCAGCAAAAGCAACGGCAATCCCGCCAATACCAATCCCGGTCAAAACACTCACCAGATTCAAATTTTGACTATTGGCAAACACAATCACAGCAAAGAAACCAATGATGACATTGGCAACGGTTTCTCCCACCAGGAGAAAATCCTCCATCTCTTTGCTGAACCGTTGCAGCAGTAACACGCCATAAACCCGAATGATTTGTCGTACTGAGCGCGATAGTAGCCAAGCCACCGTAATCGTCAAGGCAAGATAAACAAGGAGTTGTAAAAAGTCATATAATCCGGGGTAGCCTCGAAACCAGTTAATATTAATGGCGGTAATAATTAAAACCCCCGTCCGAGCAATTAAACTTCGCAAGGGAGCAACCACTTTGTCATAAGGCTCAGCAATTACTTTTGGCGCAAAGCGGTCAATACTCCACTGAAAGAGGGAGGGGAGTAATCGCCCTGCTAAAACAGCAACGATAGTAAAGAAGACGAACCATCCTAGGTTAATACCAAAATTAATCAGTTCTTCTCTAAAGTTGTTATCAATGGCAAATAATTTTTGGAAAATTTCTGAAATATCCATTATCTTCTTTAAGGCAATAGAGTCTAAGAATTACAGAGGAACAGGTGAATCAACATAGATGGTTGGTTCTGCAAATTCAAACTGTAAACCTTCGGCTTGCAATTGTTCAGTAATCGATTCGTTGGCAATTTCTACTAAACGTTTTCGGATGGCGAGCGACTTTTCATTCGAGCCTCTAACAAATAAGTTAATGCGAGCACGAGTACAGGGTTGCTCCTCTAGTTCAAACAATGCAACTTGAATGCCTCCGGGATCGAGTCCAGAAAGCTCTTTATGAAAACTTTCTTCAATCACTTTGTCGACCAAAGCAGATTCTGACTCATCTAAGACACGAGCAAAATCGAGGTAAAACAGGACCATCACTTTGGTTCCTCGGGAAATATTTTCCACATCCATGCTCACCATGAGTGAGTTAGGGGCGATTAAGAGAGTATTTTTAGCAGCGAGTCGGATTTTAGTAGAACGAATGCCAATGGATTCCACTCGCCCGTAAATGTCTGCACCTCGGGGATTAAAGTTAGCACGGATATATTCTCCTGGTAGATAAGGACGATCCAGATAAAGGATGATTGTCCCAAACACTTGCGATAAAATCTCCTGGGCAGCAAAAGCAACGGCAGCCCCGCCAATGCCTAAACCGGTAAGAAGACTCATCAGATTGACTCTTTGAGTTTGGGCAAAGAAGATAATCGCAAAGAAACCAATCGTGACATTGGCTACGGTTTCACCCACAATCAATAAATCATCTGCTTCCCGATTCAGACGCTGAATCAGCTTTATACCATAGAGTCGATTGAGTTGTCGGACCACTCGGGATAACAACCAAGCAACGGTTATGGTGAGGGGGAGATAAACCACCAACTTTAAAAAGTCATATAAACCGGGGTAAATGCGAAAGAGGTTAATGTTAATGGCAGTAATAACCAGAATTCCAGACCGAATCACTAATCGCCGTAAGGGACCGACTAAACGCTTGTAAGACTCGAAGAAGCGATCTGGGACTAAGCGACGAACACTGGATTTTAGAAAGGAGGGTAAGGCTAGTCCGACTAACACTGCCAGAACAGTGAATAAGATAAACCATCCCAGGCGAATGCCAAACGCTAACAATTGTCTTTGTAGTTCAGCATCAATCCCTAAGGCCTGTTGGAAAGTTTCTAGAATATTCATGAGTTTCCAAAACTTGATGGCAAGTCATTGTTAGAGAGTCACCGGCGAATCAACATAAGTGGTTGGTTCAGCAAATTCAAATTTCAACCCCTGGGCTTGCAATTGATCGCTGATTGATTTGTTAGCAATTTCAACTAACCGTTTACGAATCATGATTGACTCTTCATTAGACCCCATGACAAACAAGCTAATGCGAGCTCGGGTTCCGGGTTTGTCTTCGGGTTCAAACAGAGCAATTTTAGTACTGCCTGGGTCGAGTCCAAAGAGTTCTTGCTTGACACTTTCTTGAACCACCTTATTCACTAATGCTCGTTCAGATTCATCCAGAACATTGTAAAAATCAAGGTAAAACAGAACCATCACTTTCGTTCCCCGAGAGATGTTTTCGATATCTTTCGTGACCATCAAGGAGTTAGGAACCACTAATAACGTATTGGTCGCAGAAATTCGGAGTTTAGTTGAACGTAAGCCAATGGACTCGATGCGCCCATAGACATCTTCTTGGGTAACTACAAAGTTAATGCGAACGTACTCTCCAGGAAGATAAGGACGGTCTAAATAAATGACAATGGTGGCAAGAATTTGGGAGAGGGCTTCTTGAGCAGCAAACGCGATCGCGATCCCCCCAATCCCTAAACCAGTTAGTAACGCAATCAGGTTAAAGTTTTTACTTTGCGCAAAAATCAACACGGCAAGAAAGCCAATGATCACATTCAGTGTATTTTCAAAAATTAGAATGAGATCGTTCACCTCTTGAGTGACTCGTTTGAGAAGACTCACCCCATAAATCCGAATCGCTTGTTTCGCCACTCTTGACACCAGCCACGCGGCACTGGCCATTACCGCAAAATCAGCAATAAAATTAATCACACCATAAAACTCCTCATAAGCTTTGAGAAAGTTCAGGCTGATATCAATCAGGATTAAGCTCAGTGTTCTCACAAAAGCGTCACGGAAGGGATCGCTAAAGGTTTTGTATTCTTGATATTTTTCTGGTGGCAGCGATCGCGCGGCAAACCACAGCAAAATCGAAGGGGTTACCCGACTCACCACAATGGCAAGGATAATACAAATGAAAAGCCCTGCCACGCGAATTCCCAACAGAATCAGGAATTCTCGCCTAGGTTGGTCAAACTCCAAAAGCTGGGAAACCTTCCAACTTTCTGGAAGCATTTGTAAGGGATTAAAGGCAAGTACACTCATCGCGCTTCAACACTCATTCAATGTGGACTAGATATTCATAGGAGAATCAACATTAATTGGTTTCTTATCAATTTGGAAACCAATTCCGTAATCTTTGAGACGTTTGCTAATGTTCCGTCGGGCAGCATCTAAGAGTTGTGTCCGAATTTCCAGCGCCATTGAACCTGAGCCCAGAATAAAGAAGGTCACCTGCGCTTGCACTTGCCCTGATCGACCATTACTGGTGTTATCAACATCTTGGAAAGTGACTTCCGTCAAGCGATGGTCAATGCCGTAAATATCTTTGGTGCTGTCGAGGATAATCTGGCGTACCAATGCCTTTTCTTGTTCAGGAATACTGCGCTCAAAAAAGATATTGAGCAGCGTAATAATTTTCTGTGCTCCCGATAGATTT
>CAZAYV010000030.1:0-30272 GCA_964489465.1 uncultured Dactylococcopsis sp. | reverse complement strand
CTTGGTAAATCTTTTCAACGACACTTGCGAGACGGCGCATAGCAGTGGCAATTTCTTCATTGGTTGCCGTTAAACTAATCCGCACACACTGGTGTTTATGTTGCCACTCTTCTTTTAAGCCTGGGAAGAAAGTGCTACCAGGAACAATAATGACATCATGTTTTTTCAGTTCTTGATACAGTTCCCAATCGCTAATTGGTAAGTCTTTAAGCCATAACCAGGAGAAAATTGCCCCTTCCCCACGATGCAGGAACCAGGGAATTTCTTTGGGCATGGTTGCATCAAGGGTTTCTTCTAAAACCGTGAATTTATGTTGATAGTAGGGACGAATCACGTTTTCTGCAATGTGACCCAGTTGACCCGACGCGATCGCGCGCGCCGCAATTGCTTGTCCATAACGCGGTGAATGAATACACAAATTCGTTTGGAAGGATTCTAAAATCTGAATCAAGTCTGGATCGCCAATGGCAACACCAATTCTTTCCCCGGGAAGTCCGGCTTTCGAGAGACTCAGACAATGTAATAAATTGCCGCCAAATTGCGGTGTCATTTCGGTAAAATTCAGCGCTGGATAAGGAGGTGCATACGCAGCATCTAAAATCACCGGTACATTGTAGGGTGCAGCCAGTTCGGTGATTTTGGTTAGTTCTTCTTCCGAAATAACATTGCCAGTGGGGTTACAAGGACGAGATAGAATGACACAACCGCTTTCCTCATTAATCACTAGCTGATTGAAATCAGGGCGATACTTGAAGCGATGGGCAGCTTCGTCAATGTCAAGGGTGGGTTTGTACGCTTGAAGCGCTTCTTTAAATAAGCTGACCCCTCCATAACCTGTATATTCTGGGCTCAAGGGGAGAACAATTTGCTTGAGCTGACCCTCGCTAGTGTAGCCGCCAAAGGCATTTGCGGCATAAAAATAGAGGGTTTGCGAACCCGGTGTAATTAGAATGTTGCGATCACTCAGGTTTAAGCTGTAACGCTGATTAAAATCATTAACAATTGCCTCAATCAGAGGAGCATAGCCTTGAGAAGACCCATAGCGACAGACCACTTCGCCATATTCAGAACTAGCCAATAACTCTGCTGTGCAGTCGCGCCAGAGTTGTTCCACTTCCGGAATAATGACCGGATTGCCGGCACTAAGATTAATAAATTTTCGTTCTCCTGCTTGACGCAGCGTTTCAATAATATCCTTCATGATGGCACGCACCCCCGTCAATTGAGACATTTGCGCACCAAATTGAGAAAGCTTATACTCCATAGGTTGATGTATCATCTAAAATGTTATGTTTTAAGCCTCTATAGACCAATGGTCACTGGCACTTTCGGGAGAGCAGGTCTCTGGTCCCAAAAAGCCGTAACCTGTGACTATGCTAGCCCTTTGTGAATCGTTGTTTGCTAGTTTATCCAATTTTGATTACATTTGCTGATAATGTCTTAGCGTTCTGTTGCTTCTAATTGTTGTCAAGTTGGGAACAAGGCAGCGCGATCGCGAGTCAAACACAGCTTAAGTCCGAAGGATAGAAAAATTATGTGTGGAATTGTCGGTTATATTGGCACACAAAATGCCCCGGAGATTTTAATTTCTGGCTTAGAAAAGCTGGAATATCGTGGATATGACTCGGCAGGAATCGCTACAATCTTTGAAAATGAGTTACATTGCATTCGTGCTAAAGGGAAACTCCATAATCTTCGTGCCAAAATTGAACAGACGTTTCAGGGCACTTCTCAGCAAGAATTACAAATTGGAATCGGACATACCCGCTGGGCAACTCATGGTAAGCCAGAAGAACATAATGCCCATCCCCATCTTGATATGGCAAGACGGGTAGCAGTAGTGCAAAATGGCATTATTGAAAATTATCGGGAACTGCGACAAGAGTTAAAAAGCAAAGGACACGAATTTCTCTCTGATACTGATACAGAAGTCATTCCTCATTTAATTGCAGAATATTTAACCCTCACGCAAACCGAAGATTCGCCTTTACTCGTAGCGGTACAGAAGGCAGTGCAACAACTCAAGGGGGCTTACGCGATCGCGGTCATGTGTGCTGACTATCCAGATGAACTGGTGATTGCAAGGGAACAAGCCCCCCTGGTGATTGGCTTTGGACAAGGAGAATTCTTCTGTGCCTCCGATACCCCCGCTTTAATTGCACATACGCGGGCGGTTTTACCCCTAGACAACGGCGAAATTGCCAAATTAACCCCTTTAGGCGTAGAAATTTATAATCACAGCGGCGATCGCGTGAAAAAAGCCCCTCGCACCCTTGACTGGAATCCCATTGTCGTTGAAAAACAAGGTTTCCGTCACTTCATGCTGAAGGAAATCTACGAGCAACCTGGTGTTGTCCGTACCAGCTTAGAAGCGTATCTCAACAAAGACTGGCATCCGGGTCAAAATACAGACAGTTTCCCTATTCATCTCAACCTTTCTCCTCAACTCACTGAAAATCTAGAAAATATCCAAATTCTGGCCTGTGGCACCAGTTGGCATGCCAGTTTAGTCGGGAAATATCTGTTAGAACAGCTTGTCGGCATTCCCACAACGGTCCAATATGCCTCAGAATTCCGCTATGCCCCTGCTCCCATTACACCGCATACCCTGACAATTGGTGTCACTCAATCCGGAGAAACCGCGGACACTCTCGCCGCTTTGGATTTAGAAAAACGCCGTCGCCAAGACTTAGAAGGCAAGTTTCAGCCCCATTTATTAGGAATTACCAATCGCCCAGAAAGTACCCTTGGGCAAATGGTGGATCAAGTGATTGATACCCATGCTGGCATTGAAATTGGAGTTGCTGCCACCAAAACCTTTATCGCCCAACTGATCGGATTTTATTGTTTATCTCTCGACTTAGCCTATCAGCGTAAAACCCTTTCCGAAGAACGAATTGAGGAAATTCTCGATAACTTACGCTATCTTCCCGCACAAATCGAACTAATTTTAGAAAGCCAAGAACGCTATATTGAAGAACTTGCCCACGACTTTCTAGAAACCCAAGACTTTATATTTGTCGGACGAGGGATTAACTTCCCGATCGCGCTAGAAGGAGCGTTAAAACTCAAAGAAATTAGCTACATTCACGCCGAAGGGTATCCTGCCGGAGAAATGAAACATGGACCCATTGCGCTGTTAGATAGTAAAGTCCCTGTCGTTTCCATTGCCATGCCCGGTAGCGTTTACGAAAAAGTGCTCTCTAATGCGCAAGAAGCGAAAGCCAGAGATGCACGTTTAATTGGTGTCACCGTCATGAATGACCAAGAAGCAGCAGAAACGTTTGATAATTTGCTTCCAGTACCGGAAGTAGAAGAATTAATTTCGCCCTTAGTCACGGTTATTCCCTTACAACTGCTTTCATATCACATTGCAGCGCGACGAGGATTAGATGTTGATCAGCCCCGAAATTTAGCAAAGTCAGTAACGGTTGAGTGATAAAAATCACTAATTGTAAACGAAAAAAACGGATCGACAATAAAAAAAACGGTTGAACAATTTCTGAAAACAGAGTATGCTTAGATTATCACTTTAACAAGTAAGTCCTGTAAGAGAGAAGATTATGGCTAGGCAGAGAGGGCAATGGTCGCAACGTAAGCTCGATCGTTATCTGAAGGAGGGCTACGGTATGGGTAAAGGCGACCTTTACAAGCCTTGGATCACTGTCAGCAATTCTACTTCAAAGGGACTCTCGACTCGTACTCCGGGATGGAAAACCAACCGAGTTCATCACTTCTTGTCGAAGAAGGAAATGTTACTGTTTTACATTTTTGAATGGTCACCGTTCATTCGCGATATAAGAGAGCAGTTTCCACTGCTCAAACTCGATTTAGCACAAAAAATTGCTGATGAAATGGGCATCAATTATTATCGATGCTCACAAACCGGTACTCCTTATGTACTGACGACAGATTTTATGCTTTCTGTTGAGCAAGAAGGGAAGATAGTAGAGGTTGCGCGAACCTTCAAAATGAGCAAAGAATTGGAAAAGAAACGAGTGATCGAGAAGTTTGAGTTAGAACGGCGATATTACCAAGTACAAGGGATCGATTGGAGCATTTTAACCGAGCATGAAGTGCCTGAACTTTTGGCTAAAAATATTGAATGGCTTTACTCTGCCTATTGGTTAGAGCCAACTTCTGAAATGACCATTGAAGAACTTAAATCCCTAAAACCTTTCCTAAAAGATCGCCTCAAGACCAGTAAAACTAGCGTCAATCAAGTAACTAAAGAAATGGATAGGGAAATGAATTTTGAGACTGGGACATCACTTTATCTTTTTAAGCATTTAGTTGCTCGCAAAGAGATTTTAATAGAAGATATGCAAAATACTAAAGTAAATAGTTTACTCTCAACAGAAAAACTCAAGGTAGTTAATTCCTAAGTTGAGAGTGTTAAGCCTTACAATTATGGATAATAACTTGTTTGTAAACGAAATTATTCTTTGGCCAAATCAATTTCCAAATGAAAAGGAGCTAACTGAAAGAGTCCTATGGATTGATGAAGGTTATGTAATTGCCTTTGTTTTTGATATTAATGCTGAACAAGGCTTCCCTGAAATTAGAAATATCTCTGATATTTTAGAAGCACTCTCTAATGGTACCGCCTCAAAGCAGAAATCTGATCCTTGGGCGAGAGTCATTAAAGATGAAAATTTAACTGAAAGAACAATCCAAGTTAGAGATAAAAGATGGCATATAATTGAGTTTATAGTTGAACAAGAACCCGAAATTTATTATCGACATTTACGAGGACCTTTAGTTAAACAATTAGTTGAGAATTATAATACCGGTCGAAAAAAGAATCGAATCACTGAAAAAACTGTCTATGGATATTTAAGAAAATTTTGGCAACGCGGAAAAACCATCAATGCCCTTCTTCCAGATTATGAAAACTCTGCGAGAAAAGGAAAAACTAAAGGTGCTAGTAATCAAAAAAGGGGAAGACCAAGAAAAGATGCCAAAGAAAAAGAAATTGGGGAAGGAATCAATATCACTGACGAAGATAGGAAGATTTTTAAAACTGCGATTTCTCTTTATTACCACACTCCCAAAAAAAATACTTTCAAGACAGCTTATGAATTAATGATCCAACATTTTTATCAAGATCAACTGTTGATTGATGATAATCACGGCAAATCTAAAATTGCTTCAAGAGAAGCGATTCCAACTCTCGGTCAGTTTAAATACTGGTATAAAAAAGAACAGTCTGATTGGAAAAAAGCAGCAACATCTCGTTACGGAAGCAAAGAATTCAATTTAAATCATCGGGCAATTCTGGGAAATTCTACAAATCAGACAACAGGTCCTGGTTCAAGATGCGAAATTGATGCCACAATTGGTGATGTTTATCTAGTTTCAAAGTACAATCGCAATTGGATTATTGGTCGTCCCGTTATTTACGTCGCCATAGATGTTTTTAGTCGCTTAATTGCCGGAATTTATGTTGGATTGGAAGGTCCTTCTTGGGTAGGAGCGATGATGGCATTAGCAAATACTGTTACCGATAAAGTACAATTTTGCCAAAACTATGGAATTGAAATTAATGAAGAAACATGGCCCTGCCATCATCTTCCCGAAATCCTACTAGCTGATCGAGGGGAATTAAAAGGTAAAGGAATAGAACCGATGATTCGTAATTTGAAAATTCGAGTTGAAAATGCAGCACCCTATCGAGCGGACTGGAAAGGAATTGTGGAGCGACATTTTCGGACAATGCAGGGCTATACAAAACCTTTTGTTCCTGGAGCAGTTGATGTTGACTCAATGAAAAGAGGAGGGCGTGACTATCGGTTAGACGCTAAACTCGATCTGCATCAAATAACTAAGATTATTATTCATTTAGTGCGTGAACACAATACCGAGTATTTAGAAAATTATAATTGCGATGAAGATTTAATTGCTGATGGTATTGTTCCTACCCCAGTTAATTTATGGCAATGGGGAATTGCTAACCGTTCCGGGAAATTGCGGACCTTTCCAGAAGATATTGTTCAGCTTAATTTAATGCCGACAGAACAAGCCACGATTACAGCAAAAGGCATTAAATTGAAAGGTAAGGAAATGTACTATACCTGTGAGCGAGCAGAAATAGAGCAATGGTTTTCAAAAGCCAGAAGTAATCAACTATCCAAGGCAGAGAAAAAATTACAAGTTTCCTACGATCCCAGAAAACCGGAGTTTATCTATATTCCTTCTCAAGATGGAAGAAATTTTGAAAAATGCCGAATTATTGACCCAAGCGGAAAATATCTGGGTAAAACATTTGAGGATATTGAATATCTAGCTCAATATGAAGCTCAACAAACTCAAAAACATCAAGCTCAGTCTCTTCAGGGTAGGATTGATGCAGCAGAAGAAATTGAAAAAGTTGTTGAGCAAGCGGAAACTATGACTTCGGCTCAGTCAGACCCAAATTTAAGTAAACGCCAGCGAGTTAGGGGGATTCGAGAGAATCGAGCGTCTGAAAAAGCGAAACAGGGTGAAAATGAAGGATTTGTTTTGGGAGAAGAACAAGAAGTTTCCCACTCCTCTACCGAGCCTTTATCAGAAGAATCTAAACCGTCAAAGTCGCGTGGTCGCCCCAGCTATCTTGAACACTTAAAACGCAACAAACAAAGGGAAAAATTGTAGTAAGATGTATCAATTTGTAGAAATTAGTGATGATAACAATCAAACCGATGGTAGGTCGGCAAGTCGCAAATATGCTGCTATTCCAGAGTACAGAGAATGCGAGTTGCCAGAGTACAACACTAATCCCATGATTAAGGCTTTGCCTCCCATTCTTAACATTGATGATTTTCTCAAGGGTGTGGAGAAAAAGCCTATTTTTGAGGTGAAAGAAAGAACCTATGATGCAGCTACAAGATTCCATTGCATTGAGCGTTTATCTCGATACTTTGAACCAGTCAATCAATCGGTAGACCTCTATCAAGTCATTACTCGACTTCTAATGACAGGCTATTTGGCTCGCAATCCAGAGCAGCCTCAGTATGCACAACGCTCGAATCAGATTTATAAAGCAATTCAACAAAAAGACGGAAAACAGCTTGAACAATACGTTGATGTTCCAACCTCAGCATCAGGATTAACCCTAATTGGCCCTTCCGGGGTCGGGAAAACCACTAACCTTAAATATATTCTCTCTCTTTTCCCTCAGGTGATTCTTCATCCTGAATATATGACTTATCAAATTACATGGTTAAAAGTTGATTGTCCTCACGCTGGTTCTTTGAAAGGATTATGTATTGATATTTTTTTAGCAATCGATCAATTATTAGGAACCAACTATTTTGAGAAATTTGGGAAAAAGCGCAATACAGAAGATGTTATGTTAGCTCAAGTTGCTCAAATCACTCATACTCATAATGTCGGGTTATTAGTGATTGACGAAATTCAAAATCTTGCTACAAGTCGAAGATCTAGCTCTGATCTTTTAAATTTTTTAGTCAAGATGGATAATGTTATCGGAATTCCAGTGATCCGTGTTGGTACTTATGAAGCTTTTCCAATTCTTCAAGGCAATTTCAGAAATGCAAGAAGGGGAACCGGAGAAGGGAGTATGATTTGGGAGAGAATGAGAAATGATGAGGAATGGAAGTTTTTTGTTGAGCAAATGTGGGAATATCAATGGACTAAAACCCCTGTTCAGTTAACCGAAGAAATTAATGACGCTCTTTATTACGAAACCCAGGGAATTGTTGATATTACCATTAAACTTTATAAAATGATTCAAGGTCGGGCAATTGCTTATGGCGATTCTGAAGAAATTACTATTGATGTCATTCATGAAGTTGCTCAAGAAGGGTTATTTTTAATCAAACCAATGCTAGATGCAATTCGAGCGAATGATCAAGACTCAATGGAGAAATTTAAAGATATTAGCCCTATTGAAACAACTGACTATATGAATTCGTTGATGCGCGAAGCTATAGACAAAGAAATAAAAGAAGCCCGAGAAAAAGCTCGCAGAAGTCAAGAACGTGAAAAAAAATCGCCAGAGCTTAATCAAATTATTCTTCAACTAATGGACTGGGATGTTGAACCAGAAATTGCTAAAGCCTCAGCAGAAGAAATTTTCTTTGACAGTGAAACTGATGAAGCAATTAATATCAAAATAAAAGAAGCCTATAAACTTGCTTTACGGGGCAAAATTTCTAAAAACGACCCAGCAAAAACTAAAACAAATAAACAAAAACACAAGTCCAACCTTAAAGATGTTGAAAATGATCTACGCACCATTGAAAAGAGTGCTAAGGAAAACGAGATATCCACTTACGAAGCTCTCAAGTCAGCTAAAATGATTGACCCTGATTGGATGGAAACAATTTTGCAAAACTAGAGACTAAAGCTGTTTCTAGGTCACAATTGACGGGATACCTCCTGCTGGATCCTTGCTCTGACTTGAGACGATACCTTATCTCCCAAACCCGCTAAGCGAAGCACCCGCCACTCTTTAACTTCTTCATTCTGCATTACCAGCTGCGCGATCGCGCTCCGTACCCGTCGCATTTGAAATGCCTCAACCGTCTCAACAACCGAGGCTAAATAAGTCTGAGTCAAAGGCATTTGGTCTAAATGCTGCTCCAGCAACGCCAGTTTCCCAATTGTTCTGCCAATGCCACTAATCGTAATCCGAGTGGGTTCTTCAGCATTTAACAAAGTATCAGTTGCTTCTTTCACTTGCTCTAACATTTCCCGATCGCGCTGAGACCAATCCACACGATTCGCATTAGAAATGGGTTGACGCAGAGCAGGAGAATTTTCATTGAGCCAGTCTCGATCATTGCGGTAAAGCCAAGCATAAGTCGCCGGAGCCATCCCTCTCAACGTTGATTTCGAGGCATCTGGATACTGTTGTTGTAAATCAAGCCAGATTTGTCGCTGTTGTTCTGGTTGCAGCGTCTCAATATCAACTGCTTTGTTTGGGGGTTTTTTCCGATAAGGTTGCCAAGACGTTTCTAAATTTAACTGGGAGGCATACCGTTTCACTGTATTGGGATCGACATTCAATGCTCGCGCAATCGGGCGCAATCCCATTCTCTTCACTTCTACCAATTCCCTTAATTTCTGCTCCCAAACGTCGCCGTAAGCAATCATCTTGCCAATTCGATCGCGATCAGATTCTGACTCATCAGGACCACTACGCGAATAAACCATGCCACAAGAACAGCGAAAGGTCCCCACCGGCTTTTTCAAATCATTGCTGTAGGAAATTGATAAATCCGTAATGACGGGTTGTTGATAATGTTGCGCTGCCGCATTCAGACAAAGCCAAGGCGCTTCCCCAAATGGGGCATAACGTTGTTCGGTGTGAAAAAATTCTTCAATGGACTCTGTTAAGAAACCAATCATTAACAAATGCCTAACCGGATGAAACGCTTTACGAGGGGCTCTTGCCATCGCCGATAACCAAGAACTGCCCTTGGGGTAATCAATTGAAGAGTCGAGAACTTCTAGCACTTTCTGCCCGTAGTGCAACAGAAACGCATCATGTAATTTTTTTTGATACGCACGACCACTTGCTGTTGCTAATTCTTTCTCAATCAATAAGGTCAGGTATTTTTGACAAAACCATTGTAAGTCACGACTGCTTAAATTCTGTTCCAGTAACCATGCCGCCTTTTGAGCAATACCAACCAATTTTTCCACAGTTGTGGCACTGTAACTGGCGCTAACAGGAGAAATCGGGCAATTTTCGGAATTGGCAGGGAAATATTCATGCCGATTCATCCCGTTCACTCGAATCAAGCTATCTTGGAGCGGTTGGGTATGAGTTGGACAAAATAAAACACCAGGAATTTGATGTAAGCGGTGCCAATAAGATTCCCCGTACTGAGAAAGATCATCTTGGATGCAATCGGGACAAAAACGAAAGAATTGTGGCATCTTAACTGAACTCGCCATAATCCCGGCTCTTGTGTGAATATTACCCCCATTGTTCCCTTTCATGGACACTTGAATCCGATGAGCGCGATCGCGCGATAAAAATGGCTGATAATAGGGAAACAGCGTATGATTGTGAATGAAATGTTCCGCAGTCCACCCAAAATTAGGCGGCACGTTAGTGACTAGCGCATTTAAATGGGAAGGCAAATCAGCAACCGCAATGACGGTCGAAGAACTAAATAATTCCTGTTGAATTCGTTTGGGACTGGTATCGCCGCTTCTAATTTGATAGCGGGCAAGTAGGCTGTAGAAGAGCTCATCGGGATAAGGGAGGGGAAAGAAACTCAGCACGGCGGGCTTGGATCAAAGGCTTGATTCTATCTTTCAAGATAGCTTATTAGAAGCCTTGATATGTAATGGCATTTTTAGCATTTGGCAGAATGAACGCCTAATGAATCTAACTATTCGACACCCTTGCCCCCACGCGCTTCTTTTCTGTCGTGTTTTTTCTTGCTCAACGCCTAGCGACATCTAACTATTCGACACACCGTTGAGAAGGGATTTGTCCTGAATTTGCGATTTTTGCTCAACGCCTAGCGACATCTAACTATTCGACACTTCTGTAGGATATTCGTAATCGTCTTCATTATTATTTGCTCAACGCCTAGCGACATCTAACTATTCGACACGCGATTACCACGAAAAACTTCTGCAATAGTGCGACTTGCTCAACGCCTAGCGACATCTAACTATTCGACACGCCACCTTGTAAAATCCTTGTGGCTCGGTCGTTTCCAGCTAGTTTTGCAAGCACCGCTTGATTCATCAGTTTTCACCGCTCCTATCCAATCAAAAGAGTTGCCAAGAGAAAGCTATATCGCTGATTAAGAGAGGATTCCAAGTGTCTACAAGCATCATAGACGCATCCCAACCGCCTTAAGTTCCCATCCCAGAAAATTTTCAGACTGATTTGGCCAAACCCCTTGGCGGTCAACGCCACATCCTTGCTAGATTGACTCAATTCTTACCCAAGCCGTTTCAGGAGGTTGAGGAACACGCCACTCCTGCAACTCATAGCGTTGCCAACAGGTGCCTTTTGACCCCACATGATCCACCCAATGCGGTAAAGTAAGCCAACCCTCTTCATCTCTAACTAACCACCGTAAAGGCGGTTCTATTTCTCCCTTGGAGACAATTGAAATGGCATCAACCAAATCTCGACTTTCTCCTAGACACAAACTGCCAAAGCGTTCAATCTCCTCTGGTCTGAGTAGTACCGCGAGGGCGCGATCGCGCAAACTAGGAACTGTCTCTTCCACACCTTGACGCACCCAAACCATCAACTCAATATTCGACAGAATCTCTTGGTAATCTGGGCGTTGATTCTGTTTATCCTCCCTTGGCAAAGTTTTAACGCGATGAAACCTTCTTAATACCACAGAAAGTTCGGGTTGAGAGAGAAGCGCGATCGCGATTTCTACCCCGCAATGGCGATACCGATCTACTTCTCCCACCAGAGACAGCAGCATCCCATAGACTGTTGAAGGCGGGGGTACCGGATAGGTGCGAATATAAACCCTTGCTCTTGACTGGCGAAAACAAGCAAAGGGAACCTCTACCTTCAAAGCAATTGTCATTAGAAGATACCTTAACTATTCTGACAGTCCCAAATCACTTGCAATTCTCTCTTTCAAAGCTGCCACAGCTAACTTCACCCCAGGAAAAAGATTCGCTTCTGCGCCCTCTAATGTTTCGACAATCGGTCCCCCAATCCAAAGTTCACTGGCATCAATATCTCCCCGATTAATTTTATCCAGCAATTTGGGAGCGGTGATATTTCCCTCCTCATCTTCCTGAAAGCAATAAAAAAATCGAGGACAAGGATCATGAGTCCATCTCAGCACAATGCTATCCGGGGAAAAATCATAGAGACTGCGACTGTGATTCCCTGCGACACGGGGCAGAGAAATGAGACCATCTAGCGTGGGGAAAATTCGGGATTTCACACTGAGGTGGTTGGGAGTGACAGCAAACCCAACTTGGTAGCAAGTCTCATGAATTTCATTAATATAAATGGAGGTAGAATCCTTCTCTCCACTCCTAGCATGAAACATCCGGTCCTTTTGATACGGTGTCGTTGAGAGAGCAATTCCCACTTCTAAGGCTGATTTTCGTGCCGTTGTCTTCCCTTTTGTTCTTGTAATCGACCCCTCCTCACTCTTCTCCTGTTTAGCAGCTTCTGTCGTCATATAACCCAAAGTATCGTCATCACTATATTGATGTTCATTACGCTCACCTTGCCAGTGCCAAGTGGGAACTGGTTTCGCATCGGCATCAAAAACGCGATTCACGGGTTCATTCATTAGTTGCAAATAATATCTAAAAGCAAAGCGCATTGCTTCTGCAGAAACAATGGTGTGCTTTTGTCCATGCCAAGAGACTGTCTGTAACGGCGTCAAATTTCCTTCGCTTTCACCGCGATAATTCCCAGCTATTCCTCGGGCAGTCACAAAATTGCCAAATAGATGAAGCATGGTTTTGCTTTTAACTCATGTCATACCTATGACTCAGTTGAGGAATCATTTGTTTCTTGCGATTGAGCCTCTTGTTTTTGGGAAATGGGATAACTAGCAATTGCAAGGAAGACTAAATCTTGACAGAGCTTCCAATCTGCTTGTCCAGTTGTCACTGGCATGAGTTCTTCCCAATGTTGTTGTAACAGTTTGGGATGTCCTGCCTTGGCCCAAAAGCGAACCATAAATTCTCTGAATTGGCTGGGGCTTTGACAATTCTCTAGTTTTCTAAGTATGTCTTCATTTTCCCGCTGAATCCGAGGATATTCTACTTCACCGGTCTTGGCATAAATCTGAGCATAAATGTATTGCAGTGCCTGATGGCAAACTTTCACAAATAGAACCTGCTGCTCGTTGCTTAACTGAACTTTCTCGATCATTTGCCTTAATCCCTTTCCCTGCTGAAATAGTCCTCGCAAAAAAAAGTAACGCGTTTCCGAATCAAATTGAGTCACTTGCTTGAGAAAAGCGGACCATCCCTCTAAAAAACCTGACCACCAGGGAAGTTCGGCAACAAAATTCTCACAGATGACTGCTCGAAAGAAGCTATAGTGAACTTTTCCAAAACCAGCCAATTGTTCTTTGGGAAAACACTGGCACAATTGCTGATAAAATTGCGCCATCGATTCCGTCACGGAAATAATTTTTACTTGCGTTATGGTTTTCTGCTGAGATAACCAACGAGTTTTTCCAAAAACAAGGATTTCCAATCGTTTAGGGAGTGTTGGCGACATCGCGCCTTCCTTCAAACTGGCTTCTGCTGAGCAAGAGGCATAGAAACGGTAATAATCTCTGTTAGCAGCACGCCAACAGGCTTTGGCACTCTCTTGTAAATTTAGGACTTCGGGAATAATCACTGCAAAAAGAAAATGCTGATCAAAAATATAAGGAGATAACCCATAATATCGACAGGCAATGGGAGCAAACAAGAGAGCGAAAGCGAGTGCCGGTTTTTCCTCAAAGGCAGTGCTTTGGCGATATTTTTCGTGACGTATGGCTGCGCCTGGATATAACCCGCTTGTAATCTTGATGGGATCTTTTTTCAGGTTGTTCCCTTGATCGCATAATTTTTGTGCAAAATCTTGAGCAGAGTACCATTTTGCTCTTTGATAAGAGAGCTGAATCTTGACTTGATTCACCAATAGCTCTTCCTCTTTTTCTCCTGCAGAGCGGAAGAATTGAGTGTGTTGTAAAAACGTTCCTCGAATTAGGTTATGTCTGACAATTTTACAAGCGGTTTCCGTAGTGACCGATTTGAGGGCGAGAAAAGAGATTAAGCCCTCCTCATCAATTTGAAAGGCTTGCTTGAGCAGCCAGTCGAGAACCTCAAAATCATTGCCGTCCCAAAACAGTTGTATCTCCTTCGGGGTTAGGATCCAAGATAGATTGCCCACTCGTTGCGAAGAAAGGGGATATTGTTCTTCTAAGCACTTGAGTGACATCCACACTCCGGTCATTCCCACGCGATGCAAGGGGGTTAAATCGGGAGCGTCTAAGTGTAGTGCCAGTCGCGGAGTCTGCTTGGCATCCATGAAATTCAGTTATTTTCTAGGAACGAAGACACCGCAGCCCATTTTCTGTTTACCGCCAATCCCAAAGATTTGCAACCGCAGGGAATCCTGGGAGCTGAGGCGAGAAACATCCATCCCGTACCCAACAAGCGTATGTCTCTTGATTTTAAGGGTTTTGCGACGGGGGTTTCCTTCCTGATCTGGGAGCAATCGCACTTGCCCTTGAATTGAGAGCGTTTTTAATTGCCGAATGGCTGCATCTAGAAAGGCATTTGGGTCTTGAAATCCTCTAATTAGAACTAAGCGTGCTCTTAGTTGAGAAGCAGGCTGTAGAAACGATAGATGAGCCATTCCCAATTTGAGGGAATAATTACCAATGGTTAAACAACGTCCAGCTAACGGATTAAACCAAGAAACTTTTTCTGGGGGAAGACGCAAATAGAGTCGGGAGTTTCGATTCAGGGCAATCAAACCTTTTTCTTTTGGCGTTCCCGCAATGGCGCGAATAGTAATATCATCCGCCTTATGAAGGGCGGGACAAAGTTGGCTCAAGGCAGAATATAAGCCATAGCTATGATCCCCTGGTAGTCTGCGACCGATTAGTTCAAAACTTAATTCCCGATAATTTGGCAGTGGCGTAACAGTATCCTGGGATAAGGGTTGACCGTCATCCATAATTTGACGAGTTGAGATGGAAATGGTTTCAAGAGCTATTTTCTAAACGATGCAGAAATACCGGTGTCAGTTCCCTGAAAAAAGTTTTCCAATGACCCTGCTAAAAATGTCATTAGTAAGATATGAGTAACGCGATCGAGCACAGGATTGAGATTGCAAGCGAGGAGACAGTTTGCCCAGTAGAGAAATAAATTCTTGCTCATGGGCGGTCGCACGGCTTCTAGGAAATCCGATCCATAAAAGTCAAACATGGCTTGACCAAATTGCTCGTGGTCAAACTGCATCTGATCTTGGCGACGGGATCGGGAGAGAAACCCAAGTTCAAGCAAATGGGTTTGATAGTGATCGCGCAGCCAACTTAAGCTAGGACAGAAGAATGATTGGGTGCAAAGCGATTGCAGTTGCTGGGACAACCCAAATAATCGCTCTTGGGTAGCCGGATCAAAGGGAGTTGCTTTCTCCTTGAGATGAGGAAGTTCTAGCAAAAGATTGGCATGGAGGGATAAATCTCTTTCCGTGACCAGAAGCTCACTGTTTTCAAGCCTGGTGTGATGGGTAGGACAAATTGCCATTCCCGGAATTTGATGAGTTCGACGAAGATAAGTTTCGCCAAGGGTAGTGTAATCTCTCTCGACACAAGCAGGACAAAATTTGAGAAACGAATGGGTCAAATATTCAGGTGAGGGGAGTTTCGCAATTTCAGAAATAGACGGCTTGGATTTGGTTTCCATTGCTTGGACCAGTTGGCAAGCTTCTTTGGGTGACAGAAAATTCTTATAAAATGGAGCGAGAGTATGGTTTTCGATCAAAGTGACAAGGTTTAATCCTGCTCTGGGATGTAAATGTTTCACCAAATAATTTAAGTTGCTTGGAAGAAGAACCTGATAGGGCTGAGTGGATACATAACTCAGTAGTTCTGTTAAGTTTTGCTTACCGCTTAAATTGCCACTACGAATTTGATATCTGGCAAAGGTGCTATGAAGAAGTTCATCAGGGTAAGGGGGCGGGAAAAAGAGAAGCATAATGGTTCTTAAACCTTTAACGGCAACAACTGTTTAAAATCTACTAGTACCTTAAACTGATGGTGGAAAGATCGCGCCAATTCTGCATCGTTTAGCAAGACCCCAGCTTCGATATTACGGTGATGGGCTGCTTCGGTAAAATTAGCAGAGGTAATAAACACTTGTTCTCCGTCAACCACAACGCACTTGGCATGAAGACATCCCCGTTGATGAAATTCTTGAGATAGCGATCGCGGATCGTAAAAAATGAGAGGCAGTTGTTTGGCTATCCAAAAGGAACGGAAAGATTGGGCAAACTTCGCTAGCAGTTGTTCAGAAGGCGATGAATCTCCCCAACGACGAGGAATATTCAATCCGATCACCACCTCAAGCTCAGGATAAGTCTCCATTTGTTCGGCAAGGGGCGCAAACAATTCCCTTGCTTTTGCTGGAGAATCGATCGCGTAGCTTGTGATTAATATCCGTTGGGTTGCTTGAGAAAATAAATCCTGGACAACAACCTTAGTATCCCGCATTTGACTGCTGGAAGTGCCTGTCCAAACTAATTCTGCGCGATCGCGCATTGCCTGTGTTTGCTCTCTTTCTCCACAAATTGCCTTCAGTAAATAAGCAAGATGCTGGACGCTCATTCCTGCTTCAGACAGTCGCCTGAGTTCAGCAATGACTTCTTTTCGATAAATGGAGGGAAGTTCTTGGCTGAAATTGAGTGTAGAAAAAGGAGGCTGCAAGCGCTGAGTTTCCAAGGCTGTTGCCAGTTTGAGCAAGGTAGGGCGACTAAGTTGAGAAAAGGGTGACATGATCAGGGACTCTCAAGAAAAAATGCGGTTTCCTGTCCCATAACTGTTTCTGTAACAAGGGCGCGATCCAAAAACTCATTTCGGCGTTCGCAGGACGTTTCTGCAATCAATAAACAGCCGTGACAAGCTGAACCATGTAAAAATCGCTCCTCTTGATGATTATCAGGTTCATGTTGAGCGCATAGGGGATCGTTGGAACATAATCTTCCTTCCTCTAAAGCCTGCATTAAGTCATATTCAATTGCCTTTCCCACTTCAATGAGTCCTCCCAATGTTCCCTCAGAACCCGATGAACCCGTATAGAGAAGAATGCCATATCCGCCTTCCCCTGCATAGATGCGCTCTTTAATGGCACTGGCAGAATAACCGCACTTTAGAGAAACGGTGGTGATTAACAAATGAGATAAAGAGTGGAGCATAATATACGGCAATCCAGGAAACTCGGCTTTGTCTTCGGCAAGGTTACGACGCTTACACCAGGCTTTGAATCCTTTCCTTAACAGCTTTCCCCGTTCTTTCACTGCACTTTGTTCCATCCATTCGTTAATCGCACTTTCACTAAAAGACAAAAAGATTCCTTCCCCACGCTGTTCAATGGCGGGAACCCACTTTGGTTCAAAATCAAGGGGCGCTCGTTTAACAGACATTTCCAACTCTTCCTCATCAGGAAGTTCTCCTTCCACATTCGGGAGAGCGGGTTCAAAGCGGGTAAATCCAACTTGAGCGATTACTTCTCGTAAACGAGGAACAAGAATTACTTTATCGAGCTTTCCTGCTAGGGGAGAAGGTAACGACTCTAAAGGACGAACATAGGCATAAAAATCGCTGTCTGGTTCATCTTTTCCCACTGTCTCCGCAGATAAAAGGGTTTCGATTTCCGCTTGTTTAATTGTCTTCTTGGGCGGTTCGCCTCCTTGCTGTCGTCGTTGGACTTCCCTCCACACTTCCTCATCGCTATATTCTGCGAGAGCTTCTCTTACTTTGTGCATCATTTGTCGGCAAAAAGCTATGTTTTCTTTTTTGTCAATTTCTCTTAGGTAATCTTCATAAACTCGACTGACAGCATCTCGCAGGGCTTGATCCGATTCAGGTAAAGAAATGACGCTTAGAATCTGAGAGAAATAAGCATTGCTAGCAGAGCGCACCAGTAATCGATTCCGTTCTGCTTTTTTGCTTTCAGGATGACAACACTGTTCTTGTGCATTCTCTCCTAGCCAAGGACGTTCGCCCTTACAATATCCCAGCGCAGCAAAATCAGGAATGGTTGCATCAGACAGAGGACGGCGTTTCTTACACTTGGAACAACGAACAAAGATATCAGCAAAATCGTTTCCTGTTCCGCCCTCATCCAACCAGAGTTGGGCAGGACAATTGCTACGACAGTCCTGATTGACAAATAAGTACCAGTCGATGTCGCTAATATGACCGTTGCGACAGGCTTGGACAAAGCGCACGGGAACCACGGAATGTTTTTTACGGTTTTCGTCTTCGTATTTCCCTTTGAGGAGACGTTTTCTAGGAATTAAGGGGCGAGTTTGATAGCGCTTTCCAGAACGAGAGGAGTAAGTTTCTTCAATTTGGGCAACAAACCATTTCGGGAAAATAAAAGCACCAATTCCTGTTTGAGGTTGACTGGGATCAGTTTGAGACTGAGGGGGAGCATAGAGATCAATCTGATTTACTTCTAAAATTTCACTCACTCGCCGTGCTAAACGTTCTTCATCAATGGGATAATCCCGATAGCCAAACCATTGATTCAATCCCCCAATAATAATGGATTGATGGGGTAAATCCACCATTGCACCAGCGCCGTAAGAGGTCAGCAGTTGACTTTGGCGCAGTTCCCCATGAGGGCGAGTATTTTGCTGTTTGTTTCGAGAACGCTGTGGCATTAGCTTTGTTTCTCCTCCTCAACTTCTTGATTAGTACGTACCCAGATATTGACACTCGGTTCGACATCCCGTAAACTGCGTTGGGCGCGAAACTTCCGTTCGCGAGCAGAAATTTGGTCAAGTTCTGGATCAAGAAAATCCCGCAATAAAGGAGGAGAACTGCTAATTTCTCTCTGATATTGCAATGTTCCTAAATCACCCGCTAAGTAACTCCAAGCGTCTAACAATTCCTTCACTTCTCCCTTTAACTGATGGCGTTCTTCTTCCGCTATGTTTGCGCTATCTTTTTGGGTTTCTGCTCGTTGGGCGATAATATCGGCAACAAAATCAACTTCACTGCGATGAGTTTCCATTGCTGCTGCACCATCAGGAGGAGTTAGCTTTGAGTGGAGGAGTCGCGCTATTGCCACGGTAACTCCTGCTAAACCGCGATCGCGCGCCCGTGAAGAAAACGGCGTAACACTGGTCGCTTCCACATCTCGATAAAATGATTCATGCCAACTGGCAAACCGTTCATAATGAGAGCGATCGCGCGATCGATGAATATTTAATAAGGTGACGACTAAGCCTGGACGTTTATCATCTCGCCCTACCCGACTGGTGGCTTGGATATACTCCGCAGCCGTTTTTGGTTGACCTAATACCACCATTAATCCCAAGCGGGTTACATCTAATCCCACTGAAATCATATTGGTGGCGAGAGTGACATCCACATGATTTTTCTTGTGAAAGGAGAGAGACAAACGGCGTTTTGCTTCTGCTACCTGATTGGTTTGAACGCGAGAGGTTAATTCAAGAGGTTCATCGCCAATGGTGCGGTTGGCAAAAGGAACATCGATTTCATTTTCTCGTTTCCGTCCGCTATAGTTTTTCAAACGTGCTTTCACTTCATCTTCCACAATCCGCCGACTGCCTCCCAGTTCTCGCAGGGAATTAAAATAACCAAGGAGAGTCATGAAAGGATCGGCTGGATTATTGGGATTTTTTGCCCCGCCATGCTTTTCCCACTGTTGTTGTGCTGCGGAAAGCAGAGCAAGATAAGCTCGGAGTAAAATTACTTTCAGACTGCGACCTTGAGCAGCAATTCCTAGATAGAGACGGGCGTTTTTCTCAGTTTCGGGAACGGTTTGGGCAAAAAAGGAATCTTTACGACTTAGCCCTTGGGGAGGAAACACATCAACCGTTTGTCGGGCGAATAAGTTCCGAATCTGCTGATCAGCACGGCGCACCGTTGCTGTAGAAGCAATGATTTTGGGTTTAATGACCGTTCCATCTGGCTGTTCGCGGGTACATAGTGCTTCGTTCGCGCAGCGTCTCCGGAGGAGAATCGCGGTTTCATAGAGTCCTACCATTGTCCCCAAAGGTCCCGAAATGAGATGTAACTCATCTTGAACGATTAAATCGGGAGGCGGGAGGAATGTCTGTAAGGGTTTTCCTTGTCGGGAAGTATCCGCAGCGCCATAAAACCCCTCATCTGGATGGTAATGGGTAACACGCCCGAATAAAGCGCCCGTTTGTCCTACCCAAGGTAAATTGGCAAATTTATCGACAGTGGCAATGACAAAACAAGGAAGACGACGGTAGATGGACTCATCCACAGCAATGATGGGGAGAGGATTATTGCCATTAAAGACGCAGCGCGGTTGACGGTTGACACAGTTGATTCTGAGAGAGGTTGGTTTGTCTTGATTGGGCAGCAGGTGGAAAGAGTTGGCTTGAAATTTCTCTCCACACCAAGGGCATTCTTCTAAGGGAATCGGTGAGGGTTTATTTTTGCTGTTATTTTTATACGCGATCGTCTTAGCGCGGGCAGTATCAGGGTTGTTATTTCCTTTTTCTCCCATACGGTTGGGAGTCGCACTCATTCCCACCCATAACCCGATTTCAAAGGGCCATTCTCCCAATTTTTCAGGATTACTCTGCCGTTCTAGTTCTAAAGCACAAATCAGGGTTGCTGCCCGTCCTAACTGGTCTAAGGTTAATAGACGGAGGGTATAGCGCATGAGGACACTCATTCCCGCCGAGGTAATGCCAGGATTTTCTAAGCGTCGTAAAACGAGGGTAAAGGCTGCTAATCCCAGATAGGCTTCTGTTTTCCCGCCTCCTGTCGGGAAGAAGAGTAAATCGACCACTTCGCGATCGCTGTTGGTGGGATCAACAATTCCTCCCAGATTGGTCAGAATAAAGGCAAGTTGGAAGGGTCGCCAGCGAGGGGGACTGATATCCTTATCAGGGTCTTTGTCTGTGTTGTGAGTAAGACGCTGACGTAACGATCGCGCGATCGCGCGGTTTGCCATCTGGAAGGCTTCCAAGGCGTTGGGATTCTCTAAAATGTCGATTCCCTTTTGAATCCGTCTGCGTGCAACTTTAGCTTTGTTCAATAATGCTTCTGCAATCTCCCGACGATCTGGAGTGTCTAAACTCTCAATCTGTTGCTGTTGTTGTTCAATCCACTCTTGATAGACAGCAGGAAGACTGTTCAACATTTCCCGAATGGCTGCTGCATCTTCCGCATTGGCTAAAGTTTCCATCTCCAGTTCTACTTCTGGGATATCCCTCGCAACGACTTTTTCAACGGCTGCAATGGGAAGCCAAGTGGTTTCAATATGGTGACAAGCCCCATTGTGCGTTATTGCTTTAACGGAAATATTGTGTCCCACTGCATATTCCCAAACATCTCGATATTGGAGGTCAGCAATGCGTAAATCAGGATCATCGCGCTGATGTCCACTGCGGTCAGCACGGGGAATCAATGGGGTTTTACTCTCGATAGTGAGGCGAGTTTGGAAAGTGTAACCCCTATCCCGTTCTTCTGCTTTTATGGGATTGCGCTTATTGACTAGAAAGAGGGAGACGGACTGAGTATTTGCAGGTAATCCTGTATTGGCGGTTATCGAACGCAGATAGACAACTATTTCTAGACCATTGCTATTGGGAACAGCGATCGTCTTTTTAGCTTCAATGTTGGCAAGATCAACAGTTACTGTTGCGTGTTTGGGAATGCGTCGCCAGTCATTAGGCGTTTGTAGTCTGCTTTCTTTTTCCTCTAATGTGAGTTCTGTTGTCTTCTCTTCTGGCGTTTCTTGGGTTTCGTAGGGATAATAGTCTCCCCAGTCAACATGAACCGTTAACGGTTGTGCGGAGGAAGGAAGCAAAAAACTTAGACCAATCGAAGAAGGAAAATAGGCTTTTCGCGCGGAAGCGGTTTCAGGTTTGGTATTGTCTTCGCCTGCAGAGTTATCGGTTACGCTATCAAAGTCATCATTTGCAGTATCATCAGAACGGTTTTCCAAATCCGCTTCATAGGGAACCAGAAATCCTGTCAGATACCATTGCGAGGGAGTATGGTTAATGAGAATTTCTTGGCTTCTGGCTTCGTCATCAGGTTCGGGTCCGATGAGGTCAAGGTTGAGACTGTTGATGAGATGTTCGCGGACTTCGGCAGAAGACATTATCGAGGATTTGTGATCAGTTATTGGCTATTTCTTAGAAATTAGCTTTCTTTCTATTCTTCCGCAAATATAAATTAACGATTCAGGAGCATTCAATAATTGATTTAAAAGTTAATAATCTATGATTTAAGCCACTCCAGATCTGTAGTTATTTGAGTAAGGTTGACATCTCTTACAGAAAAGCGGATAATAAAAATAAGTTGACATCTCTTACAAGGTGAGGGTCATGACCATAACCACTATTGAGTATCAATATCTAGAATTGTTTCAATCGCTGACTAGGGATGAGAAAAGTCTTGTTTGTCAGCATTTACAGCGATTAGTAGAGGAGGATGATAATCGCGCTTTAACTGAAAAAGATACCCTTGCTGAAGAAATCGCGGGTCGTTCCTTTAGTCGGGAAGAACGCATTCAGCTAGAGATGGAGACTTTAGCGCGACACTTTCAGCGTCGCCGTGAGTTGCTAGAAGGGGCGTTTACTGCTTCTGAAGTGGCAAAAAAACTGTTGGGAACGTCGCGTCAAACGCCTCATGATCGGGTGCGGAGTCAAACGTTACTGGCGATTCGGGATAATGGAAAGCTATATTTTCCCTATTGGCAATTTGATCCAGAAGGGTCTGATGGCGTGGTCGAGGGATTTCCAGAGGTGATCAAAGCTCTTCAATTGTCGGATTATGCCAGGATGGTGTGGCTGACTCGACCCAATCCCTACTTAGACAACCTTACGCCTATCGAAGCTCTCAAACAAGGGAAAAAAGAGCAAGTCATTGAACAAGCGCGTTCTGCTGAAGCAAGCCAGTGGTCCTAATCGAGTTACCTCCCCCAAAGCGTCCTCCGAATCCCCTTTATTCCCCGCTAGAGGCTAGAACGTCTCTGCGACGGATTTTTGATCCTACCCGACACGGAACCCAAGCACTCACCTTTCGCTATTATGGACCGATTAATCGGTTTGATCATCATCGGGTGTCTGATGAGGGAGAATGGAGAACTGATCCTGAACGCGGAATTTACTATGCTGCTTTCACGCTGTCAGGTTGCTTGGTGGAAATCTTTGGGGATAGTGGGGTAATTGAAATCAAAGATCAGCAAGTGGCACTGGTTGAAGTGACTCGTCCCTTAACTTTACTTGATTTGAGAGGTTCGGGGGCGATGCGATCAGGTTCGGTGTCAGCGTTAGCAAAAGTAGCGGATCGGCTTCTTTCTCAAGCCTGGTCGCGCTATTTTTATGAGGAACCAGAGATTTATGGGGGAGTTGATGGGATTCGCTACTCTAATGCCCATAATGATGAGGACGCGATCGCGCTTTATGAAAGGGCGCAAGATGCTTTATTTTGTCGGGACGATCAAATTTTACGATTAGATTATCCAAGGCTGCGACCTGCGATTCAAAAAGCTGCACTGGACAATCATTTGGAGTTTCTCGGATAGAGATTACTCCTCTATCTATACTTTTATTTTATTATTGCTCGCCTTAGAGGAGATAATTTTTGGTGCAAGTTAGCTGAGATTAGATTTTTACCACTTTTCCACTATTGTTTTATTGACGGGGTTTAGACAAAAAACAGCAAGAAAACAAGTTCAAACCCACTTATAGCAAAGACTTTACACCAGTAGAGGGATGAACTTGTGAATTCTTTAGTTTTTTTTACGTTGAGCGATAATGATACGGTAGCTATAGGAAGCGCTAGCCTAGCTGCTGTATTGCCTGGCTTCATCATTAATTCTTGGTGCTACCATCCTTGATTCGATCAGTGACGATCAAGGAAATCGTTAATTTTTCTAGTTAGCCAGGCTTTCTCAGCTCGGGTTAAGAATCCTCCCACCCCCAAACAGGGATGAGACCGAGAGCCCAATTCTAACCGAATGGGATGAAAGCGATTCAGTTTCAGTAAATGCACCTTCTCTAACTTCCCTTTAAACAGCTTAGTCTTAGAAAAGGGCCATTGATACGCTACTCGTATTTGTGAGTCTCGAAGATCTAGCTCAATGCGTGTCGTGCTGAATAAGTCGCTCAACCAAGCCCGGCGTCTCGGATCGCCAAGATGAAGATCTAGAGCTAGCAAAAGCAAAGAAAGAATAATGATATTCAGAGAGAACCACTTCGACATCAACTGAATTAGGGAATAAATGAGCAGAGAATATATTAATAACAGCCAACGAGTACATTGCGACCAGATCTGCATCGCCTTCGAGCCGGAAAAGCTGAATACTGAGGCGAAGGCATAAAGCCATAACCATCCTAACCCCCCAGGAGGAATGGTAAAGTGAATCGATGAAGCCAGGCCGCTAAAAATCATTAATAAGCCGAGATGCCATGTGATTGCCAAGGCGACCATTTGCCGATCGCGACGAGGACGGAATCGAGCCGGCGGAATCTCGATGGTCAGTTTCCCTTCTTTTTCTTGAAGAGCAATGACACTATCAGAAGGTCGCTCTAGCCTGCTGTTACAAGCAGCGGACAGGGGTCGTTGCCCTTGTAGGACTTCTAATGCCGCTTCAGCACAGGGAAAGCGATGCTCTGGGTTCGGTTCAAGACAGCGCTCGAGCCAGTTGGCGAATGGTTCCGAAATCTTAACTTGCCCTCGAAACTCCAGTTTAAAGTTTCGCTCAGGAAGTTCCGACGGCGGTTTCCCGGTCAGTAAGAATAATAGGGTCGCCGCTAGACCATATAAATCGGTCGAGAGGTTAGCTTGCCCTCGAAATTGCTCAGGAGCCATGTAGCCGTAACTTCCCACCACCGTGCTTCCAACAGCCGTCTGATGATAGACCTCTTGCACGCCCCCAAAATCAACTAAAAATAAACTGCCATTCTCTTCGGTTGAGGGTTCTCCCCCTTGATAAATCAAGTTTTGCGGTTTCAGGTCACGGTGAATTACTGGCGGCACCTGGATTTGCAAGTCGACTAAAATTGCCAATACCTGCTCAGCCATTTGTTTCACTTCCTCTAGTTGAGGTTGCCATCCTTGTTCAATGAGAGCTGCTAAGGATTGACCCGGTGCCAGTTGCTGGACAATATAGAAAGCGTAATCCCCCTCTGTTTCCTGTTGAAAATGGTTGAGGTACTGAGGAATGGCCGGGTGGTGGAGTTGTTGCAGAATTTTGGCCTCGCGCTCGAATAATTCGATTTGCTTCCAGGTTTCCAGCTGAGTCAGGGAAAAGGCTTTCACGGCTACCAAATTTCCCGTTTCTTGGTCTTGAGCCTTGTAGGTGAAGCCACTGCCTCCACAACCAAGGGGGCTGAGGAGTTGGTAACGATCTGCGATGAGTTGGGAGGAGGGGATAAGCATACTTTTTGACGGTAAAGGAGTGACTACTGAGCACCATGGCGCTTGAGGAGTTGTTGGATTTGCTCCCGATGCTCAATTTTCTTTTTGTCCTCCAGGAAGCTTGGTTCTAGAGGAGTCTGCAAGGGAGTTAAGCCTTGGTTATCCTGAACATTGGGATTAGCTCCCGCCTCTAGCAGAACTTCGACGACCTTGATTTGACCCCACGAGCAAGCATGATGTAATGGGGTTAAGCCCCCCTTATTCTTCAGATTGGGGTTGGCACCGGCAGCGAGGAGGAGATTGATAGCTTGGAGTGAACGCCCCTGGGTAGCGCGATACAAGGGAGTATTGTTGTAGTCCCCCTCCTGAGAATTAGGATTAGTGCCAGCTTTGAGCAAGCGCTTGATTAAGTCAAGATCATTGAAGAGAGCCGCGCCATGAAGAGGAGTTTCATTATATTTAACGTCACACCACAATACTGAACTACGGTGAGTGTTTAGAGTCTTTAGACTCCCTCCTTGCTGAAAATAAGTGGTGAGCACGCCTTCGCGACAGACAGTCGGATAATAGCCTAATCGACTTAACCAAAACCAGCGATAGTGAAAGCCGAATAAGGTGATGGCTGTCACCATAGCAGCACTTACCCCTAGCTTCAACCAGCCTTTTGTGTTCAAGAAGGGCGTGCGTTCCAATGCGGCTAAGGCTTCGGTCGCTGTGGAAAATCGAGATGCTAAATTGGGGTCTAATAGCTGTTCTAGCCACGCCGCGAATGCGGGTGACACCTTCACTCGGGAGCGAAAGTTAATTCTCAAGGTATCGTGAGGTAAGTCTAGGGGAGAGCGATGGGTAAGCAGATAGAGTAAGGTTGCCCCCAAACCGTATAAATCTGTGGCCGGAAGCGCTCGACCTTGGAACTGCTCAGGGGCCATGTAGCCAAAGGTTCCCACGACGGTAGCGCTTTGAGTGACCTCGTTTTGATACTGTTGACGCACTGCCCCAAAGTCCACTAAATAAATGTCGCCCTCTTCACTGCAAATCAGGTTTTCCGGTTTGAGGTCACGATGAATGACCGGTGGCTCTAACTGGTGTAAGTAGGTCAAGATGGTTAGCACTTGCTTGGCGATGACTTTAATCTCTTTCTCACTAGTACGCCAACCTTCTTCCACTAGCGTGGCGAGAGATTTTCCAGGGGCTAATTTTTGAACCAAGCAGAAGTGGAGTTCCCGATCCTGCTCAACGGTCAAATAATTGATATAGCTAGGAATGGCTGGATGATCTAGTTGCGTGAGCACTTGCGCTTCTCTTTCTAGAAGTTCGACTGACTTCCAATTGTTTAAGTCGGCTAGGGAAACGATTTTGAGAGCGACTGGTTCGTGAGTGGCCAGAGCTTTTGCCGCATAGGTAATGCCCATTCCGCCTCGACCGAGAAGGGTTTGAATTGAGTAGCAAGAAGCGATGATGCTGCCGGGTTGATAGGGAATAGACATTATTTCCGATGAGAGGTTAAATAACAATCCTAAAATGATATAAATTGCTTAATGTGGTTAGGTTGAAACCCTCCAAAGTTTTACGGTTTTATCTTCACTGCTACTGACTAAGGTTTGTCCATCAGGACTAAAAGCAAGGGAGGTTACTTTTTGAGTGTGGCTATGTAGCAATCGACTACAAACTCTCTTTTTCCGAGCTTTAAGATGATTGATGTTTACACCTCCTTGATCATCTCCGCTCGCGAGGAAAGTGCCATCAGGACTAAAAGCGATAACATTAATGGGGACTTGCTCTTCAAATTCCCAATCTTCTTGTTTCTGACCGGTATAAGGATTCCAAAACTTGATCTGACAATCATCGCCGGCACTTGCTAAAAGTTTCCCATCTGGACTAAATGCGAGTGAGTTAATTGGTGCTTCATTCGGGGTTCCGTGAGCTTTAATCAGACGATTACATCTTGGTGAGATTCCTCTGCCGAAATCCCAAATTTCAATTTCTCCTTTTTTGTTGCCAGTGGCAAAAATCTGGTCTTTGGGACTGACGGTAAGGGCTTTAAGATCACCCTGTTCACTAGCAACTGCAGTTCTTTGCAAGCAAGTCTGGTTTTCTAAATCAATGTCCCAAGTTACAATCTGTTTTCCGCTAGTTGTCAGGACTGTTTTGTTATTCCAAAACTCAATTGCATTCATCCGACCGAGAGGAGGAAAAAACCAGAAATCATTTTCATTGACTGTAATGATTTCCTGAGTATCAATCATAAACACTCGAAAAAGATTTTGACTGGTTGGGCTGATTTGCACAGTTGCAATGCAAGAGCCATTGGGACTAACTTTGGCAGGAGTTGGATGAGAACTTCCGAAAATTTGCTCACTTTCCCAAAAAGATTTGTAGAACCATAAACTTTCTCTTTCTCTTAATAAATTAGTGGCTTGAAGCAAGCCATTAACAATTTCAAAAATTTCAACCGTCTGCTCATATTCATGTCGAATGACAAGTTGTTGAGGATAATTGGGAATAAAAGATACTGAAGTGACTCTATCTCTAAATAGTGCCGAACTAAGCAACTTTAAACTGGATTGTGTACTTGATTGTGTTTCAAGTTGATTGACCTCTTGCTCAATTTCTGCATCTACTTCGAGCTTTTGTGCCTCTGAGGGAATGGCAGGTTTAGGGGTTGCTGTTTCCCAAAACTCACGGTAATGAGCTTTAATGGCATGATGTACCACATTTTCAAATTGCTCTGGGGTTAGAGCAAGCTGAGTGAGCTTCCCCTTGAAGACCAATCCTTCTGTTAGAAATATTTCTCGACCAAACTCATCTTTTAAGGTGCCGGTTCCCTCAATTTCTAAATCTTCAGCAATTGCCTTTTTGACTCGAAAAATTACTGTTAAATCGCCAATCGTTTCATCGGTGATATGAACAACTTTGCTTTCTGTTAAATTACCCCCTGCATTTCTCGCTAATAAATTCGTTTTCTTACCTTCGCAAAGAAAATTGGGAGCAATAATAGTTCGGTAATCGAAATACCGATTCGCACTTACTACGAAAATCCAAGTATCGAATGATGGTTTCATGATTAAAGTCAGCAACTATGATTTAAAGGTGGAGTTAGGATATTTTGCTTCTAGTCGATTCACAATACATAAGAAGCAATGAATCGCATATTTCAATGCTGTTTCTTGATCAGCAACAGCTTTTAACGATTCTGCTTTTTTCCTTTGCAAATTTTCGTACTGTTTTTGAGCGGCATTTTCTTTCTGATGAATTGGTTGTTCAATGTTATCGATAAAATCAATCATGTCTTCTAAAATGCTATTAGCAAACTGATATTTTTTCGGTAAGCGTTTGCTGATTGATTGAACAACTGCTTTCGCTCCTCCGCCAGCAAATTTCTTAAGTTTTTCCCAAAATGTAAGGTTAGATTTTACCTTGACTTGTTGCTGTTCTGTTTGTTCTTTTTCTTTGATCAGTTCCTTCAATTGTTGCTTGATCATATCTGGTAAAATGCAAGCTAAAGGAGCTTCAACTAGGTAAGGTTCAGGCATAGCACCAGTTTTTGTCATACTCCCATCGGCTTGGAGTTCAGCAAATCCCATGCCGACTGAACTCACGGGAATTAAACGAACGGAAGAGTCTGCTTGATTCCGTTGGGTTACAATGTTACGAAATGCTGGAATTTTTAGTAATTTTTCCTGAATTTGATCTAAAGTATATTTCCCTTCGAGAATATCCCATTTACTAATTACAAAATGAATCGGTTTATTCGTCCTTTGCATATATTCCAAAATATTGGGTAACTCTTGTAACATCCAGATATTACCGAGGGTTTCACCACGCATGAGAGAGGATAATCTGTGACCATCTAATAAGCCTAGAAAAGCATCTGCCCCATTTAATTTACTTTCAAACTCAACATCTTCTTCTAATTCATCATCGGTTAATCGTCCCCCGAAATAATCTAAATAGGTAAAGTGGCAAGCGGGATAAATCGATAAATTGGATTGAACGTTGCAAGTAAAGTTCCATTCAGAGACTTCATTTGGATCGGTTCCTTTCGGCCATTCTTTATCTACTCGGGCAACGTCGGTATAGATATTGTTAAGGCGTCGTCGTTTTTTCGCACTATCTACTTCTAGGAAAAATCCTAATTCACCTTGAGTCGAAAGCAGTTTATACATACTGGCGAGAAATACAGTTTTTCCGGAACCTCTCGCTCCAAGAATGATCACGTTATAAGTCTTTGACATCATTCCTCCTCGATTTGAACTTAATATCTATTGTTCATTGCGTCTGAAATTTTGTCATTATCATCTATGCGAACAAGGAGTTTGCGAATAAGGAAGTTTTTCGAGATCAAATTTCTTTAAAAATAAAGCGATCGCGCTCCTTGAACTTTTGGGAAGCGCGATCGCGAGTATGATCTTTGTTTCACCCGATAAAACTTACTTGGCGGGTGTCATAGCCTTCAATTTGTCCTCAGAAACAATACAATGATTCCCTAACTGCTAGATATGTCCCTTATTCCTCATTCAGCAAACATTTCCGATAAAGTTTCTAATACTTCCTTTTGTTCGCTAGGATTGATCGTTCCTAATGATGGTTTCACCAGTCTCGTTTTATCAACGGTGCGAATTTGGTCTAAAACAATTTGCCCACTTTTTCCGTTAAAGAAGCAGGCAATTCTGGTAGGATAAGGTTTCGGTTTACCAGTGGTCATTGGTGCGACGATGACTGTCTTGATCGCGTCATTCATTTCGTCGGGGGAAATGACGACACAAGGTCGTTTTTTCTTAATTTCATGACCGACTGTTGGGTCTAGAATGACCCAGAAAACATCAAAACGCTTTACTGCCACTCCCACTCTTCCTCATCCCAAGTTGTGGTGCTATAGGTTATATCATCTAGCAGCTGATCATCGCCCTTATCTGACATCGCCTCAAACTTCTCTCTCCATCCCTGGCGAGGTTTTTTAGCAGCTTGAATCACTAACCGATCTTCCTCAACCCACATTTCAACCTCTGATTTGATGTCACATTGTTCGAGAAGAAGTTTAGGCACTCTAAAGCCTTGAGAGTTGCCAATGCGTGTAACGCGAGATTTATGAGGTACGTTTTTAACAGACATGGTGGTCTTATATAGGTGCAACTCGCTGGTGTAATTACATTGTAATAACCTAAAGGGATTTGTCAATAGGGAGGAGCGACTTTC